>NZ_JBEXOT010000008.1:0-200934 GCF_040611675.1 Streptomyces sp. NPDC006551
GCGACGACCTGCTCGACCTCGCCTCACCCTACGCCGATCACCCCGCCTACCCGCGACGGCTCTGAGACGGAGATCGTTTGCGGGACAGCCCTTAGCGAGCGCAACACCAGAAGGTGCCGGCGCTTTGTGTTGTCTCTTTCGAGCTGCCATTGGATGTCTATAGGCGTGCCGCTCGGTATCACGGCGAGCGTCGACCTGTAGTGGTGCGGGGAATCCTTGATGCCACCCCGGGCAAGCGAGCAACCATGCGAGTCCCGGCATTTGATGCCGACCGTTCAGTTGCCACTTTCGATGACGTCAATTAGCGGCAGAGGATTGGCGGACGGCGCGTACCCACGGGCTAGTGGCTGCTTTTAAGACCTTGGTTTCGTCTGGGGGGGGAGAGCCCTATGGCTCTGCTCTGCCACAACTAACCCAACTCCCATCCCGTCTGCCGTCGACCCACACACCGTGGAGCGGGCGCGGTGCCGGGCGTCCAGGTGGAGCGCGCCACTGTACGAACGACCTGGACGCCCGGTGCCGTGTCTGCTCGGCTTGTCCTGGGTCGACGGCAGACGGGATGGGAGTTCCCCGCCTCAGCACCCCACCGGCCGGCACTCGCGTACGGCGCCCCGCCATCCCGGAGCCGGAGCGCCCCCGCCGGAGGCATGTCGGTGAGGGAGAGGGAACCGCGGACCGTTGGGGCTCGGCTCATGCCTTTGGGCCTATCCCACTCGCAGGGGCGGGCTTCGACGCAGCGCGCGCGGAGCGGGCCGGAGGCAGGAGCGTCGCGCGGAGCGGAGCCGGGAAGCCCGCCCGGTGGAGCGGAACGCGGAGCCGGGTGCTTGACCGACACCGCCACCCAGGCGGGCCTGGACCCGGACACCCTGAGCGATCTGCTCCGGGTTGCCGGGTCCCCCGGCTTCGACCGCCTCACTGACCAGATCCGCCGCACCGGAGGATGCGCCGCACCCATCCGCCTCTCCGGCGGGACCAAGACCCTCGACCCGGCCACCAAGACCGTCCTCCACGCCTACACCACCGAGAACGAGCCTGGTGGGGTCCTGCGGGTCGCCTGCGGCAACCGCCGGGCCTCCCGCTGCCCTGCCTGCGCCTGGACCTATGCGGGGGACACCTACCACCTGATCCGTGCCGGACTCGTCGGCAACCCCGACAAGGGCACCCCGGAGACGATCCGCGATCACCCCCGCGTCTTCGCCACCCTCACCGCCCCGTCCTTCGGCCCCGTCCACAACCGCCCCGGGAACCGCCCGTGCCGCTGCGGGAAGCAGCACCAGGAGGACGCGCCCGAACTCGGCACCCCGCTCCACCCGGAGACCTACGACTACGCGGCCGCGGTGTTGTGGAACAACCACGCCTCCGAGCTGTGGCGGTACTTCACGATCTACCTCCGCCGCGAGATCGCCGCACGCGCCGGCCTGACCCAGAAAGCCGCCCGCGAACAGTCCCGCGTCTCGTTCGGCAAGGTCGCCGAGTACCAAAAGCGCGGCGCCGTCCACTTCCACGCAGTCATCCGCTTCGACGGCCCTGCGGGCCCCGACACCCCGCCTCCGGCCTGGGCCACCCTCGACCTCCTCACCCACGCCATCCGCGCTGCAGCCGCCCGCGCCCAAGTCGTCGTCCCCGCCGCCCCCGACCACGGCGTCGACCAGGACGTGACCCTCACCTGGGGGACCCAGCTCGATGTCCAGCCCATCGGCGCCTTCGGCCAGGGCGAAGACCTCACCGAACAGGCCGTCGCCGCCTACGTCGCCAACGCCACCAAAGCCGCCGAGACCACCGGCAGCGTCGACCACCGGGTGGGCAACAAGGAAGCGCTCATCCTCCTCGACGTGCCCGATCACCCCCGGCGCCTCATGGAAGCCTGCATGGACCTCGATGCGGCCTACCCGGAGCGAAGGCTCCGTGCGTGGGCTCACATGCTCGGCTTCCGCGGCCACTTCTCCACCAAATCCCGCCGCTACTCCACCATCCTTGGCGCCTTACGCCAGGTCCGCGCCGACTACCGCGCCGCCCAACAACGCGAAGCCCTCGGCCTGCCCGACCCCGACGACAACCCCGAAGCCACCGTCCTCGTCGTCGCCCACTGGACCTACGCCGGCCACGGCGCCACACCCGGCGAGTCCTGGCTCGCCGCCAACATCCGCCGCGACATCCAGCACAACCGCGAACACGCCCGCGAAATCCGCGGGAGAGCAGCGATCCGCCGCCTTCTGGCACGTAGGTGGCACGGTCGCGATCATGACGAAGGGCCAGCATCGGGGGAATGTTCCCCTGAGCTGGCCCTTTGCGCTGTGCCCCCGGCAGGATTCGAACCTGCGACACCCGCTTTAGGAGAGCGGTGCTCTATCCCCTGAGCTACGAAGGCGTGGGTGATCAGGGACAGCCTAGCGGATCGAGGGCTGGGCGTGTTGCGTAGGGTTGACCGGCTCCGGAGGTCCGGCATAGCGTCCACCGTGGGAACTGAGCAAGCGCTTAGCGAGGGGTGAGGGTGGTCGTGCCGACGCACACCGATCCGGCCATGGGCTCCGTCGCGCGGGACGTCGCCGCGCGGCTGGCCGCCGACGGTGCGCCGTTCGCCGTCGAGGAGGGCGTGTATGTCGACGGGCCCCGCACGCTGCGGGAGTTCGTGGAGGTCACCTGGGCGTACGGCGACCGTCCGTTCCTGGTCTCCGAGGGTGGGACCGTGAGCTACCGGGAGTTCTTCGACGCCGCCTGCGGCCTCGCCCGCCGTTTCGTCGACGACCACGGCCTGCGGCCCGGCGACCGGGCCGTCGTCGCCATGCGGAATCACCCCGAGTGGCAGATCGCCTTCTGGGCCGCCCAGCTCGCCGGGCTCATCGCCGTCCCCCTCAACGCCTGGTGGACGGAGGAGGAGTTCGCGTACGCGCTCGACGACTGCGCGCCCGGCATCCTCCTCGTCGACGGCGAGCGGGTCGGCAGGGTCGAGCGCTGGGCCCGGAAGCACGGCGTGCCGGGGATCGTCTTCCACGGGGAGGCGGCCGAGGGGTTCCAGGCGTACGTGCCCGACACCGACCCCCACCTCGGGCCGCCCCTCGTCGACGTCCTGCCCGAGCACGACGCCACCATCGTCTACACCTCCGGGACCACCGGCCGGCCGAAGGGGGCCGTCGCCACCCACCTCGCCCAGGCCGGGGCCGCGATGAACCCCCGGTACTTCGCCGCCGCCTCCGCCCTCACGCGCGGCACGATCCCGGGTCAGGGTGCCGCTCCCGTCTCGCTCACCACGTTCCCGTTCTTCCACGTGGCCGCCTTCACCTCCCTCTTCTCCGTCATGGCCGCGGGCGGTTCCCTCGTCCTCATGCGGAAGTGGGACGCCGCCCGGGCGCTGGAGCTCATCCGTGAGCACCGCGTCACCCACTACGCCGGCGTGCCCACCACCGCCCTGCAACTGCTCGACCTCGCCGAGCGCACCGACGACCCGCTGGAGAGCCTCACGATGCTCAACACCGGTGGGGCCGCCGCCCCGCCGGAGATCGTCGCCCGGATCGCCGCCCGCTACGGGGAGCGCGTCGAGCCGCGCAACGGCTACGGCCTCACCGAGACCTGCGGTGGCGTCCTCGCCAACTTCGGTGCCGAGTACCGCGCGTACCCGCGCAGCGTGGGGCGGCCCGCTCCCGCCGTCGAGGTGCGGATCGACCGGCCCGACGCCGACGGCGTAGGCGAACTCCAGCTCCGGGGGCAGTCCGTCTTCCGGGGCTACTGGCGGGACGAGGAGGCGACCCGGAACGCCTTCACCGAGGACGGGTGGTTCCGGACCGGGGATCTCGCCCACCTCCGCGAGGGGCGCGTCACCGTCGTCGACCGGCTCAAGGACATGGTGATCCGGGGCGGCGAGAACGTGTACTGCGTCGAGGTCGAGGCCGTCCTCCACGACCACCCCGACGTCGTCGACGCCGCTGTCCTCGGAGTTCCGCACCCCGCGCTCGGCGAGGAGGTCGCCGCGGTGGTACGGCTGCGCACGGGGGCCTCGGTCACCACCGACGAGCTGCGGGCGCACGTGGGCGCGTCCCTCGCCGCCTTCAAGGTGCCCGCGCACATCGTCGTACGGGACACCGCACTGCCCCGCAACGCCGCCGGGAAGATCCTCAAGCGGGAGCTGAGGGCCACCATGCTCGCTTAGGGGCCCGGCCGGCCCCGAACCCGCCGGGGGAGAGGGCGGGACCGGCCGCGCGTGTTCCGCCGCGCGGAATCAGCTCCGCGTGTTCCGCCGCGCCGAATCAGCCGCGCGTGACACGGACGCGATAGCGCCCCTTCGCGTCCTCGTCGAGCACCGTGATCCTGATGCCGTTCGCCCGGTCCGTGAAGGTCTCTCCCGGACGGTACGGGGCGTCCGAGAGCTCCGCGTGGACGTTCGGGCGCCGGGTGCAGCCCCCGCTGTCCCGCTTGCTGTCCGCGACCGTCACCGGGCCGTGCCCGGTGTCCACGTCCGACTCGACGCGGTAGATCAGTACGCCCGGCCGGCAGACGGCCTGGTCGTTGCCGGCCTGGGTGCGGACCTCGACGGCGTAGCCGGAGGTGTCGGAGAGCGGTACGAAGGCGAGTTTCAGGCCTCCGGCGGTGGCCAGCGGAGTCAGCGCGTACTCGGTGGTGCCGGTCCGGGACACGCAGCCGACCTGGTGGTTGTCGAGCCAGCCCAGCTTCCACTTGTGCCAGCCGAGGAAGTCGTTGTTGGCCCCCCAGTCCTCGGACATGATGTCCCAGTGCCCGACCGTGCCGCCGCCGTCCACGGTGTAGAGGTCGGGAAGCCCGAAGACATGGCCGTTCTCGTGCGGCAGGACCCGGTAACCGGTCTCGGAGTACGTCCCCGAGCCGTCGTCCTGGCGGCTGTAGACGAAGGACGTGTGGGAGAGCGGGACCCCGTCCGCGTAGGGGGCGTCGTCGTTCCCCGAGAAGGTGACGGACAGCACGGTGTCCAGCGCCGACGGCCCGGCGTTCGGGGTGACCAGGACGTTGACCAGGTCGTACGCGCTGAAGTCGACCTTCGGATCGGCGGCCATGACGATGTCCTCGACGAGCGTGCGGTAGCCCGGTTCGTACGGTGCGCCGCGCTCTATCCCGTACGAGGAGAACGGCTTCGGCATCCGCAGCCAGTCGCGTATCGGGGTCTCGGGGTGGTAGCGGAGCCGTCCGTAGGAGCTGGTGCGGAACCAGTCGGTGGTCTGGGGGAAGAACTCGTCGTACCGGCCGAGCGCCGTGCCCTCGCCGAGCGCGTCCGGGAAGTCGATCATCAGGTTGAGGGCCCTGAGGCGGCCCGTGGAGCGGGCGTATCCGGGGGCGGTGGGCAGCCCCTCCGACATCTGCACACCCATCGTCGTAGCGATCCGGCACGGCCCGAGCGGCGCGTTCCCGGGAGTGGTGGCCACGGGGCCCGCGGAGGCCGGAGCCGGCCCGGGCAGGTTCGTGCTGGCGGAGGCCAGAGCGGCGAGCGCGAGGGCCGCCGCCGCGGCCAGGGTGACGGGTCTGCGTATCCGCCGGCTGGGCTGCTGCATACGGTCGCCTCCCTGAGGATCCGTTCCGCGGGTGATCCGTACCGCGCTGTTCGATCAGCCTGTGGCGGGAGGTGCGGGGGCGCGCGCCGGGTGGCCCGATCGTGGGTATTTCGGTCGCACGGGCATACGTGACCCAGGTCACAGCGCGAGCGGGAAATAACCGGGGACTCCCTCCCCGTTTAAGCCCGTGTCCGAGCAAGTGGGGAGTCAGTCCCCGGATCGACGGCAACCGTCAACAGCGACTGTTGGCGGCGACCGTCGCCGAGATCGTCTGAGGAGGCCGTGGCGTGAGCACCAGCACCGCCGACACCGCACCCGTTCGCCGCGCCCCGCGCCCGCGGGCCGATGCCCTGCGCAACCGTGAGCGGATCGTGGCCGCGGCCCGCGAGATGTTCGTCGAGTTCGGCCCGCACGTGCCCCTGGACGAGATCGCGCGCCGCGCCGGCGTCGGGAACGCCACGCTCTACCGCAACTTCCCGGACCGTTCCGAGCTGATCCGGGAGGTCGTCGTCTCCGTCATGTCCCGCACCACCGAGCTGGCGGAGCGGGCGGTCGCGGAGGAGGCCGACACCTTCGCGGCGCTGCGCCGCTTCACCCACGCCGCCGCCGACGAGCGGATCGGCGCCCTGTGCCCGATGCTCGACGGCACGTTCGACAAGGACCACCCCGAACTGGACGCCGAGCGCGTGCGGTTGGAGGAGGCCGTCCAGGATCTCGTCGGCCGCGCGCAGCGGGCGGGCAGGCTGCGCGCCGACGTCGGCGTCGGGGATCTGATGGTGGCGCTCTCCCAGCTCACCCGCCCGCTCCCGGGCACCGCCTGCCTGAACATGGACCGTTTCGTCCACCGTCATCTGCAGCTGTTCCTGGACGGCCTCGAAGCGCCCGCGCGCTCCGTGCTGCCCGGCTCGGCCGCCACTTTGGAGGATCTGCGGGGCGGTGACCCCCGCCCGTCGTGACCCGAGCCGTCCGTCGTGACCCCGAGCCGACCTTCCCGTCACAGCCGACCGTCCCGTAACCCCGTCGACGTCGACTTCCTCGACTTCCTCGACTTCCTCGACTTCCTTACTTAGTACGTCCGTTTTTCTCCTTTACGCACCAAGAGGTGGCTACCCCCATGTCCGAAACAGATCCCAGGCGCTGGAAAGCGCTGGTCTTCATCGCTCTCGCCCAGCTGATGGTCGTGCTCGACGCGACGATCGTGAACATCGCGCTGCCCTCCGCCCAGCAGGACCTGGGGATCTCGGACGGCAACCGGCAGTGGGTCATCACCGCCTACGCCCTCGCCTTCGGCGGTCTGCTGCTCTTCGGCGGCCGCATAGCCGACCTGTGGGGCCGTAAGCGGACCTTCGTCGTGGGCCTGATCGGCTTCGCCGCCGCCTCCGCGCTCGGCGGGGCCGCGACCGGCGAGGCGATGATGCTGGGCGCCCGCGCGCTCCAGGGTGCCTTCGGCGCGCTGCTCGCGCCGGCCGCGCTGTCCCTGCTCGCGGTGATGTTCACCGACGCCAAGGAGCGCGCCAAGGCCTTCGGCATCTACGGAGCGATCGCCGGTGGCGGTGGCGCCGTGGGTCTGATCCTCGGCGGCTTCCTGACCGAGTACCTCGACTGGCGCTGGACCTTCTTCGTCAACATCCCCTTCGCGATCGTCGCCGCCGTCGGCGCGTACTTCGTGATCCGTGAGCCGGCCGGCGGCCGCAACCGCTCGCCGCTCGACATCCCGGGCGTCGTCCTGTCCACGCTGGGTCTGGTCACGCTCGTCTACGGCTTCACCCGCGCCGAGTCCGCGGGCTGGTCCGACGCCACGACCATCGGTCTCTTCGTCGGCTCGGCCGTGCTGCTCGCCGCGTTCGTGCTCACCGAGGCGAAGGTGAAGTCCCCGCTGCTGCCTCTGCGCGTCCTGACCGAGCGCAACCGCGGCGGTGTCTACCTCTCCCTCGGTCTCGCCGTCATCGCGATGTTCGGCCTGTTCCTCTTCCTGACGTACTACCTCCAGATCGTGAAGGGGTACTCGCCGGTCAGGACGGGCTTCGCGTTCCTCCCGATGATCGCGGGCATGATCGTCGGCTCCACCCAGATCGGTACGCGGCTGATGACGCGGGTCCCCCCGCGCTGGCTGATGGGCCCCGGCTTCCTGACCGCGGGCGTCGGCATGCTGCTGCTCACGCAGCTGGAGATCGGTACCTCCTACGCCGGTCTGATCCTGCCCGCGCAGCTCCTGCTCGGCCTCGGCATGGGTACGGCGTTCATGCCGGCGATGTCGCTGGCGACGCACGGCGTGGACCCGCGGGACGCCGGTGTGGCCTCCGCGATGGTCAACACCTCGCAGCAGGTCGGCGGCGCCATCGGTACGGCACTGCTCAACACCATCGCCGCCTCGGCCACGACCGCGTTCCTCACCGACAACGCGGCCGGCGCCACCACCCCGGCCGCCCAGAAGCTGCTCCAGCTCCAGGGCATGGTCGAGGGCTACGCGGCGGCCATCTGGTGGGCGGTCGGCATCCTGGTCGTCTCGGCCGCGATCGCCGTCACCTTCATCAACACCGGGAAGCCGGGGGCCGGGGCGGTCGCCGGGTCCGGCTCCGGTGCCGGCGAGGGCGTCGAGGACGAGGTGAAGATCCCCGTCATCGCGCACTGAGCCCGGCCGTACGACGTCCCCGCACGACCTTCGCGTAGGACGTACCCGTGACGACGTTCTCGTAGGACGTACCCGTACGACGTCCCCGTACGACCTTCCCGTCCTTCCCGTACGGCGCTGCCTGCCCTGGTTCCTCAGCGGAGCCAGGGCAGGTCCGCGTCCGGGTCCGAGGGCTGCAGGCCCTCCGCCATCACCCGCATGATCTCCCCGAGCTGCTCCACCTGCCGCGGTGTGAGCCGGTCGAACATCGCCTGCCGCACGGCGGCGACATGGCCGGGCGCGGTCCGCTCCAGGACCGCGAAGCCCTCGTCCGTCAGGTGCGCGAACTGTCCGCGCTTGTCGGAGGGGCACTCCTCGCGCACGACCCAGCCGTTCTTCTCCAAGCGGGCCACCGCGTGCGAGAGCCGGGAGCGGGTGATCTTGGCGCCCTTGGCCAGCTCGGTCATCCGCAGTCGCCGCCGGGGCGCCTGGGAGAGCTGGACGAGCAGTCCGTAATAGATGTGCGGCATCCCGGCGTCGCGTTGGAGCTGGCGGTCGAGGTGGTCTTCGAGGAGGGTGGTGGCGTGGAGGTATGCGCGCCAGACGCCCTGCTCCTCGTCGCTGAGCCAGCGGGGCTCGCCGTTGGATGCGTTGGTCATGTATCTATCCTACGACTCATCCTTGAAAGTTGAACTACATGGCGCTAAGGTTGTCATGTCAGATGAGCTTGAAACTTAAAGCACCTTGTGCTCGGCACTCGGCACTCGGCGCTTGCAGACTTCTGGGAGGCGGTCGTCATGGACGCCACGCTCGAACGGATGCCCGCCCTCTACCTCTCGCACGGCGCCCCGCCGCTCGCCGACGACCCCGTCTGGCCCGGTGAGCTCGCCGCCTGGTCGGCCGCGCTGCCCCGGCCCAAGGCGATCCTGATGGTCTCCGCCCACTGGGAGGAGGCGCCGCTCGCCCTCGGCGCCACCGAGACCGTGCCGCTCGTGTACGACTTCTGGGGCTTCCCCGAGCACTACTACCGCGTGCGCTACCCGGCCCCCGGCGCGCCCGCGCTCGCCGCGTCCGTCCGCAAACTGCTGCGCGGGCCCGGGACGCCGGTGCAGGACATCGCCGACCGGGGCCTCGACCACGGCGCGTACGTACCGCTGGTGGAGATGTTCCCGGACGCCGGCATTCCCGTACTCCAGATGTCCCTGCCCACCCTCGACCCGGCGAAGCTGATGGACATCGGGCGCAGGCTCGCGCCTCTCCGTGACGAAGGGGTGCTGATCGTGGGCAGCGGCTTCTTCACCCACAACCTGGCGGCCCTGCGGCACGTCGGCGGTGGGGTGCCGGGCTGGTCGGCGGAGTTCGACGACTGGGGCCGCCGGGCCCTGGAGGCCCGGGACGTCGACGCGCTGCTCGACTTCGCGCACACGTCCCCGGCCGGCCGCCTCGCCCACCCGCGCACCGAGCACTTCGCGCCACTCTTCGTGACACTGGGCGCCGCGGACGCGGCGGGGGACCTGGACGGTGGCCGGAGCGTCATCGACGGGTTCTGGATGGGGCTCGCCAAGCGCTCGGTGCAGTTCGGCTGACCGGCTCGGCGCAGCTCGGCCGACCCGCCCGCGCGGGGATCGGCGCGGAGCAGCCAGAAGAGGGCGGGTGTCGTCTTCACGGGCGGAGCGGACGCGACGGTTCTCCCACCGGCGGGCGCGGCGGCCGGCCTTCGTGGCCGGTTGACCTGCACCTCTCTGCGCTCCGGCGCCATGCGAGCGCCCCGGCGGCGCGACAGGGTACTGCATGATCGCGAAAATCGATGCGGTGCGTGGGAATTCTGTCCCGATTCCAGTCGTTGTTTCCGTCGGATGCAGGGCACCCGAAAGGGTGTCGCAACCTACTCAGCAAGGGAGCACGCATGGCAACCCGTGCCGTCGCCCGTCGTTCGTCCGCCTCCAGCGGCAGCAGCTCGAGGGCAAGCAGCGTTCGCGCCGTGGGCGGGGAGATCGCCGACCGCGACCTGGTCGGCATGTACCTCGACGAGATCGCCCGCACGCCGCTGCTCGACGCAGCCAAGGAGGTCGAACTCTCCCAGGACATCGAGGCGGGCGTCTACGCGCAGCAGATCCTCGACGGAGAGATCGAGAGCGACGCGGCCGGAGCGTCCCGCGAGGAGCTCGAGGCACTCGTCGCCGCAGGCGAGCGTGCCAAGGACCTCTTCATCAAGTCCAACCTCCGCCTCGTCGTCGCCGTGGCCCGGCGCTATCCGCGCAGCGGACTGCCGCTGCTCGACCTGATCCAGGAAGGCAACGCCGGCCTGGTGCGCGCGGTCGAGAAGTTCGACTACGCCAAGGGCTTCAAGTTCTCCACGTACGCCACGTGGTGGATCCGGCAGGCCATCACGCGGTCCATAGCCGACCAGTCGCGCACGATCCGGCTCCCCGTCCACCTGGTGGAGGAGCTGGGACGGATCCGGCGCGTGCAGCGCGAGTTCAACCGGGAGAACGGCCGTGAGCCGGAGCCGGCGGAGATCGCGTCGGAGCTCGGCTCGACGCCGGCGCGCGTCGTGGACGTTCTCGACTGGGCGCGGGACCCGGTCTCGCTGAACATGTCGGTCGACGACGAGGGCGAGACGCAGTTCGGCGACCTGCTGGAGGACACCTCGGCGATCTCGCCCGAGCAGTCGGTGCTCACGCTGCTGCGCAGCGAGGAGCTCGACGACCTGATCGACAAGCTCGATCACCGCACGGCCTCGATCATCCGGATGCGGTACGGCATCGAGGACGGCCGGGAGCGCACGCTGACGGAGGTCGGCAAGGAGCACGGCCTGACGCGCGAGCGCATCCGCCAGATCGAGAAGCACGCCCTGCTGGAACTGAAGAAGATGGCCCGCGACACCGGATTCGACGCGGTGGCCTGAGGCCTGTCCGGCCCCGACCCGCCGGACAGGCCCTGGAGCGGCCGGCAGACCGGGGCCTCGGCCTCCGCTTCCGCGCCCGCCTCGCCGACGACTCAGTCGACCGACGACGCCAGGCGGGCCGCGAGGTCCCTCACGTACGTGACCAGGGCGTCCGGCGCGTGGACCGTGAAGTCGCAGTCGACCAGGGCCAGCCGGAGCGCGAGCCATTCGACGGAGTCTGCCGTACGGGAGCGCAGGCGGCAGGTGTCCGGGCCCGTGGCGGTGGGTGACAGGTGCGCGGGGAGCCGGGCCGCGACGAACTCGGCGGGGGCGGCGAAGGCGACCTCCAGGTCGAACTCCGGCTGAGCTCGCGCCATCGAGCGGGTCATGAACTCCGCCGCCCCGCCCGCGGGCAGCTCGCGCGGTGCGAAACGGGCGCCCGTGGCGAACGGGTCGCTCACCCGGTCGACCCGGAACGTACGCCAGTCCTCGCGTCCCATGTCGTACGCGACGAGATACCAGCGTCGCCCGGTCGACACGAGCCGGTACGGCTCCACGAGCCGCTTCGACTCCGTGCCGTCCCCGGCGCGGTAGCCGAAGCGCAGTCTCTCCTGTCCCGTCACCGCCCCCGCGAGGGCCGTCAGCGTCGACGGGGCGACCGTCGCCCCATCGCCCCGGGTCAGCGGGATCGTCGCGTTCTGCAGTGTGGAGACCCGGTGCCGCAGCCGGGACGGCAGTACTTGCTCCAGCTTCGCCAGAGCCCGTACCGACGCCTCCTCCACCCCCTCGATCGCATGGCCCGCGCCCGCCCGCAGACCCACCGCGATCGCCACGGCCTCCTCGTCGTCGAGGAGCAGCGGGGGCATGGCCGTACCGGCCACCAGGCGGTACCCGCCCACCGCGCCCTTCGACGCCTCGACCGGGTAACCCAGCTCCCTCAGCCGGTCGATGTCCCGGCGGATCGTGCGCGGCGAGACCTCGAGCCGCTCGGCCAGCTCGCTGCCGGGCCACTCGCGCGGCGTCTGGAGGAGAGACAGCAGATTCAGCAGTCGTGCGGGAGTGTCCGTCATGGGAACCAGAATGCCGTCCATGTAGGACACGACCTGACCTATATCACTTCTACCTTCTTCCTATGAGTTCACACGACGCCGCCGGACCCGGCACCGACCGCAGGCGATGGATCGCCCTCGCCATCGTCATGACCGCCGCCTTCATGGACCTGGTCGACGCCACGATCGTCAACATCGCGATCCCGAGCATCGAGCGCGACCTCGGCGCCTCGTTCGGGGCCATCCAGTGGATCACCGCCGGGTACGCCCTCGCGTTCGCCGCCGGCCTGATCACCGGTGGTCGCCTCGGTGACATCTACGGCCGCAAGCGGCTGTTCCTCCTCGGCACGGCGGGCTTCACCCTCGCCTCCGCGCTCTGCGGCTTCGCCGCGAGCCCGGAGATGCTGGTCGCCTCCCGCCTCCTCCAGGGCGCGGCGGCGGCGATGATGGTGCCGCAGGTCCTGTCGATCGTCCACGTCACCTTCCCCGCCCACGAGCGCGGCAAGGTCTTCGGGATGTTCGGCGCGATCATCGGTCTGGGCGCCGTGTCGGGGCCGCTGCTCGGCGCGCTCCTGACGCAGTGGAACCTCTTCGGCCTGGAGTGGCGGCCGATCTTCCTGATCAACCTGCCGGTCGGCATCGCGGGCCTGATCCTGGGCCGCAAGTTCATCACCGAGTCCAAGGCACCCAAGGCGCTCCGCCTCGACCTGGTCGGCGTCCTGCTCGTCACCCTCGCGCTGCTGATGCTGATCTACCCGCTGACGCGCGGCCGCGAGCTGGACTGGCCGCTGTGGGGTCACCTGTGCATGGCCGGCAGCCTCGTCGTGTTCGGCGCCCTCGTCGTGTACGAGAAGTACAAGACGAGGAAGGACGGTTCCCCGCTGGTCGAGCTGTCGCTGTTCAAGGTGAAGAGCTTCGCGGCCGGTATCGCGGTGCAGCTGACCTTCGGAGTCGTGATGGGCATCTTCTTCCTGGTCTGGACGCTGTACATGCAGATCGGGCTCGGCTGGAGCCCGCTCAAGGCAGGTCTGACCGGGGTGCCGTTCTCGATCGCCGTCTCGGTGGCGGCGGGCCTCTCGGTGCAGAAGCTGGTGCCCCGCTTCGGCCGGAAGGTGCTGCAGGCGGGCGCGCTGACGATGGCGGCGGGTGTGCTGCTCTACCTCTGGGAGGCCGGCCGGTACGGCACCTCCATCCACTCCTGGCAGATGATCGCGCCCCTCGTGATCATGGGCCTGGGCATGGGGCTGATCGTCGCCCCGCTGACGGACGCGGTGCTGTCGGACGTTCCGAGGGAGCACGCCGGCTCGGCGTCGGGTCTCATCAACACGACCGGGCAGATGGGCAACGCGCTCGGACTGGGGCTGGTGTCGGTGGTCTTCTACGGGGTGATCGACGAGGAGCGTCTGGCGGGGGCTCCGGGCGAGATCGGGACGGCGTTCGCGGACGCGTTCCAGAACGCGCTGGGGTGGGTGGTGGCGGTGCTCGTCGCGATCTTCCTGGTGATGTTCGCCCTGCCGGCGAAGCCGAAGCAGCACATGGAGGGTGCGGAAGCGGTGGAGGGCGAGCCGGTGGAGGGTGAGCCGGTGGAGGAGCTCGCGAAGGAGCCGGCGCTCACCCACTGAGCCGGTCTGCCGGTCGCTGGCCGGTGGTCGGCCGGTCGGTACCGGCCGGGTGAGGCATCGACAAGACCCGGGTCCCAGGACCCGGGTCTTCTGCCGTCCGCCCTCCTCCGTGTCCGTCCCCTGCCCGATCACGTCCGTCCGTATGCCCGAGTGTGTTTACTTTGCCGACGCGTGGGCGTAGCCTGCCGGTGAAACCACAGGTTCGGGCATGGAACGGACGTAAAGCCACATGTACGCACCCGAGCGACAGCAGGAGATCGTGCGGCTCGCCCGCGAGAGCGGACGCGTCGACGTCCTCTCCCTCGCCGAGGAGTTCCAGGTCACCGCGGAGACCGTACGGCGCGACCTGAAGGCCCTCGACCGGGCCGGACTCGTCCGCAGGGTGCACGGCGGCGCGATACCGGCCGGGCGGCTCGACTTCGAGCCCGACCTCGCCGAACGCGAGTCCACCGCCGCCGACGAGAAGGACAGGATCGTCCGGGCCGCCCTCGGTGAACTGCCCGAGGCGGGCAGCGTGGTCCTCGACGCGGGAACCACCGTCGCCCGGCTCGCCGCCGACGTCCCCCTCGACTGCGGGCTCACCGTCGTCACCCACGCCCTGCCCGTCGCCGCCCGCCTCGCCGACCACCCCGGCATCGATCTCCACCTCGTCGGCGGGCGCGTCCGGCACCGTACCCGGGCCGCCGTCGACGCGTGGGCGCTGCGGGCGTACGGAGAGATCCGCGCCGATGTCGCCTTCCTCGGCGCCAACGGCTTCTCGCCCGAACACGGACTCACCACCCCCGACCTCGCCGAGGCCGCCGTCAAGCGGGCCGTCGTCGCCTCCGCCCGCAGGGTCGTGCTGCTCGCCGACTCGGCCAAGCACGGTCAGGAGCACTTCGCCCGCTTCGGAGACCTCGCCGACGTCGACCTGCTCATCACAGACAGCGGGCTCAGCCCCGAGGACGCCGCGGCGATCGAGGCCGCGGGAACGGAAGTCGTACGCGCATGATCCTCACCGTCACCCCCAACCCGTCGCTGGACCGGACGTACGAAGTACCGGCCCTGGACCGCGGCGAGGTGCTCCGCGCCTCCGCCGAGCGGATGGACCCCGGCGGCAAGGGCGTCAACGTCTCCCGGGCCGTGGCCGCCGCCGGGCACCGTACGGTCGCCGTCGTCCCGCTCGGCGGAGCCCCCGGCGCGCTGGTCGCCCAGCTCCTCGCCGGACAGGGGATCGAGGTCGCCCCGGTGCCGGTCGCCGGACACACCCGTTCCAACATCGCCCTCGCCGAACCGGACGGGACGCTGACCAAGGTCAACGCGCCCGGCCCGGAGCTGAGCGCGGAGGAGTCCGAGACGATCCTCGCCACGGTCGGCGCGTACTCGCCCGCCGCGGACTGGATCGCCTGCTGCGGCAGCCTGCCGCGCGGCCTCGCGCCCGAGTGGTACGCCGAGCTGGTCACCCGCGCGCACGGCGCGGGTGCCCGGATCGCGCTCGACACCTCCGGGCCCTCGCTCCTCGCGGCGCTCGCCGCCCGGCCGGACGTCGTCAAGCCGAACGTGGAGGAGCTGGCGGAGGCCGTGGGCCGGCCGCTGGCCACCGTCGGGGACGCCGTGAAGGCGGCGGAGGAGCTGCGGGAGCGGGGCGCGGGCGCGGTGCTCGCGAGCCTGGGCGCGGACGGCCAGCTGCTGGTGTCGGACACCGGCACCTGGTTCGGCACGGCGTCCGTGGAGGCGGTCCGCTCCAACGTGGGCGCGGGCGACGCCTCCCTGGCCGGATTCCTCGCGGCGGGCGGCGAAGGCCCCGACGCCCTGGCGGCGGCGGTGGCGCACGGCGCCGCGGCGGTCCAGCTGCCGGGCAGCGAGATGCCGACGCCTGCCGATCTGAACCCGTCGGCGGTCACCGTGACCGCGGACGTACCCCTCGACCGAGTACTCAGCGAGCAAGGGAGCCCGCGATGAGCAAGATGATCACCGCGGACCTGGTCGATCTCGACCTGTCCGCCGGCACCAAGGAAGCGGCGGCCCGCTCGCTCGCGGAGCGCATGGTCGCGCTGGGCCGGGTGACCGACCTCGACGGCTTCCTGGCGGACGTCGCCGCCCGCGAGGCCCAGATGCCGACCGGCCTGGACGGCGGCATAGGCATCCCGCACTGCCGCAGCGCGCACGTCACCGAGCCGACCCTGGCCTTCGGCCGCTCGCCCGAAGGTGTCGACTTCGGTGCTCCGGACGGCCCGGCGGACCTGATCTTCCTGATCGCGGCCCCGGCGGGCGCCGACGACGCCCACCTGACGATCCTCTCCTCCCTGGCCCGCCAGCTGATGAACGAGGAGTTCACGGGAGCGCTGCGCGGGGCGACCTCGGCGGCGGAGGCGGCGGCGCTGATCGCGGGCGACTCCGCCCCGGGAGGGGCGGCGATCAGCGGCGCGGCCGGACAGGCGCCTGCCACGGGGTCCGCCTCGGAGCCCGCCACGACTCCCGTCTCGGCGCCTGCCACGGAGCTCGCCTCCGCCGAGGAGCCCACGGCCGGTGCGGAGGAGGGCGCGACGGCCGCGCCGGGTGGCGCCGCCGGGGCCGCCCCCGGCGGCGCGGGCAAGGCGCCCGCCGACGGGTCGGGCAAGGCGCCTGCCGCCGACGGGTCGGCCCCGGCGTCCCCGGTCTCCCCGGGCGCCGCGGCCTCTCCGTCCGCCGGGGAGTCGGCGGAAGCCACCGGTGACAGGGCCGCGCCGGTCTTCCGGATCGTGGCCGTCACCTCCTGCCCCACCGGTATCGCCCACACCTACATGGCCGCCGAGTCCCTGGAGAAGGCCGGCCCGGCCGCCGGGGCCGAGGTCGTCGTCGAGACGCAGGGGTCCGCCGGGTTCACCCGGCTCGACCCCGCCGTCATCGCCGCGGCCGACGGCGTGATCTTCGCGCACGACGTGCCCGTCCGGGACAAGGAGCGGTTCGCCGGGAAGCCCACCGTCGACGTCGGCGTCAAGGCCGGCATCAACCGGCCCGCCGAACTGATCGCCGAGGTCAAGGAGAAGGCCGCGCGCGGCGAGGTCACCGCCCCCGCGAAGCGGGGCACCCCCGTCGAGAACGTGGGCGAGCCCCACGAGGGCTACGGCACCAAGCTCCGCAAGTGGCTGATGTCGGGCGTCAGTTACATGGTCCCGTTCGTCGCCGCCGGCGGTCTCCTCATCGCCCTCGGCTTCGCCATCGGCGGCTGGGACATCGACAAGGCCCCCTCCGTCGCCGAGTACTTCGCCTGGGGACAGGCCGACAGCTGGGCCGCCCTGATGTTCCAGATCGGCGGCCTCGCGTTCGGCTTCCTCGTCCCGGTCCTCGCCGGTTACATCGCCTACGGCATGGCCGACCGCCCCGGTCTCGTCCCCGGCTTCGTCGGCGGTGCCATCGCGCTCACCATCAACGCCGGCTTCCTCGGCGGTCTCGCCGCGGGTCTGATCGCCGGCGGCACGGTCCTCGCCATCCAGAAGGTGAAGGTGCCCGCCGCTCTGCGGGGCATCATGCCCGTGGTCGTGATCCCGCTGCTGTCCTCGATCGTCGTCGGCTTCCTGATGTTCCTGGTGATCGGCAAGCCGATCGCAAGCCTTCAGAAGGCCCTGACCGACTGGTTGTCCGGCCTCTCCGGCGCCAACGCGATCATCCTGGGCGTGATCCTCGGTCTGATGATGTGCTTCGACCTCGGCGGCCCCGTCAACAAGGTCGCGTACGCCTTCGCCGTGGGCGGCCTCGCCAACCCCAACGAGGGCTCCCTCAAGGTCATGGCCGCCGTGATGGCCGCCGGAATGGTCCCGCCGCTCGCGATGGCGCTCGCCACGACCGTGCGCGGGAAGCTGTTCACCAAGACCGAGCGGGAGAACGGCAAGGCCGCCTGGGTCCTGGGGGCCTCGTTCATCAGCGAGGGTGCCATCCCGTTCGCCGCGGCCGATCCGCTGCGGGTCATTCCGTCGGCGATGGCGGGCGGGGCGGTCACCGGCGCCCTGTCGATGCTCTTCGAGTGCACCCTGCGGGCCCCGCACGGCGGCATCTTCGTGATCCCGCTGATCGGCAACCCGCTGCTCTACCTGGTCGCGATCGTGGCGGGCACACTCGTCAGCGCCGCCCTGGTCGTCCTTCTCAAGGGCGCACGCAGGCCGGCCCCCGAGGCCGCCCCCGGCGAGAAGCCGGCGACGGCCGGGACCGACACGAAGGTGGCCGTGGCGGCCTGACCCGTCCGGGCTTCTCGGACAGGGTTCGACGAACCCCGCGCCGAGCGGGGTCGGGCCGGACCGCCGAGGCCGTCGACCTCCACGCGTCCCAGCCGCCCGCACGGGCGGCTGGGACGAGGAGTTCCCGGCCCCGGCCGCCCGCGCGACGAACCCCTGTCCCGCCGACCGGGCCATGCGCGCGGTGGCCGGTGCTCCGCTCCCGTCAGCGCACCCGCGACCGGTGCTCCATCGCGTCGCGCGCCGCCCGCTCGTCCTCGTACACCTCGCACATGTGGCGGCCGTCCGGGGTCGCCGTGTGCTCGACCTCCCACAGGCTCAGCTCGCTGCCGTCGAGCAGCAGGAACGCGTGCTCGTAGAGCGTGAATCCGGCACCCCGGCCGCTCTCCACCGGGCACAGGCGGCCGAACGCCTGCGTGATGTGGTGCGCGAACGCCAGCCGCAGCCGCCGCGCCGTCGCCTCGCCGGGCCGGTCCGCGTTCTCCGCGCGCCGCAGCACCCGGCGCGCGTGGTCCGCGGAGTTGTCCGAGACGTACATCCGGGGCTGGGCCGGTATCGGCCGGACCAGCAACGCGCTCAGCGACTCCAGGTCGCCGTCGCCGTCGCCGTCGTCGTCGAGGTCGAGGTCGAGCCCGTCCGCGCGCTCGACGTCCCAGCCCGGGTCCAGACCGGTCGGCAGCCGCGACGCGGCGAGCCGGGCCTCGGCCTCCTCCGCGTACAGCTCGTGGTGCTCGGACCCGTCCCGGCCGGCGTTGTGGGCCAGCTCCCACAGGGTCAGGGCCGTGCCGTCGGCGAGCAGATAGGTGTGGCGGTACGTGGAGCGGTGCAGCGACGCGCTGTGGTGCGAGGAGTGCAGCGCGCTGGAGTGGGCGAGCGCCGTCTCCAGGCGCTCGACCGTCGTGTCGGGCAGATCGAAGGAGTTGAGCGCCCGGCCGAGGAGCCGCTCAACGTGCGTCTCGGTCGTCTCGTACGGATCGTGAGGATCCCGCGGATCGTTCAAGAGGGTCTCCAGGCCGTCGCCGCATGTCACTTGGTGCTTGCTTAACGTAGTGCCTGGGTCTGACATCGTGTCCGGCGTTCGGGAAAACGGCGGGGGCGTACGCGAAGTTCCCGCGCGCCCCTTGCCGTCGGCGTCAACTGCCCTCAGGCCGACGGGAGTCGGCGGCCGCAGCACCGCCGTACAGCTCCTGGTACGCCGGAAAGTCCCCGCCCGGCCCCGACACGCCCTCGGCCGTCTCCAGGACCGCCCGTACGATCGCCCGGGTCACGGTGTCCGCGCCCGCCGCGAGGATGTCGTTCAGGGCGAGCGGCCCCGCCTCGTCGGGCAGCTCCCGCTCCCCGGTCGCGAGGGCGAAGACGGTGTCCCCGTCGTTGAGGAGATGCACGGGGCGGACGGCCCGCGCGATGCCGTCGTGCGCCGTACCCGCGAGCTTCTGCGCCTGCGCGCGGGTGAGGACGGCGTCCGTGGCGACGACCGCGAGCGTGGTGTTCAGGGGCGGCGCCGCGTGAGTCGCCTGCGCCTCGGCGAGACGCGCCCGCGCCGCCGCGTGGACGGCCGGCTCCGGATACTCCGGGCGGCCCTGGAAGTACCGCCCGTACAGCACGCCCGTCTCCGGATCGACGGCCGAGCCCACCGCGTTGACGACGACCAGGGCGCCGACGGTGATGCCCGAGCCCAGGACCGTGCTCGCCGTACCGATCCCGCCCTTGAGCCCACCGACGACAGCTCCGGTGCCGGCGCCGACCGCGCCGGTCTCCACGCGCGCGTGGAGCTCCGTGGCGGCGGCCGCCTCCACGGCCGCGCGCCCCGTGGCCGCGTCCGGGCGGGCGGTGAAGTCCCCGCCGCGGCCCAGGTCGAAGACGCAGGCGGCGGGGACCACCGGGACCACGTGCGAGGGGTCGGGTCCCACCCGCACCCCCCGGCCCCGCTCCTCCAGCCAGGCCATCACCCCGGCCGCCGAGTCCAGGCCGTACGCGCTGCCGCCGGTCAGGACCACGGCCTCGATCCGCTGGACGACGTTGCGCGGGTCGAGCGCGTCGGTCTCGCGGGTGCCGGGGCCCCCGCCCCGTACGTCCACGCCGGCCACGGCCCCGCCCTCCGGGGCGAGGACGACGGTGGTGCCGCTGAGTGCGGTCGGCCCGGCCACGCGCGCGTGGCCGACCCGGAGGCCGGTCACGTCCGTGAGTGCGTCGTGCTTCGTCATGGCCCTTGCGTACCACGCCCGTCGGCTCCGGCGCCCGGGGCCTTCGCCTACGCGGCCGCGCGCGAGACGGGGTTCCGGGCGGCCAGCGTCACACCGAGCGCCACCGTCACCGCCGCGACCAGCCCGGCCGCGGGGACCGCCCAGCGGCCGGCGAACGTGCACATCAGGATCAGGAACGACGAGGCCGGCAGGACGAGTTGCTGGGCGATGCCGACCTTGAAGTAGCGGGCGTGCAGCGCCCACACGGAGAGGAAGAAGACGGCGGCGGGGATCGTCACGGCCGAGGACGCGGCGAGGGTGGAGACATGTGCCTTGCCCACGGCCTGCTCGACGGCGATCTCGATGCCGGCTCCGATGGCGGCGGCGGACGCGAAGATCAGATAGTGGCCGTAACCCCACAGGAAGCCCTCGCGGTTGGAGGTGAGGCGGTGGTGGGCGGGGACGGCGAAGTAGATCCACCAGGCGGCGAAGACGATGAGCAGCCCACCGGCGGCGATGGGGAGCAGCTCGCCCAGGGCGTCGTTCTCGCGGACGCCGGACTGGACGGCGACGGTCGCCGCCGCGATCGTCTCACCGAGCACGATGATCGTGAACAGACCGTAGCGCTCGGCGATGTGGTGCGGATGCCAGTGGGTGGTGACGTCCTTCTCCGCGTACAGCGGTACGCACATCTCGGCGAGGGCCATGCCGAGGAAGACCCAGGGGCGGGCGCCCTCGGGCGCGAGGAGCAGGGCGGTCCAGCCGATCTGGCAGAGGGCGACCCCGGCCGCGTACCGCCGGCACATCCCGCGTTCCGCGGGGTCGGTGGCGTGATGGGCGGCGCGGAGCCACTGGGTGGCCAGCGCGAGCCGCATGACGACGTAGCCGAGCCAGACGACGAAGAACTCGTGGTCCTGGAAGGCGCGGGAGACACCGGCGGCGAGGAGGAGGACGCCGGCGATCTGGACGAGGGTGACGACGCGGTAGGGCACGTCGTCGTTGTCGTAGGCGGAGGCGAACCAGGTGAAGTTCATCCAGGCCCACCAGATCGCGAAGAAGATCATCGCGTAGTTGACGACCCCGTCGCCGGAATGGCCCTCGGTGACGGCGTGCACGAGTTCGGCGCCGGCCTGGGCGACGGCCACGACGAAGCAGAGGTCGAAGAACAGCTCGAGCGGGGTGGCGGCACGGTGCGCCTCGTCACGCGCACGCGAGACCAGGGGCAGGAACGGTTGCGTCATGCGCTCCAGCAGAGCAGAACCGGGGGGCCTGGTGTCGGAGCGGATCGCCGAAGTCCGTGCGATCTCCCGGCCCCAACGGCCCGAAGGCCATCCGAGCACCTGAGCGACACGCTCACCCACCCGCCTCATAAAACAGGTTGATATCGGGCATACGGCCCTACCGTGACCGGGTGACCGAGCCACCGCAGGCCCCCGCGCCCGTTGTCCAGACCCCCGCAGCCGTGCGCCGCCGGGCCGCGCTCACCGGCACCGCCGTCTCCGCCCTGCTGATCCTCGCGATCGTCCTCGGCAGCAGGTTCCTGCGCGACTTCGACTCGGCCCTCCTTCCGTACGCCGTCGCCACCGTCTTCCTCGCCTTCGGCGTCGCCTACCGGTACACCGTCTGGATCTCCGCCCCCGGCGCCCGCCGCCTGTTCACCCAGGGCCGGCGCTCCTTCTTCTCGGCCGCCAACTTCCGCCGCGCCCCCACCGCCCTGCCGAAGATGATCGTCACCTACCTCGGCTTCCAGAAGTTCCTCGGCGCCCGTTCCCACGCCCGCTGGGCCGCCCATCAGCTGATCTTCTGGGGCTGCGTCCTGGCGGCCCTGATCACCTTCCCGCTCACCTGGGGCTGGTTCACCTTCACCTCCGGCAGCGGCTCAGGGCCCGGCTACGAGATGCGGATCTGGGGCTTCAAGGTCCTCGGCTTCGACTCGCTGGACATCGCCGGCTGGCTGATGTTCCACGGCCTCGACATCGCCGCCGTCCTCGTCATCCCCGGCGCCTCGTACTTCCTGTGGCGCCGGATGAAGGACCGCGGCGCGATCACCGGCCAGCGCTTCGCCTACGACCTGGTCCCGCTGATCGCCCTGATCGTCATCTCCGTGACCGGGCTCCTCCTCACGTTCTCGTCGATCTTCCTGCACGGGGGCGGTTACGAGTTCCTGGCGATCCTGCACATGGTCTCGGTGGTCTTCACCCTCATCTACATCCCGTTCGGCAAGTTCTTCCACATCGTCCAGCGGCCGGCCGCCGTCGGTATGCAGCTGTTCAAGTACACCTCCCGCCGCGAGGACGGAGAGGCCCTCGCCTGCCGCCGCTGCCGGGAACCCATCGACACCGCCCCCTACGTCGAGAACCTCCGGGGCACCATGCGCGACCTCGACCTCGGCTTCGACGAAGGGGCCGAGTACTGCCCCCGCTGCAAACGCGTCCTGCGCGGCAACGCCTACCTCACTCACGTCAAGAAGGGCTACAAGTGACCCAGCGGCACGCGGGCCGGCAGCACCTTCCGCTCGATCCCTCCCTCGCCCCACCCGGCACCCGCGCCTTCCGCGACGCCGGAGGCATCCCCGCCGACCGCTGGCACGCCGATCAGAACGGCGAGACGCTCGTCCCCACCCACTGCTGCTTCTGCGGCGTGCAGTGCGGCATGTACCTGCGCGTCGACCGCGCGGGCAAGGTCTTCGGCGTCGAGCCCCGCAACCACGACATCAACCGGATGCGGCTCTGTCCCAAGGGCATCAACGCCTACCAGCAGGTCAACCACCCCGACCGTCTCACCACCCCCCTCATGCGCCGCAGCCGCGACGAGCCGTTCCGCGAGGCGAGCTGGGAGGAGGCGCTGGACTTCACCGTCTCCGAGATCCGCCGCATCCAGGGCGAGCACGGCAACGACGCCTTCGGTCTGCTCGGCGGGGCCAGCCTCTTCTCCGAGAAGACGTACCTCGTCGGCAAATTCGCCCGCGTCGCCCTGAAGTCGAAGCACGTCGACTACAACGGGCGTCTGTGCATGGTCTCCGCCGCCGGAGCCAACAAGCTCGCCTTCGGCATCGACCGGGCCGGCAACCCCTTCTCCGACATCCTCCTCACCGACTGCCTCCTCATCGCCGGATCCAACGTCGGCGAATGCTTCCCCGTGATGACGCAGTACCTGTGGGGAGCCCGCGACCGCGGCGCCACGCTGATCGTCGTCGACCCGCGCGAGACGGCCATCGCCCGCACCGCCGACCTCCATGTCGCCCTCAAACCCGGCACCGACTCCGCCTTCTTCAACGCCGTCCTGCATGTGATCGTCGCCGAGGGCCTCACCGACGAGGCCTATCTCGCCGCCCACACCACCGGCTGGGACGAGGTGAAGGAGACCGTCGCCGACTACCCGCCGTCCCGGTCCGCCGAGATCTGCGGTGTCCCCGAGGAACAGATCGCGCGGACCGCCCGGATGTTCGCCGGCGCCGACAGGGCCATGGCCTGGCACGCCCGCGGTGTCGAGCACCACTCCCAGGGCGTGGAGAACTGCCTGACGATCATCAACCTCTGCGCCGCCACCGGCAACATCGGCAGACCCGGCGCCGGCTACGGCACCATCACCGGCCAGGGCAACGGTCAGGGCGGCCGCGAACACGGCCAGAAGTCCGACCTCCTGCCCGGCGGCCGGTCGATCTCGAACCCCGAGCACCGCCGCCAGATCTGCGAGATCTGGGGCATCGAGGAGTCCGAACTCCCGCCCGCCGGCACCTCCATGATGGAGATGGTCTGGCAGATGCGGCGCCAGGAGATCCGCGGACTGATCGGAATCTGCAACAACCCCTTCGTCTCCCTCCCCCACTACGCGACCGTCAAGAACGGCTACGACACCCTCCAGTTCCACGCCCAGTTCGACTTCTTCCTCTCCGAGACGGCCGCCAACGCCCATGTCGTCCTCCCCGTCACCGTGTGGGCCGAGGACGAAGGCGTGATGGCCAACGCCGAGGCCAGGGTCGTCAAGCACAACAAGGCCCAGGAACCGCCCGCCGGAGTCCGCACCGACACCTGGGTGATCTGCGAACTCGCCAAGCGCCTCGGCGCGGGCGACAAGTTCGCCTTCCCCGACTCCCGCTCCGTCTTCGAAGAGCTCCGCGTCGCCTCCGCCGGAACGGTCAACGACTACTACGGCATCACCTACGAACGCCTGGAGGAGACCGGCGGCATCGCCTGGCCCTGCCCCACCACCGACCATCCGGGCACCCCCCGCCTCTTCGAGGACGGCAGGACCTACCACCCGGACGGCAAGATCCATCTGCAGGTCGTCGAATGGCACCCGCCCATGGACCCGTACAGCGAGGAGTACCCCCTCTCGCTCACCACCGGCCGCACCGTCGCCCACTTCCTCTCCGGCAACCAGACCCGCCGTCTGGGCGCCCTCGTCGAACAGACCCCGCGCCCCTGGATCGAGGTCCACCCCTCCCACGGCTTCCGCACCGGCGACCCCGTCCGGGTCGTCACCCGCCGCGGCAGCGGGGTCTTCCCCGCCCTGGTCACCGAGGCGATCCGGCCCGACACCGTCTTCGTGCCATACCACTGGCCGGTCCCCACCGCGGCCAACGCACTGACCGTCGACGCCCTCGACCCCCGCTCCAAGATCCCGGAGTACAAGGTCTGCGCCGCCCGGATCGAGGCCGCCGAACGGATCGACGAGGTGCCCGAGCCGCCCACCGCCCCCGGACGGCTCGCCTACCCGGAGACCCGGGTCTCGCGCACCGACCCCCTGCCCCCCACGGCCCCGCAGGGCCGTGGCACCTCGGAGAGGAGCTGACTCCGCTCATGATGGGCCGCACGATCTTCATCGACCCGGGGCGCTGCATCGGCTGCCAGGCGTGCGTCTCCGCCTGTCGCGAATGCGACTCGCACCGCGGCAAGTCGATGATCCATCTCGACTACCCCGACGAGGGGCACTCCGTCGCCTCCCTTCCCACGGTCTGCATGCACTGCGAGGACCCGGTCGCCCCGTGCGCCCAGGTCTGCCCCGCCGACGCGATCCTGGTCACCCCCGACGGTGTGGTGCAGCAGGCCGACACCACCCGCTGCATCGGCTGCGCCAACTGCGTCAACGCCTGCCCCTTCGGCGTCCCGAAGATCGACCTCCAGGCGAAGCTGCAGATGAAGTGCAACCTCTGCTACGACCGCACCGCCTACGGTCTCGCCCCGATGTGCGCCACCGTCTGCCCCACCGGCGCCCTCTTCTACGGAACCCTCGACGAACTGCGGGCCGAGCGCCCCGGTGTCCAGGTCGCCGACTCCTTCACCTTCGGCTCCACCACCGTCTCCACCGGAGTCGCGATGGTCGTCCCCGCCGACAAGGTCCGGTGGCCGGTCCCCGGCGGCCTTCCCGTCGTCGAGATCAACGGAGTGGACGTCCGATGAGCGTCACCGCACAGCCCCCCACCGAAGGCCCCGTGGCGACCGACGCCGCCCAGGAGGCGCTGCACGACCGCATCGCCGCCGACTCGCTCACCACCCGGCGCGACTACCTCCGGATCGTCGCCACCGTCTCCGGCGGACTGGCCGCCGGCGGCATCGGCGTCGCCGGCGGCATCCTGCACCGTCACGGGGACGCCGACGGCACACCCGAGCCGAAGAAGATCGCCGACCGGCTGGCGCCGGGGGAGGCCCTCGCCTTCCGCTACCCGGAGGAGGAGGACCGCGCGGTCGCGATCCGCCTGGAGGACGGCACCCTCGCCGGCTACTCCGCCGTCTGCACCCACCTCGCCTGCGCCGTGCTGTGGCGCAGGGACCGGGGCGCCGAGGGCGAGCTGTACTGCCCGTGCCACGAAGGGGTCTTCGACGCCCGTACGGGAGAGGTGACCGCCGGCCCGCCGCCCCGGGCGCTGCCCAAGGTGCTCCTGATGGAAGAGGCCGACGGCAGCGTCTGGGCCGTCGGCACCAGCCGCTCCGGCGAGAGCGCCCAGGAAGGCTTCTGCCGGCAACTCGCCGAGGAGCGCCCGGATCTCGCCGACCGCGTCGGCTGCCCGGTGGCCTCGGCCGGAGGTGCGGGGGAGAGGGAGGCACGGACATGACCGACACCCCGTTCCCCAAGGACCCGGCCGCCCCGGGCCCGCCGGCTCCGCCCGTGTACACGCCGGGCAGCGCCGAGCCGCGTCTCAACCGCCCGGTCCACGAGCGCTATCCGCAGATCCGGCCGACCAGCGGCTACGGGGATCCCCGGATCCGCCACACCGGACCGGGCCCCGGCGCCGGCACGGAGCAGGAGCCGGAGCGCTCCTCCAAGCTCACGGCCCGGCTGGTCCTCGCACTGACGGTCGTGGTCGGCCAGTTGTGGGGGCTGACGATCGTGGTCGACGAGTGGATGGCGGGCGACACCGGCACCGCGTGGTGGGGTGCGGGCTTCCTGGTCCTGTCGTTCCTGGTCGTCCTCGGGCTGTGGGCGCTCGACCCGAAGGACCGTTGATCACCGGGGTGCGAGGCCGAATTCCGGGCGTACCCTGGAAGCATGAGCACCGCCCCCGCCCACGGCCCGCGCACTGCGAAGCAGTCCGACGACGATCCACGACCGCGACCGAAGCCGGCACTGATCTTCGATGATCCGCTGGACCAGCAGTCCGCGGACGACACGGACCGCGGGTGGGGCGAGCGGCCTCCTCGCGGCGGCGACAGTGCCGCCGATCTCGCGCGCTTCCTCGACGAGAAGCCGCCGCACCACCTCTGACGCCGGCGCGAGCCGTCGGCTAAGGGGTGATGTGCGCCCCCGTGCCGCCCCCGGCCCCTGAGCCACCGCCGGGCGCGCCGCCCGACGCGCCGCCCGGTCCACCGTCCCCGCCGCGCTGCGCCACGAGCGCGTCGCGGATCTCCTTGAGGACCTCCAGCTCGCTGACCTCGATGGTCTCCTGGACGCCCTCCTTCGCCTTCTCGTGGGCGGCCCGCTTGGCCAGGATCTTGGCCATCGGCAGGACCATCAGGAAGTAGACGACGGCCGCGGTGATCAGGAAGCTCAGGATCGAGCTGAGGACCAGGCCCCACTGGATCTCGATGCCCCGCATCTCGCCGTCGACCATCGTGCAGGGTGCCTTGAGACAGGACTTGTAGCTCTCCAGGTCCTTGGTGCCGAAGGCGCCGACCAGAGGGTTGATGACCCCCTTCACCACCGAGTTCACGATGTTGGTGAACGCGGCGCCGATGACGACCGCCACCGCCAGGTCGATCACGTTCCCGCGCATGAGGAAGGCTTTGAAGCCCGCCAGCACGCTCTCCTTCTTCGGGGTCACCCGGATGCCTTTCGTCGTGTGTGCGGTTGACGGAGCCATTAGGCCGTGACCGGCGCGGAGGCGTCCAATCGGTACATCCGGACCGGCTACTTGGCAGGCTGCCCGCACGAATCAGCACAGCGTCACCGCCAGTCGGGACGTGATCCCCGCACCGGCCAGAGCCGTCGCCGTCGACCGCGGCACGGACAGGACGATGAGTGCCCCGCCGTCCGGACGAGTCTCACCCGGGCGCGGAACGTCGGCCACCCGGGCCGCCGCGGCGACCACGCGCGGCTTCCCTCCCTCGCCCGTCGCGGAGTCGGGCGCCGCGATCACATCGACACGGTCACCGGGGCGCAGCAGTCCTACGGCCGCCGCGTCGGCGATCCGTACCGGAGCGGAAACCAGCCGCACCGCGGGAGGCCGGCGCTGCTCCTTCGCCTCCCGGTGCGGCGGCGGATCCGCGGACACCTCCCCGGCCCCGGCCACGGCCAGGGCCGCCGCGGTCAGCGCCAGCACGGCCGCGGGCGCCCGCCTCCTGCGACGCAGCGCCCGTCGCAGGCGCTGCCGCCCGCCCCGTACCCGTAGAGGCTCGAACTGCGGAACACCGCACGTCGCCGGAACCGTCGAGAAGGAGTCGGGCCGGGCCCGGCTGTGCGTGTGGGCCACGGCCCGGCTGTGCGTGTGGGGCCGGGCCGGGCCGGGGCTGTGGGGCCGGGTAGGGCCGGGGGAAGTCGTCATCGCGAACACCACCTGTCAGGGAGATCCGAAGAGCCGCTCCCACCTTCCCGGCTTCGCGCGCTTCCCGCTCCCGCCTGTGGATCGACCGACTCCTGTGGACAACTCCGTCACCCGTCAAGGTGATTCAGGGCAGCTCGATCCCCAGGTCCCACCCGTCGTGGGCATGGGTGCACAGACAGTCCCGCTCCGCCGTGTCCGGCAGCGCGCCCACCGCGTCGAACAGAACCTCCCGCAGCCGCCCGACGTTCTCCCCGAACACGCGCAGCACCTCGGTGTGCGAGACGCCGTCCCCCGTCTCCGCGCCCGCGTCGAGGTCGGTGACCAGCGCGAGGGAGGTGTAGCAGAGCCCCAGCTCCCGGGCGAGGACGGCCTCGGGGTGTCCGGTCATCCCGACCACCGACCAGCCCGCCGCCGCGTGCCAGCGCGACTCCGCCCGGGTCGAGAAGCGCGGCCCCTCGACCACGACCATCGTGCCGCCGTCCACCGGCTCCCAGCCCCGCCCGCGGGCCG
Organism: Streptomyces sp. NPDC006551; assembly: GCF_040611675.1. Classification (NCBI taxonomy): domain Bacteria; kingdom Bacillati; phylum Actinomycetota; class Actinomycetes; order Kitasatosporales; family Streptomycetaceae; genus Streptomyces; species Streptomyces sp. NPDC006551. The sequence continues at coordinate 28,547 of NZ_JBEXOT010000008.1, forward strand.
CCTTCAGGGCCACCCGCCGCCCGTCGGGGCAGTACGGGTCGGCGAAGGTCGTGTGCACGACGTTCGGGACGGCGCCGCCCCAGGCGTCCGGCAGCGGCTCGCCGTCGAAGTAGGTCTGCGCCCGGCTCTTCGTCCGGTCGACCAGCTGGTCGGGTACGAGCAGGGTTCCGGGCCCGTACTCCTCCCGCAGCCCGCCCACCGCGCACGGCCCGAGCACCTGGCGCACGCCCACGGAGCGCAGCGCCCACAGATTGGCGCGGTAGTTGATGCGGTGCGGCGGCACCGTGTGGCGGCGGCCGTGCCGGGGCAGGAACGCGACCTGCCGCCCGGCGACCTCGCCGAGGAAGAGGGAGTCGCTGGGGCTGCCGTACGGGGTGTCCACGGACACCTCCGTCACGTCCTCCAGGAAGGAGTAGAAGCCCGAGCCGCCGATCACGCCGATGTCCGCGTACGCGTTGGTCGCCATGGTCGGTCACATTAAACGCCGGAAGCCCCACCGCGTTAACGCCGGAAGCCTCACCGCCGTTAACGCCGGAAGCCCCACCGAGTCAACGCCGAAGCCCCACCGCGCAGAGCGGTGGGGCTTCGGGAAGAACGGAGGCTCAGGCGGCCGAGCTGGAGGAGCTGGAGCTGCTCGACGTGCCGGACGCCGTGCTCGACGACGCGGCCGGCTTCGCGTCCGAGGACGACGAAGCGGAGGAGGCCGTGGACGGCTTCGACGACGAGGCCGGCGAGCTGCTGGACGACGAACCGCGGCTGTCGTTGCGGTAGAACCCGGAGCCCTTGAACACGATCCCGACCGCCGAGAACACCTTCTTCAGGCGTCCCTTGCAGCTCGGGCACTCGGTCAGCGCGTCATCGGTGAACTTCTGCACCGCCTCGAGGCCCTCGCCGCACTCGGTGCACTGGTACTGGTAGGTCGGCACTGTCTTCCTCCTGGCACTCACACTCATCGAGTGCTAACGACGATCCATAGTGACCTATTCCGCGGAATCAGTCCACCGTCACCGGCACTCGGTGACCGACACCACGCGCGGCGACCCGTCCGGACGCCTGGGGTGCCAGCCGCGAACGCAGCGCGAGGAGCGTGGCCAGCGCGAGCGCCGTGCCCACCAGCGGCACCAGGAAGCCGGTGCTCGCGCCGTGCTGGTCGGCCAGCCGGCCGGCGACCGTGACGGCGGCGGCCTGGCCGAGGGCCACCGCGCCCGTGAGCCAGGTGAACGCCTCGGTCCGGGCGGTGGCCGGGACCAGGGTCTCGACGATGGTGTAGCCGGTGATCAGGGCCGGGGCGATGCACAGACCGACCACCAGGCCCAGAGCGCCGAGCAGGAGCACGGAGTGGACGGACCAGAGCACCGAGGCCGCCACGGTCAGTCCGGCGTAGCCCAGGATCAGGCGCTTGCGCGGGCCGATCTTCCAGGCGACGGCGCCGCAGGCGATGCCCGCGAGCATGTTGCCCGCGGCGAAGATCCCGTACAGCAGACCGTTGGCGCCGGGGTTGCCGATCTCCTCGGAGAACGCGGTCAGGGAGACCTGCATGCCGCCGAAGACCGATCCGATGCCCAGGAAGGCGATGGCCAGGACCCGGACGCCGGGGATGGAGAGCGCCGAGACGCGCGGTCCGGCGGAAGCCGCCGCGACCAGGCCGTGGGCGGGCTGGGTGCGCCGCTGGGCGGCGAAGAACAGGCCGCCGAAGAGCGTCAGCGCGGCTTCGGCGATCAGACCGGCGGCGGGGTGGACGCCGGTGCACAGCGCCGTCGCCAGAACCGGTCCGACGACGAACGTGAACTCGTCCGTCACCGACTCGAAGGCCGCGGCCGTCGGCATCAGCGGCGAACCCTCCAGCTTCGCCGCCCACCGGGCACGCACCATGGGGCCGATCTGCGGCACGGATGCACCGGCCGGCACGGCGGCCAGGAACAGCGCCCACATCGGGGCGCCGGCCAGGGCGAGCGCGGTCAGGGCGGCGACGGCGGCCGCGTGGATCAGGACGCCGGGGACCAGGACGGCGCGCTGGCCGAAGCGGTCCGCGAGCTTGCCGCTCTGCGGGGCGAACAGCGCCATCGAGACGCCGGTGGCGGCGGCGACGGCGCCGGCGCTGCCGTACGAGCCGGTGGTGTGCTGGACGAGCAGGACGATGCCGATCGTCAGCATCGCGAACGGCTGCCGGGCGGCGAAGCCGGGCAGCAGGAACGACAGGGCGCCGGGCGTGCGCAGCAGCCGGCCGTAACCGGCCGCCCGCTTTCCGGCCCGCTTGCGGGGCTTCTCGCCCCCGCCGGTGTTCTCGCCAGGGGTCTGGGACGTCGCAGGTGTTTCGGACGTCGCAGACGTCTCAGCCGCCGCAGGCTTGTCGGAGGTGACCGTGGACACCACGGTCCTTGCCTTTCTGCCGCCTGGTAGCGCGCCCCGTGCACGGTGGTGCGGGTGTCGCCGAGAGCTGTCCTCATGCGCGGAACTGCGGTAGATGCCGGGCTCCACTGCGGAGGGTGCCTCGGCCGCCATACGGTCGCGCCAGCTCTGCGTCAGGCAGAGTTGGTTCGATCAGGTGTGCCTTCATGGTACAGGGAAGGGCGTCTTCCCGCCTGAGAAAACGCCCTTCCTCCGCGATCGATGCCTGTGATTAACCGGACGTTCGCTTGCGGATGGGTCGATGGGAGCGCCCGTCGCCCTTGTCCTCGCCATGCCGGTGGCCGAGCCGACGGTGTTCGGTGACCGCCGTGGCCCCGCCCGTGCCCAGCCATCCGGCGAGCTTTCCGCCCTGCCCGACGGCCCGCAGCCGCCGCTCGGCGGCGTCCCGGACGGGATCGGTCGCCACCACGAGCAGCTCGTCCCCGCGCCGCAGCACGGTGGTCGGACCAGGGACGAAGCTCTTGTCGTCCCGTACGACGAGGGTGACCGCCGCCCCGGGCGGGAGGCGCAGCTCCGCGACCTCCACGCCGTGCATCCGGGAGCCGTCCGGGATGGCGACCGACAGCAGATGCCCGCGCAGCCGTTCCAGCGGTGCCGACTCGACCCCCAGGTCGGACGCCTCCGCCGGATCGCCCAGCTTCAGAGCGCGGGCCAGCCACGGCAGGGTCGGCCCCTGCACCAGGGTGTAGACGACGACGAGCACGAAGACGATGTTGAAGACCCGCTCGCTGCCCTCGATCCCGGACACCATCGGGATCGTCGCGAGAATGATGGGGACCGCTCCGCGCAGGCCGGCCCAGGACATCAGCGCCTGTTCCTGCCAGGGGATGCGGAAGGGCAGCAGGCTGAAAAGGACCTCCAGGGGCCGGGCGACCATCGTCAGGACCAGACCGATGACCACCGCGGGCCAGAAGTCGTCGAACAGCTTGCTCGGCGTCACCAGCAGACCGAGCAGGACGAACATGCCGATCTGGGCGATCCAGCCGAGCCCCTCGGCGAAGCCGCGGTTGGCGGGCGAGTGCGGCAGCTTGGCGTTGCCGAGCACCAGCGAGGCCAGATAGACGGCGAGGAAGCCGGAGCCGTGCGCCATCGCGCCGGCCGCGTACGCCACGACCGCGATGGCCATGACGGCGATCGGGTAGAGACCGGAGGCGGGCAGGGCCACGTGCCGCAGCCCGTACGCGCCGAGGAACCCGACCGTGAGGCCGATGGCCGCGCCGATGGCCAGCTCCAGGACGATCTTGCCGACGAGGACGTACCAGCTGTCGACCGGACCGACCGTCGAGAAGGCGACGACGAGGATGACGACAGGGGCGTCGTTGAAGCCGGACTCGGCCTCCAGGACACCGGTCACCCGGGAGGGCAGCGGCACCTTGCGCAGGACGGAGAAGACGGCGGCGGCGTCCGTCGAGGAGACGACCGCGCCGATGATCAGCGCCTGCCGCCACTCCAGACCGACCAGATAGTGGGCGGCGGTGGCCGTGATGCCCACGCTCACCGCGACGCCGACGGTCGACAGCACGACCGCCGCGGGCAGCGCGGGTTTGATCTCCCTCCACTGCGTCCCCAGGCCACCCTCGGCCAGGATCACCACAAGGGCGGCATAGCCGATCACCTGGGTCAGTTCGGCGTTGTCGAAGGCGACGCCGCCGATGCCGTCCTGCCCGATGGCGATCCCGATGCCGAGATACAGCAGCAGGCTGGGGAGCCCGCTCCGGGACGAGATCCGCACCGCCGCGACAGCGATGAGCAGCACGAGCGAGCAGATGAGCAGGAGTTCATTGAGCTGGTGGACAGTCAGTGGCCGATCCTTCCCCTCGCGCGCAGCCGGATCGTTCCTCCAGCAGCCGGCACTTCGTTACCTTACCTAATCTTTAACGTTTTCTTGACGCCCCTTTGACGCCTCCTCGCCGACCCGTTCCGTGCGATCCGGACGCTCGCGCGGGGCCTCGCACCGACACCGCGTCCGGGCCGCCCCGGCCCTGCGCCTAAGGTTGCTCCCGTACTCCAGGATCACCCTGCCCCTCGAAGGACAGCGATGCCCTCCAACACGACCGCGCCCCCCGCCAAGAAGAAGGGGCGACGCGCCCGCCTGATCGTCCTCGTCCTGGTCCTCGCACTGGTCGGGGGCGTCGGTTTCGGCGGGTACTGGGGCGTCAGCACCGTCCGGGGCTCGTTCCCGCAGACGACGGGCACGATCCGGCTCGACGCGCTCTCCGGCCAGGTCGAGGTCAAACGGGACGCGTACGGCGTCCCGCAGATCTACGCCGACACCGAGGCCGACCTCTTCCGCGCGCAGGGCTTCGTGCAGGCGCAGGACCGCTTCTACGAGATGGACGTCCGGCGCCACATGACGTCGGGCCGGCTCTCCGAGATGTTCGGCAAGAGCCAGGTGAACACCGACGCCTTCCTGCGCACGCTGGGCTGGCACCGGATCGCGCGGGAGGAGTACGACAAGGTCCTGTCGCCGGAGACGAAGAAGAACCTCCAGGCGTACGCGGAAGGCGTCAACGCCTACCTCAAGGACCGGGACCCCTCCGACGTCTCGGTGGAGTACGCGGCGCTCGCCTTCTCCCACACGTACGAGATCGAGCCCTGGACGCCGGTCGACTCCGTGGCCTGGCTCAAGGCGATGGCCTGGGACCTGCGCGGCAACATGCAGGACGAGATCGACCGCTCGCTGATGACGAGCCGGCTGAGCCCGGCGCAGATCAAGCAGCTGTACCCGGCGTACCCGTACGAGCTGCACCAGCCCATCGTCGAGGGCGGTGCGGTCGACGAGGCGAAGGGCGAGTTCGACCCGAGCGTCAAGGCGTCGGGGAACGGCGGTACCGAGAGCGGTACCAGCGGCTCCGCGGGCTCCACGAACGGCGGCTCCGTCGACAACGCCCTCCAGGGCATGCAGTCCCAGCTGGGCGCGCTCTCCGAGTCGCTCGACGAGATCCCCGCGCTGCTCGGCCCCAACGGCAACGGCATCGGCTCCAACTCCTGGGTCATCGCCGGCAAGTACACGACCTCCGGCAAACCGCTGCTCGCCAACGACCCGCACCTCGCGCCGCAGATGCCGTCCCTCTGGTACCAGATGGGTCTGCACTGCCGCTCGGTCTCGGCGACCTGCCGCTACGACGTCGCCGGCTACACCTTCTCCGGCATGCCCGGCGTGATCATCGGCCACAACGACAGCATCGCCTGGGGCTTCACCAACCTCGGCGCCGACGTCACCGACCTGTACCTCGAGAAGGTCAGTGGCGAGGGGTACCTCGTCGACGGCCGGACCAAGCCGTTCACGACCCGCGAGGAGACGATCAAGATCGCGGGCGGTGGCAGCCGGTTGATCACGGTCCGCTCGACCGGCTACGGTCCGGTGGTCTCCGACCGCTCCTCCGAGCTGGAGAAGGTCGGCCAGAAGGCCCCCGTCGGCAACGCCGCGCCCGACCGCGGCACCGGTTACGCCGTCTCCCTGCAGTGGACGGCCCTGGAGCCCGGCAAGTCCATGGACGCCGTCTTCGAGCTCAACCGGGCCAAGAACTTCAAGCAGTTCCGTGCCGCGGCCAAGAACTTCCAGGTCCCGTCCCAGAACCTGATCTACGCCGACACCGAGGGCACCATCGGCTACCAGGCGCCGGGCAGGATCCCGGAGCGCGCGAAGGGCGACGGCACGGTGCCGGCGCCGGGCTGGGACTCCTCGTACCGCTGGAAGGGCTACATCCCCTACGAGGAGCTGCCCTACGAGGAGAACCCGGAGCGCGGCTACATCGTCACCGCCAACCAGGCGGTGATCGGCGCCGACGCGTACCCCGCCCTCCTGACGAAGGACTGGGGGTACGGCTCGCGCAGCCAGCGGATCAACGACCTCATCGAGTCCAAGATCAAGGACGGCGGGAAGATCTCGCCGGACGACATGCGGACCATGCAGATGGACAACCGCAGCGAGATCGCGACCCTGCTCAACCCGCTCCTGCTGAAGATCGACATCTCGGATCGGTACGTCCGCGAGGCGCAGAAGCTGCTGGAGGGCTGGGACTACACCCAGGAGCCGGACTCGGCCGCCGCCGCGTACTTCAACGCCGTCTGGCGCAACGTCCTCAAGCTCGCCTTCGGCGACAAGCTGCCCAAGGAGCTGCGCGCGGAGGGCGACTGCATCAACGTCCGCCCGGCCGACCCCACCGGCCCGGTCGACGAGCAGAACAAGCGGGTACGGGAGTGCGGCCAGCGCGACGCGGAGTCGGCGCAGCCGGACGGCGGCGACCGCTGGTACGAGGTGGTCCGCCCGCTGCTGAAGGACGAGGACAGCGAGTGGTGGAAGACCGAGGCCAACCGTACGGACCAGGCCACCGAGAACCGTGACCAGCTGCTCGCCCGCGCCATGGAGGACGCCCGCTGGGAGCTGACCGCCAAGCTCGGCAAGGACGTCTCCACCTGGAGCTGGGGCCGGCTGCACCAGCTGACCCTGGAGAACCAGACCCTCGGCACCGCCGGACCGGACTTCGTCCGGACGATGCTCAACCGCGGTCCGTGGAACCTGGGCGGCGGCGAGGCCGCGGTCAACGCGACCGGCTGGAACGCGGCCGGCGGCTACGAGGTCATCTGGGTGCCGTCGATGCGGATGGTCGTCAACGTCGGCGACTGGGACCGGTCGCGCTGGATCAACCTGACCGGCGCCTCGGGGCACGCGTACCACTCCCACTACGCCGACCAGACCGAGAAGTGGGTGAACGGCGAGCTGCTCGACTGGTCCTTCGGCAAGGCGGCGGTCGACGCCTCGACCAAGGAGACGCTGGTCCTGAGGCCGTGAGCCGTGAGGCCCTGACGGCTTTCTAGAGGCGCGTGAAGCGCCGGGCCCCCTCCGGGGTCACCACCGCGTGCACGGGGTGGTCGTGCGGTTCCTCCGGGACCCGGGCGACCACCTCGTTCGCGTAGAGGAGCACCACGAGCGCCGGATGCGCGTCCGCCCGCGCGAGCCGGGCGAGGACCCGGTCGTACGAGCCGCCGCCCCGGCCGAGGCGCATCCCGCGCTCGTCGACCGCGAGCCCCGGCAGCAGCACCACGTCCGCCTCGCACACGGCGTCCGGGCCGAGCCGCGGCCCGGTCGGCTCCAGCAGGCCCCGGCCCGCCTTCGCCAGCCGCTCCGACCCCTCGTACACGGCCCAGTCGAGGTCGTTGTCGGGCAGCAGCACCGGCAGCAGGACGCGCGTGCCCCGCGCCCGCAGCAGGTCGAGCAACGCGCGCGTGCCCGGCTCCCGGCCCACCGACACATAGGCGGCGACCGTCGAGGCCCGCGCCATCTCGGTCAGTTCCAGCGCACCCCGGGCGAGCCGCTCGGCGGCGGCCTCGGCATCATGGCTGCTCAGCAGGGCACGGGCGGCGAGCAGCTGACGGCGCAGAACGGCCTTTCCTGACATGTCGGCTTTCACTGTGGAACTCCCGGGATTCGCGGCCTTCTCGTACCTGCTCTTATGCGGAGGAATCTCATGGGACCCCCATCTTCCTCTCATTACGAGCGGCTAAGGTGCTCCGCATGACTCAGTCCCTCCCCAGGATCACCAAGGCTGTCATCCCGGCCGCGGGCCTCGGCACCCGGTTCCTCCCGGCGACCAAGGCGACGCCCAAGGAGATGCTGCCGGTCGTCGACAAGCCGGCGATCCAGTACGTCGTCGAGGAGGCCGTCGAGGCCGGGCTCAACGACGTCCTGATGATCACCGGCCGCAACAAGCGCCCGCTGGAGGACCACTTCGACCGTAACTACGAGCTGGAGGAGGCGCTGACCCGCAAGGGCGACGCCGAACGGCTCTCCAAGGTCCAGGAGTCCAACGACCTCGCCACCATGCACTACGTGCGTCAGGGCGACCCGCGGGGTCTCGGCCACGCCGTGCTGTGCGCCGCCCCGCACGTCGGCGAGCAGCCGTTCGCCGTCCTCCTCGGCGACGACCTGATCGACCCGCGGGACCCGCTGCTGTCGCGGATGGTGGAGGTCCAGGAGCGCGAGGGCGGCAGCGTCGTCGCGCTGATGGAGGTCGAGCCGGCGCAGATCGGCCTGTACGGCTGCGCGGCGGTCGAGGCGACCATCGACTCCGACGTCGTGAAGGTGACCGACCTGGTGGAGAAGCCCGATCCGGGCGAGGCGCCGAGCAACTACGCGATCATCGGCCGCTATGTCCTGGATCCGGCCGTTTTCGAGATACTGCGGGAGACCGAGCCGGGGCGTGGCGGTGAGATCCAGCTGACGGACGCGCTGCAGAAGCTCGCCAAGGACGAGCGGGTCGGCGGCCCGGTCCACGGCGTGGTCTTCAAGGGCCGGCGCTATGACACCGGTGACCGCGGGGACTATCTGCGTGCCATTGTCAGACTCGCGTGCGAACGTGAAGACCTGGGACCGGACTTCCGGACCTGGCTCCGCAGTTACGTCAGCGAGGAGATGTAGCACCTTGAGCAGCAGTACGGCACCGGCGTCCAGCGACTCGTCCAGCGGTCCGTCCCACGGTCCCTGCGAGGGGCCGTCGCACGGCCTCTGGTCCGTCGACGCGCACCTGGACGACATCCTCGCGGCGGTCTCCCCGCTCGAACCGATCGAGCTGCAACTGCCCGACGCCCAGGGCTGTGTCCTGGTCGAGGACGTCACGGTGCCGGTCGCGCTGCCCCCGTTCGACAACAGCTCCATGGACGGGTACGCGGTCCGGGTCGCCGACGTCGCCGGTGCCACCGAGGAGTTCCCGGCCGTTCTGACCGTGATCGGTGACGTGGCGGCCGGTGCCGGCGGCCTGCCCGTCGTCGGCCCCGGTCAGGCCGCCCGGATCATGACCGGAGCCCCGCTGCCGCCCGGCGCCGAGGCCGTAGTCCCGGTCGAATGGACCGACGGCGGCGCGGGCGGGGGAGCGGCGAGCGGGATGCGCGCCGCCAGCGCCGCCCCCGAGGGCGCGGGCGGCGAGGTCCGTGTGCACCGCGCCGCGGAGGCGCGCGCGCACGTCCGCGCGCGGGGCAGCGACGTCCAGGCCGGCGACCTGGCCCTGGAGGCCGGCACGGTCCTCGGGCCGCCGCAGATCGGGCTGCTGGCCGCGATCGGCCGCGGCACCGTGCGGGTGCGTCCCCGCCCGCGCGTGGTCGTGATCTCCACCGGCAGCGAACTGGTCCAGCCCGGCGACGAGTTGGGCGAGGGCCAGATCTACGACTCCAACAGCTTCGCGCTCGCCGCCGCCGCGCGCGACGCCGGAGCCATCTCCTACCGCGTCGGCGCGGTCACCGACGACGCCGAGACCCTGCGCGCCACCATCGAGGACCAGCTGATCCGCGCCGACCTCATCGTCACCACGGGCGGCGTGAGCGTCGGCGCGTACGACGTCGTCAAGGAGGCGCTGACCGCCGACGGACGGGTCGACTTCCGCAAGCTCGCGATGCAGCCCGGCAAGCCCCAGGGCTTCGGAACGATCGGCCCCGAGCACACCCCGCTGCTCGCCCTGCCGGGCAACCCCGTCTCCTCGTACGTCTCCTTCGAGCTCTTCGTCCGGCCCGCGATCCGGGCCCTGATGGGCCTCGGGGACCTGCACCGCCCCCGGGTGCGCGCCGTCCTCGATGCGGACCGGGCGCTGACCTCGCCGGCCGGCCGCCGCCAGTTCCTGCGCGGGACGTACGACGCCGAGTCCGGCACCGTCACCCCGGTGGGCGGCGCCGGCTCCCATCTGATCGCCGCGCTCGCGCACGCCGACGCCCTGCTCGTCGTACCGGAGGAGCGGGAATCGGTGGAGCCGGGCAGTGAGCTGGACGTGGTCCTCCTCGGCTGAGGAGGGCCTGGTGGCGGTACCGTGACTTCCCACACAGCGACCGGGAGCGTCACAGCCATGAGCACGCAGCAAGGACTCACCCACATCGACGAGGCGGGTGCGGCCCGCATGGTCGACGTCTCCGCGAAGGACGTGACGGCGCGGACCGCGCGCGCCAGTGGCCGCGTCCTCGTCTCGCCGCGAGTGATCGAACTGCTGCGGGGCGAGGGCGTCCCGAAGGGCGACGCGCTCGCGACGGCCCGCATCGCCGGAATCATGGGGGCCAAGAAGACCCCCGACCTCATCCCGCTCTGCCACCCGCTGTCCGTGTCGGGTGTGACGCTCGACCTGACGGTCGCGGACGACGCGGTCGAGATCCTGGCGACGGTGAAGACCACGGACCGCACGGGCGTCGAGATGGAGGCCCTGACGGCGGTCTCGGTGGCCGCGCTGACGGTCGTCGACATGATCAAGGCGGTCGACAAGGGCGCGGTCATCTCCGACGTCCGGGTCGAGGAGAAGACGGGTGGAAAGTCGGGCACGTGGACGCGGACGGAGCCGACGGCATGACCGCGGGGATCCGGCCTCCGGCGGGCGAGGCCGCGGCCACGGTGCCGCGGGTGCGGGCGGGGCGCGTGTCGGAGGCGCACCACGGGTTCTCCGGTGAGGGCGCGGGCGCGGAGCACGCGGCCGAGGTCCCGGCCGCCCCGGCCCCCGGCGCCGGGCGGTCCGGACTCGGCGGCGCCCTCTCCGCCCCCTACGCCGCACTGGTCGTGACGGCCTCCAACCGGGCCGCCGCCGGGGTGTACGAGGACAAGGGCGGCCCGCTGCTCGCCGAGGGCCTTCGGCGGATGGGCTTCGCCGTCGACGGCCCGCAGGTGGTCCCGGACGGCGAGCCCGTCGGGGCGGCGCTGAGGGCCGGGGTCGAGGCGGGCTACGACGTCATCCTCACCACCGGCGGCACCGGCATCTCGCCGACCGACGCGACCCCCGAGGTCACCCGCCGGGTCCTCGACCACGAGATCCCCGGCATCCCCGAGGCGATCCGCGCGTACGGCCGGGAGAAGGTGCCGACCGCGGCGCTGTCCCGGGGCCTCGCGGGCGTCGCGGGCTCCACGGTGATCGTGAACCTCCCCGGCTCGCCCGGCGGGGTCCGCGACGGCCTCGCCGTGCTGGAGCCGCTCCTCGTCCACGCCGTCGACCAGCTCCGCGGCGGCGACCACCCGAGACCGGGGTCGGATCCGGGCCGGCCGTCATGATCACGACCTGGCCCGTGGTCCTCTCGGACGGCGATGTGGTCCTCCGTCCGATAAAGCTGCGTGACCAGCGGGTGTGGCGCGAGGTGAACCGGCGCAACCGCGACTGGCTGCGCCCGTGGGAGGCGACCATCCCTCCGGCGGGGCCCGGCGGCCCGGTCGCTCAGCGCCCCACGTACCGCCAGATGGTCCGCCATCTGCGGAACGAGGCGAACGCGGGCCGGATGCTGCCGTTCGTGATCGAGTACCGAGGGCAGTTGGTCGGCCAGCTCACCGTGGCCGGGATCACCTGGGGCTCGATGTGCTCGGGCCATGTCGGCTACTGGGTGGACAGCGCCGTGGCCGGGCGGGGTGTGATGCCGACGGCGGTGGCGCTCGCCGTCGACCACTGCTTCCGGGTGGTCGGGCTGCACCGGATGGAAGTCTGCATTCGGCCCGAGAACGGTCCTTCGCGACGGGTCGTGGAGAAATTGGGATTCCGGGAGGAAGGGCTGCGTCCCCGCTACCTCCACATCGACGGGGCGTGGCGGGATCATCTCGTCTTCGCGCTCACCGCCGAGGAAGTGCCCGAGGGGCTGCTGCGCCGCTGGCACAGGACGCAGCTGCAGCAGTCGGCGAAGCCCGGAGAAATGAAATAGACGTTCGAATTCGATCGGCAGTCGACCATCGGCCGGGCATCAATCGATCTGAACAATCACAAAAAAGTTCAGTGATATCAGCCAGATCGTGCGACACACCGGGCCAATTGGCCGATGCCCTTGCGCGAACCCCTCTACGGTGTGAGACGTGAGCAGCAGCGGCCTCATCTACGCAGTCATCGTCGGGGCCTGGGCCGCCTACTTGGTGCCGATGTGGCTCCGCAGGCAGGACGAGCTCAACGAAGCTCGTCCGACGGAACGCTTCAGCACCGCCATCCGGCTGCTGTCCGGACGGGCGGGAATGGAGCGCCGGTACGCCAAGGAGCTGAAGGACCGGGACCGTACGGCGGACGACGTGGAGCCCGACGTGGACCCGGACGCGGCGACCGAGCATCTCAGCTCGGTCGACGTCCGGGCCTTTTCCGCGCCCCCGGCCAGGACGGAGGCGCGGCTCGAACTCCCCGATCCGGCCCCGGTCCGACGGCCGTCGAAGGCGGCGGCCGAGCGAGCCCGGCGCGGCAAGGTCCTCGCCAGGCGCCGGCGCACCACGGTCGTCCTCTTCCTCGCCTTCACCCTCGGCGCGATCGTCGCGGCGGTCGGCGGCCTGGCGTTCCTGTGGGCGCCCGCGGTCCCCGCGGTGCTCCTGAGCGCGTACATCGTGCATCTGCGCACGCAGGAACGGCGGCGCTTCGTGTACGTGATGGACCGGCGGCGCGCCGAGGCGGCGGCCGCGCGGCTGCGCGAGAGCCGACCGCAGCGGCGGCAGTCCGCCCCGGAGCCGGAGGGGGAGACGGGCCGCCCCGAACCGGAACCGGCCCCCGCGGTCTCCCCGCAGGAGGCGGGCCGTCGCGCGCTCGTCGAGCAGACGGACCACGCGGAGTGGGTGGACCAGCAGCGCGAGCGCGGCCCGGCCCGCGGCGACAGCTGGGACCCGGTCCCGGTCCCTCTCCCCACGTACGTCACCGCCCCGGTCGCTCCGCGCGCCACGGGGGGCGTCGACATCACGGACCCGGAGACCTGGAGCTCGGCCCGCTCCTCCACCGCCGCGGACCCGACCCCGGCCCCGGCTCCCGCCCCGCCACCGGCCCCTCGCCAGCGCGCGACGCCCAAGCCGCGCACCCGCGACCACGGCCGGACTCCCCTGTTCGACCAGTACGCGGACGACGACCGGCCCCGCGCGGCCAACGAGTGAGGCGGATTTCCGAGTACGCCGATCGGGATGCTAATGTTTCACACGTCGCAAGGGCCTGTGGCGCAGTCTGGTAGCGCACCTCGTTCGCATCGAGGGGGTCTGGGGTTCAAATCCCCACAGGTCCACAAGCGCAAAAGAGGATCCCGTCCGATCGGAAACGATCGGACGGGATCCTTTTCGTTTGAGGGGCCGTCAGGCGACGGAGGCGCGGCGCTGCTCGATGTGCCGGCGGTACTCCGGGTACCACGGCTGCCGCTCGGCACGGGCGATGACCTCCTGGGCGCGCAGACGGCTCCGCCGCTGGCGGAAGACGTCGACGACGAACCAGAGGCACAGCAGCGGCAGCGCGACGCGCAGCCAGGTCAGCGGCACCAGCAGGGTCACGACGGCCAGGACGAGCGAGACGATCGCGTTGGTGATCGCGAGCATGCGGCCCGCCATGCGCGAGACGCTGATCGCCTCGGGGTCGTCCGCGTCGGAGTCCTCGTCGGGGGTGTACACGGCCATGACCCGGGTCAGCGCCCCGGTGCGGGACAGGATCAGGACACCGGGTGCGAGCACGCAGACGACCGCGACGGCTCTGGCCGCGGACGGGTTCGGCAGCCAGACGCCGGCCGCGCAGACGACGCTGAGGAGGAAGTGGACCCAGGGCAGGGTGATGGTCTGGAGAGCACGGGTCTTCTCGGCTTCCAGAAGCTCCGACAGGGTGTCCGGGGCGGGGAGCCGTCCGGCGGTGTCACTCATGGTGTTCCTTCACAGGGCAGGGGTGGGGCAGGGGCCGGCGCCCGCGCGGCCCCTGGGGGTCCGCGCGGGCGCCGGCTTTCTCGGGACTGCTCGGCTCATCGCTTCGTCAGACGATGAGCACGCCGCGGAAGTTGACTACCGCCACGGGTTCCACGCGTCGATGGTGATCTTCGGATACCAGTAGGGGATGCCCCACTTCTTGGCCTTCCAGACTCCGAACCTGATCATCACACCGGCGCCTCGGGCCTTGCGGGCCCGGTCGATCCTGCTGCCGAAGTACTTGGCGCCCCAGCCGATCGCCTGGAGCGCGTAGCCCAGGGCCTTGGTGGGACCGCTCGGCAGCCCGCCGAAGAACTTGCCGAAGATCTTGGCGGCCTTGCCGCCCTTCTTCAGCGCCTTGGCGAGGTGCTTGGCCCTCCAGTCCGACAGGTAGTACGACCAGACCTTGCTCCAGCCCCGGCCGTCGAGGTCCACCAGCATGACCGGGTCGACGGGGTAGCCGTAATAGTTCGGCGAACCCGCCGGGACGGGGTCGACGGACAGGAAGCGACCCGTGGCCGGGTTGTAGAGCCGGGCGCCCATGAGCGTGATGCCGGTGAGCGTCTCGCTCGAGCGCTGCTGCCCGCCCAGCCAGTTGTAGCGGGTCACGGGCTGGCCGGAGCGGGCGTTGCCGTACTCGTCGTTGTCCAGCACCAGCGGCGCGCCGCCCGGGTCCAGCGGGAGCTGGAGGGCCACGTCACCGTGGATGTTGGTCAGCTGCAGAACGACGTTGCCCTGGGCGCCGGTGGTGGCGGCGAAGCCGCCGGAGGCCGACTCGACGTTACGGGTCAGCTCGCCCGTCGCCACGTCCTCGACGATCCAGCGCGGGTTGTCGCTCTGGCCGTCGTAGTGGTTGCGCTTGGCCTGCTGCTGGGTCCAGACACCGTCGATCTGGTCCTCGATCGTCCAGGACCGGAAGCGGTGGGCCGCGTCCAGGGTCCAGGTCTGGCGCTGACCGCCCGCCGTCTGCTGCCGCACCAGGTCGTTGGCGAAGTAGCCGAAGGTGCTGCCGCCCTGCGTGGTGGTACGGCCGAACGCGTCGTAGGCCGTGCCGGACTCGATGAGACGGTCGCCCGTGTCGTAGGCGTAGGTCTTGGCGGTGCCACCGGTGGTCGGGCAGGCGGCGCCCGGGGTGCCGGCCGCGGTGGTGAGACCGGTGCGGTTGCTGCGCTTGTCGAAGGCGTACGAACGGGAGGTGCAGACGTCGCCGACGGTGTCGTTCACCTTGGTGAGCCGTCCGGCCCGGTCGTACCCGTAGTCCTGCGCGGACCAGCCGGAGTGGCTGGTGGCCTGGCCGTGGGCCGACTGGCTCACGGTGTCCGAGTAGACGACCCGCCCGTCGCTGTCACGGGTGTAGGTGCGGGCGAGGGAGGCGCCGACGCTGTCCTCACGGGTGGTGAGGGTGTAGCCGCCCGGCAGCTTCTCCGTGACCACGTCGCCCTCGGCGTCGTAGCCGGCGGAGAAGGTGCCCGCCACCGAGTCGGTGGTGCCGGTGACCAGGCCACGCGGCTCGGCGTTGTGGTCGTACGCGTAGGTGACGGTCGACGGAGACGAATCGGTGATCTTGACCGGACGGTTCAGCAGGTCGTACTCGGTCCGGGTGACACCGCCGTCGGCGTCGGTGTACGCGATGAGGCGGCCGAGCTTGTCGTACTGCTCGGTGATCGTGCCGCCGGTCGGCGAGGAGGTCTTGGCCACGTTGCCGGTGTGCGGGTCGTACTCGATGGTCCGGTCCGGCACGGCCTGGCCCACGCCGCCGGTGGTCTTCACCGAGACGGGACGGCCGGCGTTGTCGAACTCGGTGACCGTGGTGCGGGTGACGCCGTTCGCGGTCTCGGTGACCTTCGACTGCTCGCCCCACCAGTTGTACTCGACGGTGGCACCCGGGAGTTCGGCCGGGTGGGAGCCCCCGCCGGTGGTGGCGGCCGCGGGGCCGCTGTAGCACGGCAGGTCGGCCCACTCCGGGCGGCCGGCGCAGGCACCGGTGCCGGTCGCGGACCAGTACGAGGTCACGAACGTGGCCGCGTCGGAACCGCTGGAGCCGGGGCGGATCGACTTGATCGACCGTCCCTGGGCGTCGTACTCGGTGGAGCTGGTGACGGCCAGACCGGAGGGGTCCTGGACCGTCTTGGTGGCCAGGCCCTTCGTCCAGTCGTAGACCGTCTGCGTCACGCGCGGGTCGGCGTGCAGCGTCGGGTGCACCAGCAGCTGGGCGCCCTTGGTGGTCCTGGTGATCTGGTCCTCGACCGTGGCGGATCCGTCGGTCGGGCGGCCGCCGTCGAACTCGTTGACCGTCCAGGTGCGGGCGACCGCCGAGCTGCCCGCGGTCGCCACCGTCGTGGTCCCGGACTTGAGGTCCTCGGTGAGCGTGACGCGGTGCAGCGGGCCGAGCTCCTGGAGCTCTCGGGTGCCCTTCTCGTTGTAGATCGTGCGGGTCGACAGCAGCTCGGCGCGGTCCGCGCCGGACAGGCCGTTGATGCCGAGGTCGGACAGGCCGGCCTTGTCTGCGTCGGTGAGACCCAGCGCCAGGGCGCGGTTGCCCGCGGTCAGCTCACGGACGGTGTTGCCGTGGTGGTCGTACTCGCTCGCCGTGATGTGCCCGCCGGGCGTGGCCGAGTTGACCTCGCGGCCGGAGGCGTTGGTGTACGTGATCGAGGCACGGCGGTAGTCGCCGGCGGTCAGACCGGAGCCCGCGTGGCTCGCCGGGACGACATCGGCCGGGAAGACGGCGGTCGCGTCGGTCGGGGCGTCGGTCTGGCCCCACGCCTTCACGTCCGTCGGGCCCAGCTTGTACGGGGCGTTGCCGCCGGTCAGCGGGACGTCGTACACGACGCTCGTGCTCGCCGTGCCCTCCTCGACGTCGGCCGTTCCCTGCTTCAGGCCCTTGCGGGACGCCTTGAGCAGCATGCCCTCACCGGCGGTGGAGCCGTTGCCGGCCTTGCCGTAGGTGAAGTCCCAGGGGATCTCCGACTGCGCGTGGTACCAGGTGATCCGGCCCGCGGAGTCGTAGGAGTACTGGGTCTGCATGCCCTGGTTGAGGTGCGGGTTCCACGCCTGGCGCAGCTTGCCGCCGGCGTCGTAGCGGTAGGTGGAGACAGCCTGCGCCGTCGCGGCGGCGGCGCCGCCCCAGGTGGACCAGAGACGGATCTCCTTGACCTGGCCGGCGAAGTCGCCGAACTCGGCGCCGGAGCTGTAGCCGGTCGCCGTGGTCGTCGTCGCGTAGACGTACTCCAGGACGCGGCAGCCCTTGGTGGCGGGCGTCGCGGCGCAGGTCGCCGCGGAGACGGCGGACGTGGGCGCGATGACCAGCTTCGGCCGGGCGAGCTTCTTCCCGTCCACGGTCACGGCCTCGGAGACCACCGAGGTGGTGGCGTGGTCGAGGCCGCTCTTCGTGGCGCTGGTCAGCGGCCAGTTCGGACCGGCGCTGTCGGCCTTGGCGAAGGTGAGGGTCGCGCCGTCGTTCTCCTTGAGGGTGAACGCTCCGGTCAGCGATCCCGTCAGCGTCAGGTCCTCGGCGCCCGGCTCGGACTCCCAGCCGCCGCCCGCGGTGGCGGTGAAGCCGACCTCGGCACCCGTGTTGTCGACGACGGCGACCGAGGTGGCGGACGTCTTCTTCAGGTAGGACCAGCTGGTGTCGGTCAGCTCGGCGATCGTGCCGGAGGTCCACTCCTTGCCGAAGATCGGCACCTGACCGTCCTGCAGGCCACCGGCGCCCGGCCGGCGCGAGGTGGCGGTGCGGGTCACCGACATGTCGAAGGCGGTGGCGTCCGTCTCCGTGAGGGTGAAGTCACCGGTCAGCTGGTTGAGCGTGCCCGGACCGACCGCCGCGTTGGGCGCGGTGCCCGCGTGGCGGTCCACGGTGATGGTGTGGTGCGGGGAGTGGACGTACCCCGAGCCGCTCGTGAAGCCCGAGCGCACCTGGATCGGACCGTCCTCGGCGAGGGTGTCCGTGATGTTCCAGGTCAGCCGGGCCGGCTTGCCCTGCGGGGCGGCCGCCGGCCAGCCGGCGAGGGTGGAGCCGTCCGCCTTGCGGACGTCGGCCGCGGGCACGTCCTTCCAGGTGTCGGTCTCACCGCGGCGGTACTGGTAGACGACGCCGGTGTGGTTCTCCTTGCCCTCGGCGGACAGGCCGACCCGGCGCGCGGGACGCTCGCCCTCGCCCGGGGTGAGGAGCGCGGAGCCGCCGCCGGCGGAGAAGGTGTGGGCGGTCTCCGAGGAGACGTTGCCCGCGGCGTCGCGGGTGCGCGCCTTGAGGGTGTGCTCACCGGCGCCGAAGGTCAGCCTCTTCGTGACGGCGGTGGTGGTGGCGACGGACTCCCAGGGAGCGCCGTCCAGGGAGTACTGGATCTCCTTCACGTCACCGGCGGGCGGGGTGAAGGTGAAGTCGCCGGAGAAGGCGCCGTTCGCGTCCGGGGTGCCGGACCACTGGCCCGCCGGGAAGTCGGTCGAGGAGATGGCCGACGCCGCGGGGGCGGTGGTGTCGACGGTGAACGTCTGCCAGGCCGACCAGGTGCCGTTGGACACCGTGCCGTCGGAGACCGAGGCCCGCCACTTGTACGAGCCCGGGGCCAGGGCGTTCGCCGGGGTCCACGGAGCGCTGGTGCCCGAGGCGACGAAGGCCGACTTGCCGGTCTGCAGGGCGCCGGTGCCGTCCTGCGCCCATATCTCGTAGGACAGCTGGACGGTGTTGCCGTCGGCGTCGGTGGCCTTGCCGGTGATCGTCGGCGTGGTGTCGCCGGTCGCCGCCCCGGAGAGCGGGGAGACCGGCGTCGCCGTGCCCGGCTTGGTGTTGTACGTGAGCGAGATGTACGGGGTGTTGGAGGCCGCGTTGCCGGAGTTGAACTTCTTCCAGCCGTAGGAGTCGGCCTCGTCCGTGGCCCGGATGCCCAGGGTGTTGGTGGCGTTGCCGTTGTCGGCCCACGCCTGCGCCAGGGTCTTGATGTCGGCGTTCACCCAGCCGTCGCCGCAGGACGAGGAGAAGCCCTTGGTGGCGGTGGAGGAGGCCCACTTGGTGTGCCAGCCGGGCTGCGCGGTCCAGCGGGTGCTCGTCGAGGCCGAACCGGTGTCCCAGACCTCCCAGCCCCGGGCCGAGCACGACCAGGAGTGGAAGTTCCACAGGTTGAGCTTGGCGTCGACGACCTGCTTGCCCGACAGCTGTGCCATGGGGAAGGCGAGGAACGAACGAGCCACCTGGCCCGAGCCGTTGTTGCCCAGCTTCAGCTCGGTCTGCGCGGACACGTCCGTCGCGTAGCCCTGCTGGACGAAGGTGTCGAAACCGACCCCGATGTTCACCGCGGGGTCGATGGTGACCGGGTAGCGGGTCTTCGGGTCCTTGAGGAAGTCCGCGTCGGGGGTCAGCGTGAGGTCGATCTCGTCGCCGTTCTGCGCGACCTTCAGGCCGACGTCGGCGATGTTCGTGTGGTCCCCGGACTTCGGGTCGACCTGGGCGTCCCACATCACCGGTGCGGGCAGCACACCGACCTGCCTGCCCGTCTTGGCGTCGAGGAACGACACCGAACGGTCCTTGTTCGCCCGCGCCTTGACGCCCTTGGCGCTGAGGGTCAGGGTGACCGAGCCGTTCGCCTCGACGGCGCTGCGGTCCTTGAGCTCCAGGAACTGCTCGAAGCCCGTACGGGTGGACTCGATGATGAGGTCGGTCCTGGTCAGCGCGTCGACGTAACGCGCCTCGGTGCCCTTGACCGTGGGCTCCGGAAGCGTGCCGCGCCAGGAGAGGGTGAGCTCCTTGGCGTCCTTGCCCAGCGACACCAGCGGCACGGCGGGAGTCGTCGGCCGGCCGGCCGCGCTCCGGGACTCCTTGATCTTCGCGGCCTTCGCCGCGGGGGTCTTGCCTGCCAGCTTCAGCGCCAGCGGGTGCCCCTTCGCGTACACCGTGCCGTCCGAGCTCTTGGCCAGCTCGACGTCGACGGGCTTCCAGGCGCCGGTCGCGTCCCGGTAGCGGACGGGCCCGCTCGCCGCCTCCAGGGTGACGGTGCCGTCCGGGTTCGCCCAGGTCGAGGACGACTCGGTGCGCTCCGATAACGCCTCGACGCGGTGGCCGGAGAGCCGGGCCGCGACCTGGGCCGAGGGTAAGTCGGCCGCCTGGGTGGCGTGGTGGGTGGCCTTCGGCGCGGTGGGCGGTGCCTTGGACAGGGCCACGGCCTGCCCGGTGTGCGCCACGACCAGCGCGGTCTCGAGCGCCAGGGCGCCGGCCATGATCAGGGCGATGCGGGACAGAGCCCTGCCGCGCGTCGCGGACTTCGCGCCTGTCCCGACTCTTCGCTTGACCAGAGGAGTTCGAGCGGTGTCCGACCGCTGTCCTCGACTGTGTTGACGGTGCATGTCACATCCTTCACTGAGCGCACAAGGCACCTCCGCCTCATGGCGCAGGAATCTTCACACCCCTCACACGGTCTGTCAGTGGGGCCCGTTGGGCTCCGCGGCGGCGGCGGTCGTCACTGTCCGTGCACCGGGTGAAGCGCGTCGGGGCGGTGTGTCGGCGGAAATTCGTTCGATTCCTCACCCAAGGCAATGAGGAACCCCTCGCTCCGGTGGGGAGCGAGGGGTTCCAGGGGGCACCGCTTCGATGCGTGATCGTTATCTACGAGGCTCGTGGGGCCTCGGTGACGGGGCCTCACGCGGACGCATTCAGGCCACCGCGACGGGATCCATGCAGGTGGCCGGGTGTGGCCCCGGTCGCGTCAGGACGCCTGGGCCCTGTCGTACAGGGCCTTCGCATCGTTGCCGAAGTACGGGCCGAACATGCGGTTCGGGAGGAACGTGTAGCCGAAGCTGTTCACCGAGACCTGGAGGCCGGTGCCCGTGGCTTCGTTGAAGGCGGTGAACCAGGGGCCGCCGCTCGAACCGCCCGTCATGTTGCAGGCGAGGCTGTGGTCCTGGGAGAAGAGGAAGTCCTTGGAGGAGTTCCCCGAGCAGTGGATCAGCTTCGACCCGTCGTACGGGGAGGCGGCCGGGAAGCCGAAGGCGTACATCGGCTTGTTGTAACCGCCGTTGAACTGGATGCCCTGGGCGCCGGTG
Source organism: Streptomyces sp. NPDC006551 (assembly GCF_040611675.1). Taxonomy (NCBI): domain Bacteria; kingdom Bacillati; phylum Actinomycetota; class Actinomycetes; order Kitasatosporales; family Streptomycetaceae; genus Streptomyces; species Streptomyces sp. NPDC006551. The sequence continues at coordinate 49,614 of NZ_JBEXOT010000008.1, forward strand.
ACCGAGGTCAGCTTCCGGCCGTTCAGCGGGGCGACGACCGCCGCGCCCACGTCGTAGTTGATGTCCTCGCTCGCCTCCCACTGCGGGGTCGTGAGCGTCTTGGTCGCCGCCCACTGGCCGTACGGCGCACTGCCGTTGTCGTACGCCGGGACGAAGACCCAGTTCGTGTGCCAGGCGCCCTGGTACTTCACGCAGTGCCCGGCCGTGATCACGGTGCTCGCGTTCTGGCTGGTGACCGCGTTGCCGGAGCAGGAGGCCGTACGGCCCTGGAAGGTGAAGAAGACCCGGCCCGAGGTCTTCACCACCGCTCCGCCGCCCGTCCAGGGGCCGCCCTGCTGGGGGAAGGCCGTGGGAGCGACGGTGATCGGCGAGGCCGTGGGGGCGATCGTGGTCGGGAGGGCCGAGCGGGCGACCTGCCCGAGGGCGCCCGGGGTGGCCTCGAGGTCCAGCGGGGCGGCCGCGCGCATGCGGGCCGGCGTCCAGAAGGTGCTCGCCCGCTGTTGTTCCGTCGCGGTGACCGAGCGGGTGGCGGGGGCGGCGTCGGCCGCCTGGGCCGTCGTCGCGGTCAGCGCTCCGGTGAGCAGGGCTCCGACGGCCAACAGGACGGCCGCGGCTGTGCGATGGCGTCTCACGCAGGTCTCCTTCTGCCGGGGGCAGGTGGGGATGAGAACGGTGCGGACAGACATGCGTGAGGCAGCGTGCCAGATAGTGAGACGTTTGTCAGGAGCGCGTCAGAGAAGCTTGGCGAAACAGCGGCTGTTCTCGTACTCGCGGTAGTAGCCGAACTTGGCGCAGGGCTCGTAGCCGCTCGACCGGTACAGGGCGATCGCCTCCGGCTGCATGATGCCGGTCTCCAGGACCATCCGCCTCCGGCCCGCCGTCCGCGCGTCCTCCTCCAGGGCGGCGAGGATCCGGCGCGCCAGGCCGAGGCCGCGCGCCTCCGGGACCACGTACATCCGCTTCAGCTCGGCGTCGCCGTCGGAGTAGCCCTCGCCGTTCTCGTCCTGGGTGCGCCAGCCACCGGTGGCGACGGGGCGGTCCTCGGTGTCGTACGCGAGGAGGTAGAGACCGGCGGGCGGTACGAACATGCTCGCGTCCAGCGGTGTGACATCGCCCTCGTCGTCGTAGCGGGCGGCGTACTCCAGCTGGACGGCGTCGTTGAGTTTGACCGCGTCAGGATGGTCGTACGGAGTCGGGCGAATATGCATGCGGAGTATCGTACATCTATGCGAGTCGGCGGTGTCGGTATTCTCCCGGGATGCTCACTGTGACGTCCGTCAATGTCAATGGCCTCCGCGCCGCCGCCAAGAAGGGCTTCGTGGAGTGGCTGGCCGGCACCTCCGCCGACGCGATCTGCCTCCAGGAGGTGCGCGCGGAGGAATCCCAGCTCCCCGCGGAGGTCCGGGCGCCCGAGGGCTGGTTCACCGCGCACGCCCCGGCCGCCGCCAAGGGGCGCGCCGGTGTCTCCCTCTACACCCGGCGCGAGCCGGACCAGGTGCGCGTCGGCTTCGGGTCGAGCGAGTTCGACGCCGCCGGCCGCTACATCGAGGCCGACCTGCCCGGCGTCACCGTCGCCAGTCTCTACCTGCCCTCGGGCGAGGTCGGCACCGAACGGCAGGACGAGAAACTGCGCTTCATGGGCGAGTTCCTGCCCTATTTGAAGGAGCTTCGGCAGCGGGCCGCCGCCGACGGGCGCGAAGTCGTCGTCTGCGGCGACTGGAACATCGCCCACCGCGAGGCCGACCTGAAGAACTGGAAGGCCAACCGGAAGAACGCGGGCTTCCTCCCCGAGGAGCGCGCGTGGCTGACCCGCGTCTTCGACGAGGCGCGATACGTCGACGTGGTCCGCACCCTCCACCCGGACCAGGAGGGCCCCTACTCCTGGTGGTCGTACCGCGGCCGCGCCTTCGACAACGACAGTGGCTGGCGGATCGACTACCAGGTCGCCACGCCCGGGCTCGCGGACCGGGCCGTGAAGGCGTACGTGGAGCGCGCCGCCACGCACGCGGAGCGGTGGAGCGACCACGCGCCCGTCACGGCGGTCTACCAGCTGTAGCAGGCGGGGGCGGGTTTCGGCCGCTCGCGGCTTCCGCGGTCCTTTCTGTATTACCGTGCTCGAATGACGCAGGCCCTGGGTGGGGAGTCACGTTGAGCGCGCGAATTCTGGTCGCCGAGGACGACGAAAAGCAGTCTCGGCTGATCCGGATTTACCTGGAACGAGAAGGAAACGCGGTGCAGGTCGTGGCCGACGGCCGGGCCGCACTGGAGCGAGCCCGCTCGACCCGACCGGATCTCATTGTTCTGGACGTGATGCTTCCGCTCGTCGACGGACTCGACGTGTGCCGCATTCTGCGTATGGAATCGGATGTTCCTATTCTGTTGCTGACCGCCCGGACGACCGAGGAGGACATGCTCCTCGGCCTCGACCTCGGCGCCGACGACTACCTCACCAAGCCGTACAGCCCCCGCGAACTGACCGCCCGGGTACGGGCGCTGCTGCGCCGGGCCCGGAAGGCCGGGGCGGAGCCCACGCTCCTTCGAGTCGGCGAGGTGGAGCTGGACACCGCGCGCTTCGAGGTCCGGGTCGCGGGGCGGCCGGTGGCGCTGACCTCGAAGGAGTTCTCCATCCTGGAGACCCTGGCCCGCGAGCCGGGCCGGGTCTTCACCCGGGCGCAGATCATCGAGCGCGTCTTCGGCTTCGACCGGGACGTGCTGGAGCGGACCGTCGACGCGCATGTGATGAACCTGCGGCGGAAACTGGAGGCCGATCCGGGACGGCCGCGGCATCTGGAGACGGTGTACGGACGGGGGTACCGGCTGGCGGACGGGTCGGGTCCCCCGGGCGACGCACCGCCTCGCGGGGGGCTCTCCTCCCAGGGCGGGCATGCGCTCGGGGAGGGGGCGTGAGCTTCCGCATACGGGTCCTGGCGCTGATCCTCCTCGTCGCGGTGGCCGCCACCGCCGCGACCGCCTGGCTGACCCTGCGCCAGGCCACCCGGCAGGTCCAGGAGTCGGCCGCCGCCGACCGGCAGGACCTCGCGCGGATCACCGACGAACTGCTGCGGTACGGGCAGACGCACGGCACCTGGGACGGCGCCGCCGGGACCGTGCGCACCCTCGCCCGCGACACCGGGCAGCGCATCCGGATCAGCGGCGACGCCGAAGGGCAGATCGCCGACTCCGACGCGCTGCTCGGCCGGGACCCGCGCCCGGGCGGCACCGCGCCGCCGCTCCTGGTGGACCCCCGCCCCGAGCTGACCTTTCCCTCCTGGGACTTCTTCCCCTCGCTGGCCAAGGTGACCGCCGGCGCCATCGGTGACTACGTGGCCGGCGTGACCTATGCCGCGTGCCTGACCCGGGCGGGTCACGAGGTGGACGTGAGCACCGACCAGATGGGCGTGCCCGTCTTCACGGACGGGGGGAGGGCGGCGGGAACCACGGGCGGAGCCGCCGCCTGCGTCAAGGGGGAAGCCGCCTCGAAAGCCGCCTTCGAGGCCGATGTGGAAGCGGTCGGCACCTGCGCCTCGGTGTTGGGCGACGAGCGGACCGCCTGCCTGCGCAGGGTCTTCCACGAGCGGACCGCCGCCGTCGCCCCCCAGCCGCTCACCGTCCACCTCGGCGCCCTGGACGACGCGGGGCAGAGCCTCGCCGTCGGCCCGACCGCGGCCGTGTCGGCCGGGGTCGCGGCGGCCGCCGTCGCCTGCGCCCTGCTCCTCAGCCGTGCCGTGCTGCGGCCGGTGAGGGCCCTCACCCGGGCCTCCCGGGGCCTCGGCGAGGGGGACCTCGGGCGGCGTGTGCCGGTCTCCGGGAAGGACGAGATCGGGGAGCTGGGCCGCGCCTTCAACCGTATGGCGGACTCCCTCCAGGCCAGCGAGGAGCGCCAGCGCCGCCTGGTCGGTGACATCGCGCACGAACTGCGCACGCCCCTGGCCAATCTGCGCGGCTATCTGGAGGCGCTGCGCGACGGGGTGCTGGAGGCCGACGCGGAGCTGCTCGACTCCCTGCACGAGGAGGTGCTGCTCCAGCAGCGGATCGTCGACGACCTGCAGGACCTGGCCCTTGCGGAGGCGGGCGTCCTGACGTACCACCGCACCGAACTCGACGCGCGTGAGCTGATCGAGACCTGCCGTACGGCGCACAGTGCGCTGGCCTCGGCGGCGGGGGTCCGGCTCGATGTCGTCGCCGCCGGTCCCGTACCGCTGTACGGCGATCCCGGGCGGCTGCGCCAGGCGCTGAGCAACCTGGTCGGCAACGCGGTGCGGCATACGGCTCCGGGGGGCGGCGTCCGGCTGGAACTGGCCGAACGGGACGAGATGGTGCGGATCGCGGTCAGGGACACCGGCAGCGGCATCCCGGCGGACGATCTGCCGCATCTCTTCGACCGCTTCTGGCGGGCGGACGCGGCGCGCGGGCGGGCCACCGGGGGCAGCGGTCTCGGCCTCTCGATCGCGCGTCAGATCGTGGCGGACCACCACGGGGGCATCGAGGTGGCGAGCGAGGTGGGCGTGGGGACGGTGTTCACGGTCGTGCTGCCGGCGCCCACGGGCGGATCCGGCCCGCAGGAGGAGAGCCCGAGCGGCCGGCCGGCGGGGCGGGCGTGAGGGCCCGGCCGGAGGCCGGGGGAGCACTGGACCTCCTCCCGGGCCCTGGGGGCCGGGAGGAGGTCCAGCCGCGCGGGCCCGTCACGGCCGTGCGCGCGAGGTCAGCGCATGTCAGCGCGGATCAGCGCCGGGTCAGCACTTGACGTTCGACCCGTAGTTGACCAGCAGGCTGTCCTTGATCCACCCCGAGACGCCGGTGCTGTTGTCGCGGACGTGCGACCAGGTGCCGTCCTGGCCGTACACCCAGCAGTGCAGCGTGAGGCTGTGGCTCGTCTGGGCCTGCCCGTTGGACTGACACTCGGTCGTGGGGCCGGAGCGGATGTTGACGTAGTTCGTGTTGGTCTTGCCGGCCCGACCGTCCTTGTTGGACCAGCCGGGGTTGGTGCAGGCGGCGGCACCGTCCGGGGCGGCGATAGCGGCCGTTGTAGGCATGACAAGGCCACCGGTGGCCGCGACGGCACCGACGGCCACCGCGGCGAGCTTCGTCCGAAGACGCATCAATCTCTCCTGAACTCTGGTCTGTGCCCGCTCGGCGAGCGGGACGGGTTCGTTCGAGTGCAGAAGAAGAATTGCCGGGCCGCCGCCCGTATTTCAACGGCGGCGAAAATGCGCCGCTGCTTTTCGGTGGCGGCCGGTCGGAAGCATTCCGGGGCCTTTTCTTGATCGCTTACGAGGAGCGCCTGAATTCCGTTCGAGGAGGGCTCGGGGCAGCCCGCGGCGCCCCGTCCAGCAGGTGAACGGAGCGCCGGTTCGCAACGGATCGCTCCGCTCCGTCGGAGGTGGGAATTCCGAAACGCGGAACACCGACGGGACGCGTCGGTGGGCCGGTGGGAAAGCTTGGCCGCTTTTCACCCCCGGACGGCCTCGTTCAGGTGCCGGCCAGTGCTTCCGTGGGTGCCAGACGGCTCGCTCGGACAGCCGGATACAGTCCCGCGATCACGCCGATCAGCAGCGTGGCTCCCACGCCCGCGGCCGTCGCCCAGACCGGCACGACCGTCGGCCAGTCGCGGGACAGGGCGTACAGGGCGGTGATCAGTGTTCCCAGGACCGTGCCGCCGAGTCCGCCGATCACCGACAGGAGCAGGGACTCCGTCACGAACTGGGTGCGGATCTGGCCCCTGGTCGCGCCGAGCGCGCGGCGCAGCCCGATCTCCGGGCGGCGTTCCAGGACGGAGATGACCATCGTGTTGCCCACGCCGACGCCACCGACCAGCAGGGCGACACCGCCGAGACCGAGCAGCAGGCCGGTGAGCGCGGACTCGGTGGCCTCGCGGGCCGCGAGCGCGTCGGAGGGCCGGGAGATCTGGACCTCACCGGGCTTCTCCGGGTACGCCGTGGCCGGGAGCACCGCGCGTACCGCCGCGATCTGGCTGTCCTCGGCGCGGACGTAGACCGTCGACGGATGGCCGGCGAAGCGGAGGTACGTGCGGGCCGCGGGCCAGCCGACCAGTGCGGCGGCGTCGAGCTCCGGTGCGAGCGGTACGGGATCGAGGACGCCGACCAGGGAGAACCAGCGCCCGCCGATCCAGAGCCGCGTCCCCGGCGTGTAGACGTCGAGCCGGTTGGCCGCCGTGGAACCGAGCACGACCGCCGGGTACTTCTCGGTCGCGGAGTCCAGCCAGCGGCCCTTGCCGATCCGGCCGCCGACGGCCGGGAGCAGCTCGGAGCCGGCCGCGAGGACCTCCAGGGACCCGGTACGGCCGACGGAGATGTGCTCGTTGCGGTAGACGTGGGCGTCGACGGCGCCGGTGGCGGCGACCTGCCGCACGGGCGGTACGCGGTCGATCATGCGGACCGTCTCCAGGGGGAGTTCGGTCTTCTCGCCGTTCAGGGCGTTGCCGGGCACCACCCGCAGCAGATTGGTGCCGAGGGCGTCGAGCCGGCGGTCCACCTCTGCCTGTCCCGAGCCGGAGATGCCGACCACCGCGATCATGGCGGCGACGCCGATCGCGATGCCGAGCGCGGACAGGAAGACCCGCAGCGGACGCGTCCGCAGTCCCGTTCCGCCGAGCCGCACGATGTCGGCGGGGCGCAGCCGGGCGGCCCGCAGGGCCGGGCCGGACCCCGGCCCGCCGTGGCCGTTCCGGTCGTCCGGGCCCGGGAGGTTGCTCGTACGGTCCGTCAACGGGGCGCCCCGATCGCCGTGCTCGCTGTCGTGTCGGCGACCACGCGGCCGTCGCGCATGTCGATACGGCGGGGGAGCGCGGCCGCGATCTCGCGGTCATGGGTGATGATCACGACCGTGGTCCCGGCCGTGTGGAGCTCGCGCAGCAGCGCCAGGACGGCCGCGCCGGAGGCCGAGTCCAGGTTGCCGGTGGGTTCGTCCGCCAGCAGGACCGCCGGCTCGCCGACCACCGCCCGGGCGACCGCGACGCGTTGGCGTTCGCCGCCCGACAGCTGGTGCGGGAGGTGGTGGACGCGGTGGTCGAGCCCGACCCGGGCGAGCGCGGCCGCCGCCTTCGCCCTGCGCCGGCGCATCGGGACCCCGGCGTACAGCAGACCGTCGGCGACGGAGTCCAGGACCGGTACGCCCACCGCGAGGTGGAACTGCTGGAAGACGAAACCGATCCGGGTGGCCCGCAGCGCGGAGACCTCCCGGTCCGTCAGGCTCGCCACGTCGTGGCCGTCGACCAGCACGCGGCCCGCGGTCGGGCGGTCGAGGCTGCCCATCAGGTTCAGCATGCTGGACTTGCCCGAACCCGACGGGCCGACGATCGCGACCAGTTCGCCCCGCTCGATGCGCAGGCTCACGTCCCGTACCGCCGCCACACCGCCCGGATACGTCTTGGAGACCGCGTCGAACTCCACGACCGCGTCCCCCGCGGACCGGCCGTTCACTGCGGGATCCTCACCTTCATGCCCTCGCGGACCGCGGGACCGCTCACCTCCACCTTGCCGTCGGCGAAGAGCCCCGTCTTCACGGCGACGAAGGTGCCGTCCGTCGTCTCCAGGCCGTGGCCGCCTTCGGCGAGCGCGACGAGCGCGGCGACCGGGACGGTGAGCACGTCCTTGCGTTCCCGCCCCACGTACTCGACGCTGACGGGACCGCTCTCCAGCTGTCCGACGGACTTCTGGTCCTCGATGGCGACGGTCACCGGAATCGTCGGGGCCGCGGCGTCGGGGCCGCCCTCCCCGCCTCCCCCCTCGGGCGCTGTCGCGGCCTTGCCCACCGAGACGACCTTGCCCTTCACGGGTCGTCCGTCGGGCAGTTCGACGGTGACGGCCGTGCCGCGCACGGCCCAGGAGGCCTCCCGAGCCGAGGCGTTGACGACGACCTTGCGTGCCGTACCGGTGTACGTGAGGACGTTCTCGCCGACGGCGGAGCCGAGCCGGACGCCGGCCTGGCCGATCCGTACGGTGCCGGAGGAGTAGATGACGTCCCCGACGCCGACCGTGCCGGTCTGGGGGAGTCCGAGCGACTTCTGCCAGCGCTTGACCGCCCGGGCGGTGCCGGCGGTGAACCTCTCGTCCACGGTGAAGCCGGTGTGGCCGAGGGCGGCCAGGTTGGTCTCGAACTGCATGACGTCCATGCCGCGCGGCTCCCTCGGCGCCTGCGTCCCGGCGCCCGTCCCCGCCGTCCCTCCGTCCGCCCCGCCTGTTCCGCTGCCCGATCCTCCGGTCCCGGCGCCCCCCGGCGCCGGCGACCCGGAGGTTTCGGGGGTCCCGGAGGACCCGCTCTTGGGTGGCCGGCTCTCTCCACCGCCGCTGCCGTCCGGCGGGGACTGCGGTGCGGGCGCGGCCAGTCCGAGTTCCCGGTACATCGGGAGTGTTCCGTACAACAGCACCACGGGCCGGTCGTCCACCCGCAGCAGTTCCTCGCCGCGCGCGACCGTCGTGCCCGGTTCGGGCAGCCAGGTGACCGTACCGGTTGCCTTGACCGGCAGCGGTATCTCCGCGCCGTACCCCAACTGACCGTCCACCGTCGTGCGTTCGGTCAGCGTGCCCCGGGTCACCTGCACGGTGGAGCCCGCCCGTGGCGGGGCGCCGGGGCTCTCGTCCCCGCCGCCGCCGAGACCCAGGGCGCCGACCACGGCGACCGCCGCGACGGTCACGACGGCGGCGGCGAGCAGCAGGGTGCGCCGCCGGTGCCGCCCCGGACCGGTGGGGGCGCCGGGCGCCTCCGCCTCCGTGCCCGGCTCCGTCTCCTCCATGCTGAACGTCCCGCTCATGCTCAGCCCTTGCCCGGGCCCTGATCGACCGGGTCGCCGACGATCGGCGCGCAGGTGCGGGCGGCCCGCTTGGCGCCCGCCGACGACTGGTCCCAGTCCGGTGAGCCGTCATTGTCGACCGGCGCGTAGCCGTCGGCGTCGGGGTCGGGGAAGTCCGGGGCGCCGTTCTTCTGCATGCAGTCGGCGTACTCGCGCTGGACCTTGATCTGCTCGGGGGTGAGCTTGGGGCGCATGGCCTTCTCGACGCTCGCGGGGACGGTCGCGTTGAACTCCTCGCACTTGTCCTGGGCCTTCGCGAACTTCGGGTCCTGCTTGAGGCCGCGGTTGTCACCCGTGTCGACCTGCCCCAGGGAGTTCGGGTCGGGGAGATCGATCCCGTTCTCCCGCATGCACGCGACCCACTTGCGCTTGGTGGCCACGTACTCGGCGATCTCGTCCTGTTCGCCTCCGCCGCCCGCGGTGTTCCCGGAGCCCGAGCCCGTGTCCGCCGAGGCGCTCCCGCCGCCCGCCGTGGGAACCTTCGCGCCGCCGTCGTCGCTGCCGCAGCCGGTCAGCGCGAACGCCATCACCGACGCCGCCGCGGCCAGCAGTACCCGGTTCGTCCTCATCGGTTCTCCCGCATGTCCTGTCGGGCCCGGCCGCGGGTGCGGCGGGCAGGCCGACTGTACGGCGGAGATGATGAAGAACTTTTGAAGAACCTGTCAGCCGGTCATGCGGTCGGCGCGGGCGCGTGGCGCGTGCGTCAGGACGGCTCCCGCAGCCGCCGGTCCAGGGCCATCGACAGCTCGGCGTCCACCACGCTCTTGGCCAGTGGCCGCAGCCGCTCGACGTCCTTCTCCTCGGCGTGCGTCCGCATCAGCTCCGTGAAGATCCCGGCCATCGCGTCCGCGTGCTCGCGGACCGCCCGGCCCGCCTCCAGGACGGCGGCGAGGGGGATGCCCTCCTTGACCAGGGTGGCCGAGACGTCGAGCAGCCGGCGGCTGATGTGGACGATGGTGTCGCCGTCGGTGGCGATGTATCCGAGGTCGAGCGCTGCCATCAGGTTCTCCGGGGTGACCTCGCCGGCGAAGTAGTCGGCCAGTTCCTGCGGGGTGAGCCGGACGGGCTCCTCCTCGGTGGGCTCGCCGAGGCCGAGGACCTCGCTGACGTCCTTGCCGCTCTCGAAGGCGGTGTTGAGGTCGGCGATGCCGTTGAGGGTGTGGCCGCGTTCGAGCAGGGCGGCGATGGTGCGGAGCTTGGCCAGGTGATGGTCGTCGTACCAGGCGATCCGGCCCTCGCGGCGGGGTGGTGGGATCAGGCCGCGTTCGCGGTAGAAGCGCAGGGTGCGCACGGTGATGCCGGCGGCCGCCGCCAGCTCCTCCATGCGGTACTCGCGTACCCCCGCCGCCCGGTCCGTCGCCTGCTCCGATCGTTCTGCCACGCCCGCCAGCCTATGACGTACCGTCGGTAACTTTCCCTTGCCGCACCCCTACCGCTCGGTAAGGACCTGCTCTACTCTCCCAATCGTGCCAGTGATTGCTGGCGGAATCTTGGCCGGGCGCACGGGAGGCGGCATGGCGAAGCACGAGCATGTACGAGTGGCGGTGATCGGATCGGGGTTCGGTGGCCTGGGAGCCGCCGTCCGGCTGCGCCGCGAAGGGATCACCGACTTCGTCGTCCTGGAGCGGGCCGACTCCGTCGGTGGCACCTGGCGGGACAACAGCTACCCCGGCTGCGCCTGCGACGTCCCCTCGCATCTCTACTCCTTCTCCTTCGCACCCAACCCCGACTGGCCGCGAACCTTCTCCGGACAGCGCCACATCCGGGCCTATCTGGAGCACGTCACCGACACCTTCCGGCTCCGCCCGCACATCCGCCTGAACCACGAGGTGATGAGGATGCGCTGGGACGGCGAGGAGCTGCGCTGGGAGATCGAGACCAGCCGGGGCTCCCTCACCGCCGACGTGGTCGTCTCCGCGACCGGCCCGCTCTCCGACCCCAAGATCCCCGACATCCCCGGCCTCGCCGACTTCCCCGGCAAGGTCTTCCACTCCGCCCGCTGGGACCACGACTACGACCTGACCGGCAAGCGGGTCGCCATGATCGGCACCGGCGCCTCCGCCATCCAGATCGTGCCCGCGATCCAGCCCCAGGTCGGCTCGCTCACCCTCTTCCAGCGCACGCCCCCCTGGGTCATGCCGCGCTTGGACCGCGCCATCACCGGCGCCGAGCGCTGGCTGCACCGCACGCTCCCCGCCACCGGGACCGCCCGCCGGGGCATCCTCTGGGGCATCCGGGAGCTCCAGGTCAGCGCCTTCACCAAGCGCCCGAACGAGCTCGGCCTGGTCGAGTCCCTCGCCAAGGCCAACATGGCCAGGGCGATCAAGGACCCGGCGCTGCGCGCCAAGCTGACCCCGTCGTACCGCATCGGCTGCAAGCGCATCCTGCTGTCCAGCGAGTACTACCCGGCCCTCGCCCGCCCCAATGTGGACGTCGTCGCCTCCGGCCTGCGCGAGGTGCGCGGCTCGACCGTCGTGGCGGCGGACGGCACCGAGACCGAGGTCGACGCGATCATCTTCGGTACGGGATTCCACGTCACCGACATGCCGATCGCCGAACGGGTCGTCGGCGCCGACGGGCGCACGCTCGCCGAGACCTGGAAGGACGGCATGGAGTCGCTGCGCGGCGCCACCGCCGCCGGCTTCCCCAACTGGATGACGATCATCGGCCCCAACACGGGGCTCGGGAACTCCTCCATGATCCTCATGATCGAGTCCCAGCTGAACTACATGGCCGACTACATGCGCCAGCTGGACGTCCTGGGAGGGCGCGCCGCCCTCGCCGCCCGGCCGTCCGCCGTCGGTGCCTGGAACCGCAAGGTCCAGGACCGGATGGAGCGGACCGTGTGGAAGGCCGGCGGCTGCAACAGCTGGTACCTCGACGCCAACGGCCGCAACACCACGCTCTGGCCGGGCACGACCAGCGAGTTCCGGCGCGAGACGCGACAGGTCGACCTCGGGGAGTACGAGGTGCTGCGCCCGGCCCCCGCGGAGGAGCCCCTCCGCGCGCCCCGGAAGAAGGAGACGGTCAAGTGAGCCGGCTCGCGAACCCCAGGGAGCTGACCGCCGTCTCCGCCGACGGCTCGCGGATCCATGTCGAGGCGCACGGGCCCGAGGGCGCCCCCGCCGTGGTCCTCGTCCACGGCTGGACCTGCTCGACCGCCTTCTGGGCCGAGCAGATACGGGACCTCTCCGCCGACCACCGGGTCATCGCCTACGACCAGCGCGGCCACGGCCGTACGCCCCTGGTCGGCCGCTCCGGGTACTCGACGCGGGCGCTCGCCGACGACCTCGAAGCCGTACTCGCCGCGACCCTGGAGCCCGGCGAGAAGGCCGTCCTGGCCGGACACTCCATGGGCGGCATGACGCTGATGGCCGCCGCGGACCGGCCCGGCTTCCGGGAGCACGCGGCCGCCGTCCTGCTCTGCTCCACGGGCCCCGCCCGGCTCACGGCCGAGTCCCTCGTCGTACCGCTGCGGGCGGGCGGGCTGAGGACCCGGCTCACCCGGGGGATCCTCGGTGCGAGGGCGCCCCTCGGGCCGGTCACGCCCGTGTCCAAGAAGCTCCTCAAGTACGCCACCATGGGCCCGGGTTCGACGCCCGAACGGGTCACCACCTGCGCCCGGATCGTGCACGCCTGCCCGCGGAAGTCCCGGGTGGCCTGGTCGCACGTGCTCGGGGAGCTCGATCTCGAAGCCGGCGTACGGGGGCTCGAGCTGCCCGTGGCCGTGCTCGTCGGCACGGAGGATCGGATGACCCCGCCCGTCCACTCGCGCGCCATGGCGGCGGCGCTGCCGCGGTGCGTGGGCCTCGTCGAGCTTCCGGGGATGGGGCACATGACTCCGGTGGAGGCGCCGGAGGCCGTCACCGCGCGGATCCGCGAACTGTCCGTCACGTACCTGGGTGTGAAGGAGGAAGCATGAGCAGGGTGAGTCTGGAGGGGCAGGTCGCGGTCGTCACGGGAGCGGCCCGTGGTGTCGGTGAACTCCTCGCCCGCAAGCTCTCCGCGCGCGGTGCGAGGATCGCGCTGGTCGGCCTGGAGCCGGAGGAGCTGAAGCAGGTCGCGAGCCGGCTGCACACCGAGGCCGACTGGTGGCACGCGGACGTCACCGACCACGAGGCGATGGCCCGGGTCGCGGGCGAGGTCAAGGAGCGCTTCGGCAAGGTCGACATCGTCGTCGCCAACGCGGGCGTGGCGGCGGGCGGGCCGTTCGTCGACTCCGACCCGGTCGCCTGGCGGCGGGTCATCGAGGTCAACCTCATCGGCGGCGCGGTGACCGGCCGGGCCTTCCTGCCCGTACTGATGGAGTCCCGGGGCTACTTCCTGCAGATCGCCTCGCTCGCGGCCATCACGCCGGCGCCGATGATGACGGCGTACTGCGCGTCGAAGTCGGGCGTGGAGGCGTTCGCGCACAGCCTGCGCGCCGAGGTCGGCTACAAGGGGGTGAAGGTGGGCGTGGGCTACCTCTCCTGGACCGACACGGACATGGTCCGGGGCGCGGACCAGGACGACGTGATGAAGGAGCTGCGCCGGCGGCTGCCCTGGCCGTCGAACCGCACCTACCCCCTGGGCCCGGCCGTCGACCGGATCGTGGCGGGCATCGAGCGGCGCTCGGCGCATGTGTACGCCCAATGGTGGCTGCGCGGGATGCAGTCCTTCCGCGGCTGTCTGCCCGGGATCATCGCCACGGTCGGACAGCGCGAGATGCGGCGCTTCGAGCCGCGGCTGGCCGGTGTCTCCAAGGGGCTGGTGGGCGCGGGAGGGGCGGCCGACGAGCAGGAGCGTACGGGGGGTGCCTCCCGGCGGTAGCGGGGAGTAACCGATCGAAATGCGCGGATTGTTCTGTCATGCCACGCTGGTCGAGCCCCCAGGGGCGACCAGCCCCGACCCTCTCACCCATCGAGGAGTGAACCTTCATGGGCAAGGCAGAACAGTTCAAGGACAAGGCGCAGCAGGCGACCCAGCAGGCGAAGCAGAGGATGAGCAACGCCAAGGACGAAGCGTCCGAGCGTGCCTCCCGGGCGAAGAGCGGCCGCTCCGAGGAGGAGCCGAGCCGCTCCCCGCAGGAGGCGCAGCGCCGCTTCGACGAGGACTACGACGCCTGACGTCCGTCCGCTGAAGAGGCGCACCCGGGACGCCGGGTGCGCCTCTTCGCGCGTTCCGCAAACCCGGTGACCGCCGGGTGCGACACCGCGTACGTTGTCGACCATGGCCGAGCTGCAGCGACTCCGACCCGAACACGCCCCCGCCCTGCTCGCGTTCGAGCGGGAGAACCGGGGGTTCTTCGCCGCCTCCGTACCCGACCGGGGTGACGCCTACTTCGAGGAGTTCGACGCGCGGCACCGTGCCCTGCTCGACGAGCAGGAGGCCGGGGTGTGCCACTTCCATGTGCTCGTCGGGGACGGCGGGGAGGTCCTCGGGCGGTTCAATCTGGTCGACGTGGCCGAGGGGAGCGCGGAGCTCGGGTATCGGGTCGCCGAGAAGGCCACCGGGCGGGGGGTCGCCACGGACGGGGTGCGCGAGGTGTGCCGGCTGGCCGTGGAGGCGTACGGGCTGCGGCGGCTGACGGCGGCCACGACCCTCGACAATCCGGGGTCGAGGGCCGTTCTGGGGCGCGTCGGGTTCGGGGCCGTCGGGAGTGTGACGCTCGACGGACGTGCGGGGGCCGCCTACGAGTTGGACCTCGGCGGGAGCTTCGGCCGGGAGCGGTCGGGGACGTCGGAGTAGCCGGGCGGGGTGGCCGCCGGGGTCTGTCCGAGGAGGGAGAGCGCCACTTCGACCGCGTCGTCGAGCTGGGCGTGGCGGCCCTCCGCCCAGTCGAGCGGGGTGCGCAGGATCGCCAGGTCGGGTTCCACGCCGTGGTTCTCCACGGACCAGCCGTACTCCGGGAACCAGGCGGCGTTCATCGGCACCGTGATCTGCGTGCCGTCGCCCAGCCGGTGCCGGCCCGTCATGCCGACCACCCCGCCCCAGGTCCGCTGACCCACCACCGGGCCGAGCCCGAGGAGTTTGAACGCCGCCGTGATCATGTCGCCGTCCGACGAGGTCGCCTCGTCGGCCAGGGCGACGACCGGGCCGCGCGGCGCGTTCGACGCGTACGACACGGGCTGCGCGTTCCTCGTGAGGTCCCAGCCCAGGATCTTGCGGGTGAGCTTCTCCACGACCAGCTCGCTGATGTGACCGCCCGCGTTGCCGCGCACGTCCACGATCAGCGCCGGCCGGGAGACCTCCATCCGCAGGTCGCGGTTGAACTGGGCCCAGCCCGAGCCGCCCATGTCGGGGATGTGGAGGTAGCCGCACTTGCCGCCGCTGACCTCGCGCACCACCGCGCGCCGCTTCGCCACCCAGTCCTGGTAGCGCAGTGGCCGTTCGTCGATGAGCGGCACGATCGCGACCCGCCGCGCGCGGCCCTCGCCCTCGGCCGGCTGGAACGTCAGCTCCACCGTCGTACCACCGGAGGCCGCGAGCAGCGGGTACGGGCCGCAGACCGGGTCCACCGGCCGGCCGTCGACGTGGGTGAGGATCGCGCCCTCGCGGATCCCGGTGCCCGCGAGCGGTGAACGCGCCTTGGAGTCGGAGGAGTCGCCGGGGAGGATCCGCTTGACCATCCAGCCGCCGTCGCGCGGCACGAAGTTCGCGCCGAGCAGGCCCATCGGCCGCTGGTAGTGCGGCGGGCCCTCGTTGCGGCGCGCGGGAGTGACGTACGCGTGCGACGTGCCCAGCTCGCCCAGGACCTCACGGAGCAGGTCGGCGAACTCGTCCGGGGAGGCGACCCGTTCGACCAGCGGGCGGTACTGGTCGAGGACCGCCGTCCAGTCGACCCCGCACATGTCCGGCTCCCAGAAGTAGGCGCGGATGATCCGGCCCGCCTCGTCGTACGCCTGCCGCCACTCCGCCTCCGGGTCGACCTCGTGCAGGATCCGCCGCAGGTCCATGTAGACCGTCGAGTCGCTGTCGCCCGGCTCGGTGGACGGCACCGCCCGCAGGTCGCCCTCGTCGACCACGACGAGCCGCGTCCCGTCCCCGCTGACCGAGAACCAGTCCAGGTGCTGCACGAGTTCGCTCTTGCGGGCCTTGGTGATGTTGAAGTGCTCCAGGGTGGGCCGGCCCGTGGTGTCGGCCGGGTTGGCGAAGGTCTCGCCGAGCGCGCCCGAGATCGGCCAGCGCAGCCAGACGAGCCCGCCGCCGCTGACCGGATGGAGGGCGGAGTACTTCGAGGCCGCCACCGGGAACGGCGTGACCCGGTCGGGCAGCCCTTCCACCTCCACGATCACGGTGCCCTCCCCGCCGCTCCCCGCCTCGCTCTCGCCCGGGTCCAGGCCCCCGGCCGCCGGGCGCCCGTCGGGCAGCAGCGCGAACGGGGACGGGGTCGTCGAGGACAGCGGTACGAGATAGGGGCGGCAGCCGAGCGGGAAGGACAGGTCCCCGGTGTGCACGTCGTACACCGGGTCGAAGCCCCGCCAGGAGAGGAAGGCGAGGTACCGGCCGTCGCGTGTGAAGACCGGGTTCTCGTCCTCGAAGCGGCCGTTGGTGACGTCGACGATCGTCCGGGTGCCGGGGCCGGAGATCCGGGCCATCTTGATCTGGCGCAGCGAACGCCCGATGCCCGGATGCGACCAGGTCAGCCAGGCCCCGTCGGGGGAGAAGGCGAGATCGCGGACCGGCCCGTTGAGGGAGCGGATCAGCTCGGTGACCTCACCGTTCGACTCCTCGCTCGCGTCGATGAGGAGCAGCCGGCCGTCGTGGGAGGCGAGGGCGAGCCGTTCGCCGTCCGGGTCGGAGACCAGCTCCTCGACCCGGCCCAGTTCACCGGAGGCCAGGCGGCGCGGCTCCCGGTCGCCGCTGGCGCGCGGCAGATAGGCGACCTCGACGGCGTCCTCGCCCTCGGCGTCGGTGACATAGGCGACCTGGCCGCCGCTGCCCAGCATCACGGGCAGCCGGACGCGCACCCCCGGGCTGTCGGTGATCGTGCGGGCCGGCCCGTCGCGGTGGGTGAGCCAGTACAGGCTGCCGCGCACCGAGACCGCGCTGGCCCGGCCCGTCTCGTCGACCGAGATCGCGTCGACGTGGTTGGCGGCCGGGACCTGGTAGCGGCGCCGCCCGGCGCGCGGGCCTCCGAGCCGTACCTCCAGCTTGCGCGGGACGGAGTCCGCGGCCAGGGCGTCGACGATCCACAGGTCGCCCGCGCACTGGTAGACGACCCGGCGCCCGTCGCTGGAGGCGTGCCGGGCGTAGAAGGCGTCGTGGTCGGTGTGGCGCCGCAGATCGGTGCCGTCGGGCAGGCAGGAGTAGAGGTTGCCGACGCCCTCGTGGTCGGAGAGGAACGCGATCCGGCCCGCGACGAACATCGGCGAGTCCAGGTGCCCGCCGATGTCCGGCAGCAACTGCTCACCGTGCAGCCACAGCCGCCCCATGGCCCCGCCCCGATATCGCTTCCAGGCGGCCGGCTCGTGCGGTGGCTTGCCGGTCAGCAGGAGGGTGCGCCGCTCCCCGTCGATGTCGGCGACCTCGATGTCGGAGACCGGGCCCCAGGGCATCCGGCCGCCGGGAGAGCCGTCGGTGGGGACGGTGTAGGCCCAGGAGAAGTACGAGAAGGGCTGGCCGTGGGAGGAGACGGCGAGGATGTCGGACTTCCCGTCCTTGTCGGGGGGCGACCAGCCGCAGACCCGGGTGTCGGTGGATCCCCAGTAGCTGAGGCGTCTGGACGGCCCGCCCTCGACCGGTGCGAGATGGATCTCGGGGTCGAGGCTGCGCCAGCTCGTGTACGCGATGTGGCGCCCGTCGGGCGAGAAGCGCGGGTGACCCACGCGCGTCCGGTCGACGGTGACCCGCCAGGCCCGGCCCGGGGGATGAGCCTCGGGCACGAGCGGGGCGACCCAGAGATCGTCCTCTGCCGCGAAGCACAGCAGATCGTCGTGGAGATGCGGGAAGCGGAGGTACGCGGCGCTTTCACTCACCTCCTCATGCTTTCCGCGTGGAGGGAGCGCGGCAACTCGTACGTGCGTACGCGTTGTGGTGGAGGACACGTACGAAACGGTTTCGTTTCGCTCAGGGCGTGGGTAGGGTCGTAGTGTACGAAACCGTTTCGTTCAACTGATCCGTAGCGACGGAGGTCACGGCATGGCGCGCAGCAGGCTCACCCCGGAACGTGAGGCCGAGCTGTACGAAGCCGTGCTCGATCTCCTGCGCGAGGTCGGCTACGACGCCCTCACCATGGACGCCGTCGCCGCCCGCACCCACTCCAGCAAGGCCACCCTCTACCGCCAGTGGGGGAGCAAGCCGGAGCTGGTCGCCAAGGCCCTGCGCCACAACAAGCCCGTCAGTCTCGCCGAGATCGACACCGGGTCCCTGCGCGGTGACTTCCAGGCGATGCTGGAGCGGACCGACGACTGCCAGATGGAGAAGGACTCCGCGCTGATGCGGGGCCTGGCCCATGCCGTCCACGACAACCCCGAACTGCTCCAGGCGCTGCGCGAGCTGCTCATCGAACCCGAGATGACCGGACTCGACGAAGTGCTGCGGCGAGCAGTGGACCGGGGCGAGGTCAGCGCCGACAACCCGGCCCTGAGGCTCGTCCCCCACATGCTGATCGGAGCGTTCGTCGCCCGCCCGCTGATCGAGGACCGGTCGGTCGACCACGCCTTCCTCAGCGGTTACTTCGACGCCGTCGTGCTCCCCTCACTCGGCGTCTGACACCTCCCCGCAACATCCCCCGCACCACCCGCTTCACCTGACGTCGCACCGCTCACGCCGTCGGGCCGGCTCCCCATGCCCTGTCCCACTCAACACCGGGAGTACGCCCCCGTGGCCACGTTCCTCTACAAGCTCGGCCGGTCCGCCTTCCGGCGCCGACGGCTCGTCGCCCTGCTCTGGGTGGCGCTGCTCGCGCTCGCCGGAGCCGGCGCCGCCACCGCGCCCGCAGCGACCTCCAGCTCCTTCTCGATCCCCGGCACCGAGGCCCAGAGGGCCTTCGACCTCCTCGAACAGCGCTTCCCCGGCGGCAACGCCGACGGGGCCACCGCCCGGGTCGTCTTCCAGGCCCCCGACGGCCAGAAGATGACCGACCCGGCCAACAAGGCAAAGGTCCAGAAGGTCGTCGGCGAGCTGAAGGCCGGCTCCGACCAGGTCGCCCGCGTCACCGACCCGTACACCGCCCAGGCGGTCTCCGAAGACGGCTCGACCGCTTACGTCTCCGTCAGCTACAAGGTCTCCGGCATGGAGCTGAGCGACGCGACCCGCGAGGCCCTGGAGAAGACCGGGCACGACGCCCAGGGGCAGGGGCTGACCGTCGAGATCGGCGGTGACGCGCTCCAGGCCGTCCCGGCGACCGGCGCCGGCGAGATCGTCGGCGTGGTCATCGCCGGCATCGTCCTGGTCATGACCTTCGGCTCGCTCGTCGCGGCCGGACTGCCGCTGCTGACCGCGATCATCGGCGTCGGCATCGGCGTCTCCACGATCACCGCCCTCGCGAGCGTCCTGGACCTCGGCTCCACCACCTCCACGCTCGCCATGATGATCGGCCTCGCGGTCGGCATCGACTACGCCCTCTTCATCGTCTCCCGCTACCGCGCGGAGCTCGCCGAGGGCCGGGAGCGCGAGGACGCCGCGGGCCGCGCGGTGGGTACGGCCGGCTCCGCCGTCGTCTTCGCCGGACTGACCGTCGTCATCGCGCTGGTGGGCCTGGCCGTCGTCAACATCCCGATGCTGACGAAGATGGGCTTCGCCGCCGCCGGTACGGTCGTGATCGCGGTCCTGATCGCCCTCACCCTCATCCCCGCGCTGCTCGGTTTCGCGGGCGGCAGGGTCATGGGCCGCAAGCGGCGCAAGGGGATCCGGCAGGACGAGGACAAGCCCAACGCGGGCACCCGCTGGGCGCGGTTCGTCATCCGCCGCCCGGTCATGGTCCTGCTGGTCGGCGTTTTGGGGCTCGGCGCGATCGCCCTGCCCGCCGCCTCCCTGGAGATGGGCCTGCCCGACGACGGCTCCCAGCCCACCTCCACCACGCAGCGGCGCGCGTACGACCTGCTGTCGGACGGGTTCGGGCCCGGGTTCAACGGGCCTCTGATGGTCGTCGTCGACGGGGACAGGGCCGCCGCCGAGTCGACCGTGAAGACGGTCGAGGGCCTCGACGGAGTCGTCGCGGTCACCCCGCCGACGCCCAACAAGGCGGGCGACACCGCGATGATCACGGTGATCCCCGAGGACCGGCCGTCCTCGGTCGCCACCGAGGAGCTGGTGCACGACATCCGCGCCGCGACCGGCGACGACGTCCTGGTCACCGGCGCCACGGCGATGAACATCGACTTCTCCCAGAAGATGAACGACGCCCTGCTGCCGTATCTGGCGCTGGTCGTCGGACTCGCCTTCCTGCTCCTGATGGTGGTCTTCCGCTCGGTCCTGGTTCCGCTGAAGGCGGCGCTCGGCTTCCTGCTCTCGGTGGTCGCCGCCCTCGGCGCGGTCGTCGCGGTCTTCCAGTGGGGCTGGCTCGGCGGGCTGTTCGGCGTCGAGCAGACCGGCCCGATCATGTCGATGATGCCGATCTTCATGGTGGGCGTGGTCTTCGGTCTCGCCATGGACTACGAGGTCTTCCTGGTGACCCGGATGCGGGAGGCGTACGTCCACGGCGAGCGTCCCGGCGAGGCGATCGTGACCGGGTTCCGGCACGGGGCCCGAGTGGTCACCGCCGCCGCGGTGATCATGATGGCCGTCTTCGCGGGCTTCATCGGCTCCAGCGAGCAGATGGTGAAGATGATCGGCTTCGGTCTCGCGACCGCCGTCCTCTTCGACGCTTTCGTGGTCCGGATGGCGATCGTCCCGGCGGTGCTCGCGCTGCTCGGCCACAAGGCGTGGTGGCTGCCGAAGTGGCTGGACAGGGCGCTGCCGAACGTGGACGTGGAGGGCGAGGGGCTCGCCAAGTCCCAGCACCCCGCCCCGGGCCCGGAGCGCGAGCTCGTGAAGACCTGATCCGCTGATCGCCGGGACGGCCCCTTGAGCGGAGGGGCACCGTCCCGGAGCGCGCCGGCACCTGTGGGGACGGGGAGCCGGCGCCCCCTACGCCGTCATCGTGTCGAACTCGACGCGGTGACGGCGTAGGTGTGCCGGAGGAAGCGGAGCAGGACGGTGGAGTCGAACTGGACGACCGCGACGCCGTCCGTCGTGTGGAACTCGACGATCGTCTGGACCCGGCCGCAGGGCCACACCCCGATGTCCCCGCGGCGGGCGGGGGCGCGCATCCCGGTCTCGAGGAGGGCGCGGGGGAAGGACCACTCGATGTTTCCGGGAAAGGCGAAGCGCACGGTGGCGGGGTCGGAGTGCGGGTCGAAGCGCAGGGCGACGGGGACGGGACGGGAGAGCGGGGCGTCGGTGATGATCCTGCCTTTGGCGTGATCTTCGACGGGACGGTCATCCGGGGGCATCGGCCGACTCCTCACACTCGTCTCATTTATCCCTAATGTCCCATACTTCGGGGCGCGCGGGTCGAGCGCTTCTGTGACCTGTGCGCTCTTGCAAGCCCTTTGCAGGTAGCGCCTATCATCGACGCCGTGCATGTACCCGACGGATTCATCAACGCCCCCGTATCGGCCGCCGCCGGAGTCGTCGCCGCGGGCGCCGTCGCCGTCAGCCTGCGCGGAGCCCGCCGCGAACTGGACGAGAGGGCGGCGCCGCTCGCCGGCCTGGTCGCGGCCTTCATCTTCGCCGTGCAGATGCTGAACTTCCCGGTCGCCGCCGGGACCAGCGGACATCTGCTCGGCGGCGCCCTCGCCGCCATCCTGGTCGGGCCGTACACAGGCGTGCTCTGCATCGCCGTGGTCCTGCTGATGCAGGGCATCCTCTTCGCCGACGGCGGCCTCACCGCGCTCGGCGTCAACATCACCGTCATGGGCGTGGTCACGGTCGTCATCGCCTACGCCCTCTTCCGCGGCCTCGTCCTCGTGCTGCCGCGCACCCGCCGCTCGGTGACCGTCGCCTCCTTCGTGGCCGCGCTCGTCTCCGTACCGGCCGCGGCCGCCGCCTTCACCCTGGTCTACGCGATCGGCGGCACCACCGACGTACCGATCGGCAAGGTGCTCACCGCGATGGTCGGCGTCCACACGCTGATCGGCATCGGCGAGGCCGTGATCACCATGCTGACCGTCGGCGCGGTCGTCGCCGTACGGCCCGACCTCGTGTACGGCGCCCGGGGCCTGACCACCCCGCTCAAGCTGCGCGTCGACGGCGAGCTGGTCGACGCCGCCCCGGCCGCGGCGCCCGCCCCGGCCGGCTCCCCGAAGAAGGTCTGGATCGGCGGCCTGATCACCGCCCTGCTCCTGGCCGGCTTCGTCTCCTTCTACGCCTCCGCCGACCCGGACGGCCTGGAGAAGGTCGCCGCCGACCAGGGCATCGACAAGAACGTCGAGGAGCACGCCGCCGCCGGCTCGCCGCTCGCGGACTACGGGGTCAAGGACGTCGACGACGCCCGCCTCTCGGGCGGCCTGGCCGGTGTGATCGGTGTGGGCGCGACCCTCGCCGTCGGCACCGGTGCCTTCTGGGTCGTACGCCGCCGCAAGGCCGCCGAGGCCGAGGCCGGCGCCGAGGCACGCAGCGGGACGCGGGTCTGACATGGGCGCGGGGCACGCGCACAAGCTCTACCGGCGGGGAGACTCGCCGGTCCACGCGCTGCCCCCGCACACCAAGCTCGTCGCCGTCCTCGGCTTCGTGGTCGTCGTGGTCTCCACGCCCCGTGAGGCCGTCTGGGCCTTCGCCCTCTACGCCGTCCTGCTCGGCGGCGTGGCGGCGGTCGCCCGGATCCCGGCCGGCTTCCTGCTGCGGCGCCTGGTGATCGAGGTCCCGTTCGTGGCGTTCGCCTTCCTCATGCCCTTCGTGGTCCCGGGCGAGCAGACGACCGTTCTCGGCGTCTCCCTCTCCGTCCCCGGCCTGTGGGGCGCGTGGAACGTCCTCGCCAAGGGCACCCTCGGCGTCGCCGCCTCCGTGCTCCTCGCCTCCACCACCGAGCTGCGCGCCCTGCTCCTCGGGCTCCAGCGGCTCAAGCTGCCGCCCCTGCTCGTCCAGATCGCCTCCTTCATGATCCGGTACGGCGATGTGATCACCGACGAGATGCGCCGCATGTCCATCGCCCGCCGCTCGCGCGGCTTCGAGGCGAAAGGCGTCCGCCACTGGGGGGTGCTCGCCAAGTCCGCGGGCGCGCTCTTCATCCGCTCGTACGAGCGCGGCGAACGCGTGCACCTCGCGATGGTCAGCCGGGGATACGCGGGTTCCATGCCGGTCATCGACGAGGTGACCGCCACCCGCGCCCAGTGGCTCCACGCCGCCGCCCTGCCCGCCGCGGCCCTCCTGATCTGCCTCCTCGGACGGACGCTATGACTCCTCTGGACGCTATGACTCCTCCCCGCTCGCTCGAGGTCCGCGGCCTCGCGTACGCCTACCCCGACGGCCACCAAGCCCTCTTCGGCGTCGACCTGACCGTCGGACGCGGCGAGCGGGTCGCACTCCTCGGCCCCAACGGCGCCGGCAAGACCACGCTCGTCCTGCACCTCAACGGCATCCTCACCGCGGGCGCCGGCACCGTCGCGGTCGCCGGGCTGCCCGTCGAGAAGCGGAACCTCGCCGAGATCCGGCGCCGGGTCGGGATCGTCTTCCAGGACCCCGACGACCAGCTCTTCATGCCGACCGTGCGCGAGGACGTGGCCTTCGGACCGGCCGCGGCCGGACTGCGCGGGGCACGGCTGGAGTCCGTCGTCCACCGGGCGCTGGAGCGCGTCGGCATGGCGGAGTACGCCGACCGGCCGCCGCACCACCTGTCCTTCGGACAGCGGCGGCGGGTGGCGGTGGCGACCGTCCTCGCGATGGAGCCGGAGATCCTCGTCCTGGACGAGCCCTCCTCCAACCTCGACCCGGCCTCGCGCCGCGAGCTGGCCGACGTCCTGCGCTCCCTGGACGTCACCGTCCTCATGGTCACGCACGACCTTCCGTACGCCCTGGAACTCTGCCCCCGGTCGGTGATCCTCAGCGACGGGGTGATCGCCGGGGACGGCCCGACGGGGAAGATCCTGGCCGACGCCGAGCTGATGAGCCGCCACCGCCTGGAACTGCCGTACGGCTTCGTCCCGCAGTCCGTCTGAGGCGCCGCCCACCCCGGAATCGGGCCGCGTGGACCCACGTTGCACCATGGGACGAGCCGAACGAGAAGGAGTGTGGGACGTGGACGTCCGGGGCACGGTGGCGGCGGGATTCGAGCCGGTCAGGGACGCGTTCCTGCACAACTTCGAACACCGGGGGGAGCGGGGCGCGGCCGTCGCCGTCTACCGCGACGGCGTCAAGGTCGTGGACCTGTGGGCGGGTGCCCGGGACGTCGGCGGCGACGCCGGGCAGGCCCCCTGGGCCGTGGACACCGCCCAGGTGGTCCGCTCGGCGACCAAGGGCGTCGCCGCCGCCGTACCCCTGCTGCTGCACCAGCGCGGACAGCTCGACCTGGACGCCCCCGTGGGCACGTACTGGCCGGAGTTCAAAGCGGCGGGCAAGGATCGCGTGAGCGTACGGCAGTTGCTCGCACACCAGGCCGGAGTGCCGGTCCTCGACCGGCCGTTGACCCTCGCCGAGGCCGTCGACCCGGAGACCGCCCAGGCCGCCATCGCCGCCCAGGCACCCGTCTGGGAGCCCGGCGCCGCCCACGGCTACCACGCCCACACCTTCAGCTGGCTGCTCGGGGGCCTCGTCCACCGGGTCACCGGCCGCACCATCGGCCGCTGGGTCGCCGAGGAGATCGCCCGCCCGCTCGGCCTCGACCTGTGGATCGGACTGCCGTCCGACGAGGCCCACCGGGTCGGACGCCTGGGACCGGTCGAGGAGACCGAGCCGCCCGGCGGCGGGGCCCTGAAGCTGCGCCCCAAGCGCTCCGTCACCGAGGCGTACCGCGACCCCGACTCGCTGACCCGGCGCGCCTTCGGGGCGATCGACCCCCAGCCCGACGAGAACGACCCGGTCTACCGGGCGGCCGAACTCCCGGGCTCCGCCGGCGTCTCCACGGCCCGCGCGCTGGCCCGCTTCTACGCCTCGACCCTCGGGCCCGTCGACGGCGGCGTCCGCCTCTTCGCCCCGGCGACCCTGACCCTCGCCCGGACCGAGGAGTCCACCGGCCCCGACCGCGTCCTGATCGTCTCCACCCGCTTCGGCCTCGGCCACATGCTCCACGGCCCGGCCTCCCCGCTCCTCGGCCCCACCTCCTTCGGCCACCCCGGCCGCGGAGGTTCACTGGGCTTCGCGGACCCGGAGTCGGGGATCGCCTTCGGCTACGTGACGAACGGGATGCGGAAGACGGTGACGGCCGACCCGCGGGCGCAGGCGCTGGTGCGGGCGGTGCGCTCGATGCTGTGAGCCGCCCCGAACATCCCGTGGCGTCACCCGCGTACCGATATGTCATGATCACGGTCCGGTAACCATCGGAACCCGGTGTGCTGAACCGCTTTCGCTCCTGATAAAGATTCACTTCTGGCCGTCGTCCGCCGCTCAGGAGCGGTGACACCGCCGGGGGGGCTTTACGCAGTTCGGTCCCGGGCCGTGCCCGGACCCACGAACCGACTCTTCACGCTTTCGCCGTGCCCGCACGCGGGCCGGCGCGCACCCTTCCGCGGTCTCACCCTGCCCTCGCGGCCGGCGACGGGGATCGTGAGAGGGAGTGTGCATGGGCCGAACCGCCCGTGAGAAGGCATTCAGATGGGGCGCGGCGGCCGTCGTCGCCCTGGCCGTCACCGCAGCCGGGATGCCGGCGTCGTACGCGGCCACCGAGGACGAGCCCGCCCCGAAGCGGGTCGGCTCGGCCCCGAAGGTCCCGCGCGGCGCCGTCCGCACGGCGGACCCGGTGGCCGACCAGAAGCTCGACCTGAGCGTCGTTCTGGAGCCGCGCGACCAGGCGGCGCTGAACCGTTTCGTCGCCGGGGTCTCGGACCCGAAGTCGCCGCTGTACCGCCAGTACCTCGGTACGGGCGAGTTCGCGGCCACGTTCGGTGCGGACCAGAGGGCGGTCGCGAAGGTCCGCGCGGAGCTGGAGGAGAAGGGGCTCACCGTCGGTGAGCTGGAGGCCGACGGCCTCACCCTGCCGGTGAGCGCGACGGTCGGCGAGGCCGCGGAGGCGTTCAAGACGGAGTTCGACGGCTACCGGCTGACGAACGGCAGGAGCGGCCTCACCAACACCGCGGCGCCGGAGTTCGGCGGCGAGGCGGCCGAGGCCGTCCGCGCGGTCGTCGGCCTCAACACGCTGTCGACGTACGAGCCGCGGAACAGCGGTTCCAAGGGGAAGCCCCGCAAGCAGCGGACGGCGGCCTCGGAGGAGACCGCACGCCAGCCGCGGCTGACCGGGACCACCCCGACGATGTGCGCCGACATCAAGAACCTGTACGGGACGGCCGGTCCCGGCTACCCGGCGGCGTACGACACGCAGGACTACTGGAGCGCCAAGTCCCTGGCGACCCAGTACGGCATGGCGGACCAGCCGAACGTCCAGACCGGCACGACGATCGCCGTGTACTCGCTGGAGAACTACGACCTGCGGGACATCGCGAGCTACCAGGCGTGCCACGGCACGAAGGTTCCGGTCAGCTCCGTCCGGGTCAACGGCGGCCCGACCGAGCCGGCCGGCCTCGACACCGGTGTCGGCCTGGAGACCGCGCTGGACGTCGAGACCATCATCGGCCTCGCCCCGCAGTCCAAGATCCTCGTCTACCAGGGCAAGAACACCTGGGAAGAGGGCACCGCGACCTTCCGCAAGATCGTCACCGACAACCGCGCCAAGGTCGTCTCCGTCAGCTGGGGCAGCTGCGAGCTGTACACCCCCGCCTCGGTCATCGACGCCGAGACGCTGATCTTCCAGCAGGCCGCCGCCCAGGGCCAGACCGTCGTCGCCGCCTCCGGTGACAGCGGCTCCACCGGCTGCTACTACGGCGACACCACCGACCCCAACGCCTCCACGCTGTACGCCGACAACCCGGCGTCCTCGCCGTACGTCCTCGGCGTCGGCGGCACCACGATGCGCGGCTCGATCTCCGGCCAGACCACGTGGACCGGTTCCGGCGGCGGTGTCTCGAAGACCTTCCGGCTGCCCGCCGACGGCTTCCAGGCCGGCCGGACCGGCCTCGGCTACAGCGACGCCTGCGTCGCCGGCGCCGGTGAGACCTGCCGCCAGGTACCGGACGTCGCCGGTGTCGGCGACCCGAACACCGGCTACCCGGTCTCCTTCGGCCACGACTCCGACGGTAACCAGTACTGGCACATCATCGGCGGAACCAGCGGCGCCGCTCCGGTCTGGGCCGCGCTGATCGCCCAGGCCAACCAGGACCTCGCCTGCCAGGCCAACGGCTCGGTCGGCTACGTCCACCCGGCGCTGTACAAGCTCCCGGCCGCCGCGTTCCGCGACGTCACCACCGGTCACAACAACCTGACGGCCTCCGGCAACTACAGCGGCCTGTACAAGGCGGGCACCGGCTACGACCTGGCCACCGGCCTCGGTGCCCCCAACGGCCGCGAGATCGTCAAGGGCCTGTGTCAGGCGGTCCCGCAGTCCCCGTCCAGCACGTTCAACGCCCTCGCCCCCGCCCGTGTCCTCGACACGCGGTACGGCGTCGGCCGCGCCGGCACCTCGCCGGTCGCCGCGAACGGCACGGTCAAGCTGAGGGTCGCCGGCAGCGGTGGTGTTCCGGCCACCGGTGTGACCGCCGTCGTCCTGAACGTCACGGCCGTCTCGCCGAGCGCGACCGGTCACCTGATCGCGTACCCGAGCGGCACCACCCGCCCGACCTCGTCCAACATGAACTGGCTGAAGGGCCAGATCGTCCCGAACCTGGTGACCGTCCCGGTCGGCAAGGACGGCGCGGTCGACCTCTTCAACGCGGGCGGCGGCACGACCCACTTCGTCGCCGACGTCTCCGGCTACTTCTCGACCGAGGCCGGCGGCAGCACGTACGTGCCCAAGGGCCCGGCCCGTGTCCTGGACACCCGTAACGCCATCGGCGTCGCCGGCAGGACCCCGGTCGCCGGCAAGGGCACCGTCTCCCTGACGGTCGCGGGCGCCGGCGGCGTCCCGGCCACGGGCGCCACGGCCGTGGTCCTGAACGTCACGGCGACCGCGCCGACCTCGACCGGTCACCTGATCGCGTACCCGAACGGCACGGCCCAGCCGACCGCGTCCAACATCAACTGGCTGACGGGCCAGACCCGCCCGAACATGGTCGTGCTGCCCGTCGGCACCGACGGCAAGGTGAACCTGCACAACGCCGGCCTCGGCACCGTGCACTTCATCGCCGACGTCTTCGGCTACTACACGGCCGCGACCGACGGCGGCACCTTCCACACCGCGGGCCCGAGCCGTCTGCTCGACACCCGCTACGCCCTCGGCACGGCCCGCAACACGCCCGTCCCCGGCGGCGCCACCCTGGTGCTCAACGTCAACGACGGCCACACGCTGGCCAAGGCCAAGGCCGTGGTTCTCAACGTCACCGTCACCGCCCCGACGAGCAACGGCTTCCTGACGGTCTGGCCGGACGGGACCCCGCTGCCCAACGCGTCCAACCTCAACTGGACGAAGGGCGCGACCGTGGCCAACCTGGTCACCGTTCCGGTCGTCAACGGAAAGATCGACTTCCGTCCGAACGCCGGCAGTGCGCACGTGATCGCCGACCTGTTCGGCTACTACATGTAGGACCGCCGCCCGGCGTCGTGATCACCTCAGGGCCCTGGCCCCACCGAGCACGGTGGGGGCAGGGCCCTCGGCATGTCCCCTACGACGTCAGCCAGAGACGAGCCGGCTGTTGAAGCCCTGATCCCGCAGGCGCTCGTAGGCCGCGTGGACCGGGCTGGGGATCTCCTGCTCGATCATGAACCCGCGCTCGGGGTAGGCCATCAGGCGCTGGTGCGCCCCGACGAGCATGTCGAGGACGAGGCGCGCGTCCCGGATCGAGTCCACGTACTCCGCGAGCGTCATCGGCGCGGAGGCGCTGACGACCTCCACCTCCGGCCAGAGCTTGCGGGCGGTCGCGTAGGCCCGGCGCTCCTCGTATGGCTTGCTGACCAGCAGGACGGACGAGACGCCAATGCCACGCTCCTCAAGGAGCACGCCGCGACGCGGCCCGCGGGCGGCCACCCGAACGCTTCGGTCGCCTTGCCGAAGGCTCGTGGCGGCCGTCGTATGGAGAGCACTATCGGTCCAGTGGGGAAAGGGTGTCATGTTCGTTCGGACGACTTATGCAACGGGTGATCCGGCCAAGCTCGACGAAGCCGTGCGGAAGCTGACCACGGAAGGCAGGGAGCCGTTGGAGCAGACGCCGGGCTTCCGTGGGGCGGGCGTGTTCGTGGATCGGGAGCTCGGGAAGCTCATGATCGGCACGTGGTGGCAGGACGAGGAAGCCTTGCGGAGCAGTGCCGAGCGCATGGGGCAGCTGCGGTCCGAGATGCTGTCGCCGTTCGCCGCCACCTTGACCGTCGACAACTGGGAGGCCGCGGTCGCACAGCGAGCCGAGTCGGTCGGCGAGGCCGCCCGCTTCCGGCTCACCCGCGTGGACTTCGACCCGTCCCACACGGACCTCATGGTCGACGCCTTCAGGGACGGTGTCCTGCCCAGACTGCAGGCCATGCCGGGGTTCCTGGGCGGATCACTGCTCATCGACCGCGCCGGCGGGCGGGGCATCGTGGGCGCGATCTACGCCGACCGGGACACCTTCGCGGCTTCCCGGGCCCCCGCCGCCGCGATGCGCGGCGAGGTCACCACCAAGACGCGGGCGACCCTGCGGTCGGTCGAGGAGTTCGAGGCGGTCATGGTGATCTCGGCTCCTCCCTCCTGACGTCGACACCTCGCGCCCGGACGGGCGTTCGGGACTGCGGCGTCACTCCTCCCGCTCCCGCACGTCCACCAGCGCGCCCCCCGCGTGTGCGATCAGCGACTTCGGGTCGAGGGCGAACACCGTGTGCGGGTTCCCGGCCGCCGCCCACACCACATCGTGGTCGAGCAGGCCCCGGTCGGCCAGGACCCGCGTCCGGGTGCGGTGCCCGAAGGGCGGGACGCCGCCGATCGCGTACCCCGTGGTCTCCCGTACGGCCCGAGCGTCGGCCCGTGTCACGGCCCCGGCGCCGAGCTCCTCGCGCACCCGCTCCACGTCGACCCGGGAGGAGCCGTCCATGAGCACCAGCACCGGGACCCCGTCCGCCGCGAAGATCAGCGACTTCACGATCTCGGAGACCTCGCAGCCGATGGCCTCGGCGGCCTGGGCGGCGGTGCGGGTCTCGTCGGGGAAGCGGCGCATCTCGACGTCGAGGCCGAGTTCACGGAGGGCCGCGGCGAACTGGGGATGGGCGATCGATTCGGTCATGGCCCGCACGCTAGCGGTACGTGTACGAGCCATGCGAGCGCGTTTTCCGGGAGGCCGCCCCGCCGGTAGCGGCGCTCACCGCCGCTACCCGGCCTTCAGCACGCTCGCCATCACCGGGCCCGCCGCGTCCCCGCCGTGCCCGCCCTCCTGGACGACGGCCGCGGCGGCGAGGTCGTCGGAGAAGCCGGTGAACCAGCTGTTGGACGTGGACTGCCCGCCCACCTCGGCCGATCCCGTCTTGGCGCCCTTGTCACCGCCGACACCGGCCATCGCCTTCGCACCGGTGCCGCCGGTCGCGGTGAGCCGCATCATGTCGCGCAGCTGCCGGGCCACGGAGCCGGGCAGCGCGCGGGACGCGGTGGCGAACGTCCGGTCGTCCAGGTCCCTGGCCACGAGGAACGGCTGCCTGAACGTTCCGTCCTTCGTGGTCGCGGCGATCGAGGCGATGTTGAGCACGTTCATCTGGACGGTGCCCTGACCGATGTACTGGGCGGCCGCCTCACCGCCCGTCTCCGCCGGGACGCTGCCGTCGAAGGACGGGATCCCGGTCTGCCAGTCGAGGCCGATCCCGAAGACGTCCCGGGCCTCCTTGCCGAGCGCCGCGTCGTCCCCGACGTCGTCGATCTTCTTGATGAAGGCGGTGTTGCAGGACTGGGCGAAGCTCATCGAGAAGGGGACGTTCCCGAGCTCGAACTCCCGCAGGTTGTGGAAACCGCGTCCGTAGTACATCGCGTTCTTCGGGCACTCGGTGGCCCGGTCCGCCTTCACCAGCCCCTTCTCCAGGAGCAGCGCGGCGGTGACGATCTTCAGGGTCGAGCCGGGCGCCTGCTTGCCGAGGAAGGCCGTGTTGTAGCCGGCCGCCGGGCTGTTGGCGACGGCGCGGATCTCGCCCGTCGACGGCCTGACCGCGACCACCGACGCCTGCCCGTACCGCGCCACCGCCCGCTCCGCGGCCGCCTGGACACCCGCGTCGATGGTCGTCCTCAGCTCGCCCGCCTCACCTTTGGCGAGGGTCAGCAGGGTGGTGTTCGCGACGCCCTCGGTGGGGCTCTCGATCCAGGTCTCGACCCCGGGCGTCCCGCCCGCCCGCGCCCCGTACTTCTCGCGGAGCTGGTCGAGGATCGGCCCGAGCGAGGGGTACTTCTCCTTCGTCAGCTCGACGCCCTTACGGTCGACGGCCTTGACGGCGGCGTTCTTCGCCGTCCCCGTCTGGAGGGTCGTGCCCTTGGTGAGCTTCGGGTGGATGACGGCCGGCGTCCAGTCCACCAGCGGCCGCCCGGTGGTCAGCCCGCGCACCACGGTCAGCTCCGAGGCGTACGTCCAGGGCACCGACCGCCCCTCGTACGTCACGGTGGCGCTGACCGTGAACGGCACCTTGGCGCCGACGGCCGCGCCGGGGGTGATGACGGCCTTGGAGACCTTCGCCCCCTCGCGATGGTTGAGCACGGCGGGCCCCGCCTCGACCGGGTCGTCGGTCGACTGCGCGGCCCGGTCCGACTCCCCGGCCGCCCAGGCGTCGAGGAACTCCTTGGCGGTCGCCGTGACCTCGTCCTCGGTGACGGGCCCGGTCCGTCTCTCCTCGGCCCCCGCCCGAGAACTCACCCCGGACCCACCGCTGATCCCGTTCCAGAGGTTGTAACCCCCGTACCCCACACCGCTCGCGACGACGACGAAGACTCCCCCGACCATCGCGACCTTGACTCCACTGCGCATCTCGGCGCTCCCCTCCCCAGGTGGTCGCCGCAGTCAAGCAGCCGCCGCACCCGGGTGTCGAGCGACATCCGGGCGTGCGGACAGGGTCGCGAGGTAGCCGGAGAGGGCCGCCGCGGTGTCGGCGAGGGGGAAGCGGGCACCGAGCTGCCCGTCCGGGCGGATCACGAATCCGGTCGGTCCCTCCGGACGGTAGAGCCGGGCGAACTCCCCCGCCGCGTCGCGGTATACGGGGACGCCCAGCGTGCCGGGCGTGGCCGGGACGGCGTCCCGGTCGAAGACGGCGATGGCCTCGAGGCCGGCCTCTCGACCGGCCGCGCCCGCCGCACCTGCCGCGTCCGACAGGTCGGCGGTGCGGGCCGCGTAGAGAAGCACCAGGTGTCCGGTGCGGCCGCGCAGGACGTCGAGCAGGCGCAGCGGATAGGTGGCGACGGGGGAGGTCAGGCCGGCGCAGTCCGGGGCCCGGTCGCCCGGCTGGGGCGCGTCGCCGGGCCCGTACGCGCCGCCGACCAGGGGGCCGCCCCGGTAGCCGACGAGCAGCTGGGCCTCTCGGAGGATCGGGGTCCGGGGGTCGTCGGGGTCGGCCGCGAAGCCCTGGGTGGCGTGCCGGACGGTGCGGCCGACGACCTCCTCGCCGACCGGGCGGCGTTCGGCGTCGTAGCCGGCGAGCAGGGCCGGACCGGCCTCCCCGTGGACGACGAGGGCGAGTTTCCAGGCCAGGTTGCAGGCGTCCTGGATCCCGGTGTTCATGCCCTGGGCGCCGGTGGGCGGGTGGATGTGGGCGGCGTCGCCCGCGACGAACACCCGGCCGTCGCCGTAACGGTCGACGATCCGGTGGCTGATGCGAAAGACGGAGGACCAGCGCATGCGGGAGAGGGTGGCCTGCCGGGGCGCGAGACGGTCGACGACGGCCTGGATGTGGGACAGCTCGGGGGCGCGGCTGCCCTCCAGGCCGTGCACGACACCGTCGCCTCGCGCGGGTGCCCGGTCCGCCGCCGCCCGCGTGGAGAGTTCGGACGGGACCAGCATCGACATGCGATAGCGGCTCGCGCCGGGCAGCGGAATGCAGACCAGCACGTCGTCGGTGGAGCCGTCGTCGGCGCGGTGGACGGAGCGTACGCCGAAACCGTGCGGCAGGTCCCAGTCCGCCTCGACGTCGGCCAGCATGTACTCCTCGGGGAACGCGCCGCCTGCGAAGGAGAGGCCCAGACCCTTGCGTACGGTGCTGTGCGCGCCGTCGCAGCCGATCAGGTACCGGACACGGACCTCCTCGTCGGCGCCCGAGGCGGTACGCAGCCGGGCGGTGACCCCGTTCGCGTCCTGGTCGAACGACAACAGCTCGGTGCCGCGTTCGATGGCCGTACCGAGGCCGGCGACGTACTCCTCCAGAAGGCGCTCGGTCTCGTACTGCGGCAGCGCGGCGAATCCGTAGGGCACCTCGGGCGGCAGGGTGAGGTCGATCCGGGGCTGCTCGCGGCCGTTGACGTACATCAGCTGCCCCCGTATCGGAACGGCAGCCTCCAGGACGGTGCGGGCCAGGCCCATCCGGTCCCAGATCTCCAGGGTGCGGGGCTGGATGCCGACCGCTTTGGCGTACGGCGGCCGGGCCGGCAGCCGGTCGACGAGCCGGCAGCGCACCCCGCGACGGCGGAGTTCGGCGGCCGCGCTCAGCCCGACCGGCCCGGCGCCGGCGATCAGTACGTCGGTGGTGTACGGGCGTGCCATGGGTGCCTCCCCGTGCCTGGCCTGACCCCGACCGGTTTCCCTCCATGGTCACCCTCCGACCCGCCCCCGGCGAGGCGGACGCCGCCCCTGCTCAGGCGCAGGCGTCGGCCAGCGTGGGGTAGTCGGTGTACCCGGTCTCCCCGCCCACGTACATCATGTGCCGGTCGCGCACCTGGTTGAGCGGTGCACCGATGCGAAGGCGTTCGACCAGGTCGGGGTTGGCCAGGAAGGCGCGGCCGAGCGCGATCAGGTCCGCCCCCTCGGCCAAGAGCCGCTCGCCCGCCAGTCGGCCGCCGTCGGCGGGCAGGGGCTGCCCCCACCCGAGGGCCGGATTGGCGATCAGCGTGCCCTGCCAGCGCTTCCGGAGGTCCTGGTAGAGAGGCTGGTCGGGGTCGGCGAACTCGATGTGCAGGTAGGCCGGGCCCGTGTCCGCGAGGGCGTCGACGAGAGCCGGATAGATCCGCTCGGTGTCGCCCTCGTCGATGCCGTTGAAGGTGGCTTCGGGGGAGATGCGCAGGCCCACGCGTTCGGGGCCGATGGCTTCGGCGACCGCTCGGACCACCTCGATCACGAAGCGGACGCGGCCCGCCGGCGGGCCGCCGTAGCCGTCGGTGCGGTGGTTGGTGTCCTGGGCCATGAACTGGTGGAGGAGTTGGCCGTTGGCCGCGTGGACCTCCACGCCGGCGAAGCCGGCGTCGCGGGCGTTGCGGGCGGCGGCGGCGAAGTCGGCGACGGTGGACCGGATGTCGTCGAGGGTCATCTCGCGCGGTACGACGGCGGCCTGGCGCCCGCTGGGGGTGTGGATCGTCTCCGGGAGCGGGATCGGCGAGGGCGCGACCGGGGTCAGGCCGCTGTTGTCGGGGTGTCCGACCCGGCCGCCGTGCTGCAGTTGCAGGAACATCCGGCCACCCCTTTCTCGCACCGCTTCGGTCACGCCGCGCCATCCGGCCACGTGCGCCTGGTCGTAGATGGCGGGGATGTGGGGGTAGGTCCGCCCCACGGCGTTCGGCGTGGACGCCTCGGCGATGATCAGCCCCGCGGAGGCGCGCTGGGCGTAGTAGGTGGCCATGATCGGCGTCGGGGTGCCGTCGGCTCCGGCGCGATTGCGGGTCAACGGGGCCATCACCAGACGGTTGGGGAGGCGCAGGGGGCCGAGGCGGGCGGGTTCGAACAGACCGGATACACCGTGTGCGTGCGTCATGCCGGTACGGTAAAAGTTGACATCAGCGTCAGGTTCAATACCCGTGGTCGACAGGGCGAGGTGGGGCATGCGGATCGGTGAACTGGCGCGGCGCACTGCGGTGAGCGAGCGTTCCCTGCGCTATTACGAGACGCAGGGGCTGCTGAGGGCCGAGCGCACCCCCGGCGGGCACCGCGAGTACGGCGAGTGGGCGGTCGACCGGGTCGTCCACATCCAGGCGCTCTACGCCGCGGGGCTGACCAGCGGGAAGATCGCGCAACTGCTCCCCTGCATGCGGGACGGGGACGGCACCCCGAACGAGGTCGCCACGCCGCGCCTGGTCGACGAACTCACCGCCGAGCGGGACCGCATCGACGGAATGATCACCGACCTGATCCGGTCCCGCGACGTCCTGGACGACGTCATCGCCACGGCATCGGCCGGCGTGCCCGCCCCCGCCGCCTCCCGTCCCTAGACCCAGGTGTCGAGCCACATCCGATTGCGCCACTGGTCCATCGGGATCGACGTGCCCGTGTACAGCGGCCAGAAATAGATGAAGTTCCAGATGATGAGCAGAACCAGAACTCCGGCGCCCACCGCCCCGAATGTCCGCCGCCTTTCCGAGGAGCCCCGCGGGCCCACCATCGCCCCGATCATCATCGTCACGGCGAGACACAGGAACGGCACGAAGACCACCGCGTAGAAAAGGAAGATCGTGCGTTCCTGGTAGAGGAACCACGGCACCCAGCCCGCCGCGATGCCGCAGGCGATCGCGCCCGCCCGCCAGTCGCGGCGGAAGAACCAGCGCCACAGGATGTAAAGGATCGCGAAGCACGCGGCCCACCACAGCAGGGGCGTGCCGAGGGCCAGGACCTCCTGGGCGCACTTCTCCGTGGCGTTCGCGGGGCAGCCCGCCTCGCCCGGTGAGGGGCTCTCGTAGAAGTACGAGACGGGCCGGCCCAGGACGATCCAGCTCCACGGGTTCGACTCGTACGTGTGGTGCGAGGTCAGACTGACGTGGAAGTTGTAGACCTCGGTCTCGTAGTGCCAGAGGCTCCGCAGCCAGTCCGGCAGCCACGCCCAGAAACCGCCGCCCGTCAGCTTGTCCTGCTCGGCCGCCCAGTTGCGGAAATACCCCTTGTCCGAGGCGATCCAGCCCGTCCAGGTGGCGAGGTAGGTGAGGATCGCGACCGGGACCACCGAGACGAACGCCGGCACCAGGTCCCGCTGGAACACCGCGAGATACGGGCGGACCGCGCCCGCCGTGCGCCGCCCGCCCGCGTCCCACAGCACCGCCATCAGACCGAACGCGGCCATGATGTAGAGGCCGTTCCACTTCGTGGCGAACGCCAGACCCAGCATCACCCCGGCCGCGAGCCGCCACGGCCGCCACCCGAGCCGCAGCGTCTCCGCGACCTCCGCGTCGGGCCGCAGCACCCCCTCCTCGTCCTCCGGGAGCGCCGCCGCCAGCCGTCGCCGCGCCCAGTCCCGGTCGACCAGCAGACACCCGAACGACGCGAGGACGAAGAACATCAACACCTGGTCGAGCAGCGCCGTACGGCTCATCACGAAGTGCAGACCGTCCACCGCGAGCAGCGTGCCCGCCAGACAGCCCAGGAACGTCGAGCGGAACAACCGCCGGCCGATCCGGCAGAGCATCAGCACCGACAGCGTGCCGAGCAGCGCCACCATGAAACGCCAGCCGAACGGCGTGAAGTCGAACAGCTTCTCGCCGACGCCGATGACCCACTTGCCCATCGGCGGATGGACCACATAGCCGGGCTCCGTCGGGATCACGACCGACCCCGGGTCCGTCAGGATCGTCTTGTCGACGTCCTTCGGCCACGCCCCCTCGTACCCCTGGTTGATCAGCGCCCAGGAGTCCTTGGCGTAGTACGTCTCGTCGAATATCACCGCGTGCGGCTTGCCCAGGTTCCAGAACCGCAGCAGCCCCGCGAACGCCGCCACCAGCAGCGGACCGCCCCAGGCGGCCAGCCGCCACAGCCGGTCCGCGCCGCCCGGCGAGATCCCGAGCAGCGACCACAGCCGCTCCGACGGCCGGGTGTACGGCGGTACGAGACGCTCCCGCAGCCCGGGCCCGGCGGCGCTCCCGGCCGCGGGCGCGTAGCCGAAGCGCCGCAGGCGCTGCTGCCACGACGGGGGCTCTTCCACGGCGTGCTGACCCTGCAGGGCCTCAGGTGCGGTACTGGTCACCGCGCCATCGTAGGGAACGCGCCTGTGCGAGTCGCCTGTCCGGGCTGCGAGGATGACCCATGTGACAGGAACGCTGGTACTTGCAGGGACACCCATCGGGGAGATCGCGGACGCCCCGCCGAGGCTCGCGGCGGAGCTCCAGACCGCCGACATCGTGGCGGCGGAGGACACCCGGCGGCTCCGCGGCCTGACCCGCGCCCTCGGCGTGCACACCTCGGGACGGGTCGTCTCCTACTTCGAGGGCAACGAGTCCGCCCGTACGCCCGAACTGGTGGAGGCGCTGGCGGGCGGCGCCCGGGTGCTGCTCGTCACCGACGCGGGCATGCCGTCCGTCTCCGACCCCGGCTACCGCCTGGTCGCCGCCGCCGTCGAACGCGACATCAAGGTCACCGCGGTCCCCGGGCCCTCCGCCGTGCTGACCGCCCTCGCCCTGTCCGGGCTGCCCGTGGACCGTTTCTGCTTCGAGGGCTTCCTGCCCCGCAAGGCCGGTGAGCGGCTCGGTCGGCTCCGCGAGGTCGCGGACGAGCGCCGCACCCTCGTCTACTTCGAGGCGCCCCACCGGCTCGACGACACCCTCGCCGCGATGGCCGAGGTCTTCGGCGCCGAGCGCCGCGCCGCCGTCTGCCGCGAGCTGACCAAGACGTACGAGGAGGTCAAGCGGGGCCCGCTGGGCGAACTGGCCGCGTGGGCCGCCGAGGGCGTACGGGGCGAGATCACCGTCGTCGTCGAGGGCGCCCCGGCCGCCGAGCCCGCCGAGCTCGACGCGGAGGAGCTGGTGCGCAGGGTGCGGGTGCGCGAGGAGGCGGGGGAGCGGCGCAAGGAGGCGATCGCGGCGGTCGCCGCCGAGGCGGGCCTGCCCAAGCGCGAGGTGTTCGACGCCGTCGTCGCGGCGAAGAACGCGGCCGCGTCAGGCCCTGGGAACGGTAAAGGTCTATCGTGAAAGGCAAAGCTGAACCCGCGCGGCGGGCCTCCTGAGGGCCTTCGGGCAAGGGAAGGCCAAAGGGCTTTCCAATGTTCGAGCGGCGCTGATGCGCTCCGGCCCGAAAAGGCGTCCACTGGACCCAGTGGAGAGGAGCTGGCATGAGCGAGATCACCGGCACCGGGATCACCGTCGCGCATGAGGCGTACGCCTTCGCGTGCATGCGCTGCGGTTACGGCTGGGAGCAGGCGTACGACATCGAGCACCACATCGACGCCGCCGGACAGGAATTCATCGTCTACAAGGCCGACGGCGAGCGGGTCCCGTCCCCGTTGTCGAGCCCGACCTGCGTGAACTGCGGCGGTCATGTCGTCCGCATCATGAAGGCGGGCCAGGTGTCCTCGGTGCTCGACTCGTGGGAACAGGCCCACCACCCGCACGAGCCCCGGCCCGAGAGGCGCCCGGCCCCCGCGGGCCCCATCGGCCCGGCGGGCCCGATCGGCCAGGACCTTGAGCGGGGCCAGGTACGGGAGGGGCGCAGGAGTACGGAGCGCGCCAAGCGGCCGGAACGGGACGCTCCGGGACCGGTCCACGTGGACACCCCCCAGGAACCCCGCCACCGGCACCTGTCGGACCTCTTCCACCGCAAGCCGCCTGCCACGTAGGGCGCGCCTGTTCCAGATCCCCGGCCACGTAGGCCCTGCCCGGATCCCCCGGCCACGGCCTGCCCGGCCCTGGTCCGTCGGCCCCGTACGGCCTGCTCCTGATCCGCCGGACAGGCCCTGGCCCGCCGCGAGTGACCGCGTGACCCCTCGTACGATCGGGGTCATGAGTTCCAAGGACGCCCCGCCGCCGCTGCCCGAGCCCCTGCTGGTGCCGGTGGCGGACTCGCACACCCACCTGGACATGCAGTCCGGCACCGTCGAGGAGGCCCTCACCAAGGCCGCCGCCGTCGGCGTCACGACCGTCGTGCAGGTGGGCTGCGACATCAAGGGCTCCCAGTGGGCCGCCGAGACCGCCGCCGCGCACGACAACGTCCACGCCGCCGTCGCCCTGCACCCCAACGAGGCGCCCCGGATCGTCCTCGGCGATCCCGACGGCTGGTCCCGGCAGGGCGCCCGCGAGGCCGGAGGGGACGCGGCGCTCGACGACGCGCTCGGCGAGATCGACCGGCTCGCCGCACTGCCGTACGTCCGTGCCGTCGGCGAGACCGGGCTCGACCACTTCCGTACCGGCCCCGAGGGGATGGCCGCCCAGGAGCACTCCTTCCGCGCCCACATCGAGATCGCCAAGCGGCACGGCAAGGCCCTCGTCATCCACGACCGCGAGGCCCACGCCGACGTGCTGCGGATCCTCGACGAGGAGGGGGCGCCCGAGCGGACCGTGTTCCACTGCTACTCCGGCGACGCCGACATGGCCCGGATCTGCGCCGCGAAGGGCTACTACATGTCCTTCGCGGGCAACGTGACCTTCAAGAACGCCCAACCGCTGCGCGACGCCCTCGCCGTCGCCCCGGCCGAGCTGGTCCTGGTCGAGACGGACGCCCCGTTCCTGACCCCGGCGCCCTACCGGGGCCGGCCCAACGCCCCGTACCTCGTCCCCGTCACCGTCCGCGCCATGGCCACGGTCCGCGACATCGGCGAGGACGAGATGTGCGCGGCCATCGCCGCCAACACCGCCGCCGCCTTCGATTACTGACGGATAACCGCTGAATAACTGTTACGGGGGGTAGTCGAGTCGCTTTGGAGAGTGACCGGGCCTCCGCTAGGGTCCCGGCCTCGTGAGCACTTCCCAGGGCAGTCACCGAGCCG
This sequence comes from Streptomyces sp. NPDC006551, assembly GCF_040611675.1. Classification (NCBI taxonomy): domain Bacteria; kingdom Bacillati; phylum Actinomycetota; class Actinomycetes; order Kitasatosporales; family Streptomycetaceae; genus Streptomyces; species Streptomyces sp. NPDC006551. The sequence goes on from NZ_JBEXOT010000008.1 coordinate 89,332, forward strand.
CGCGCGGCGGACACAGGGCCGCGGCGCTGCCCGTCCACGAGCAGCCGACCCAGGCGGCGCCGCTCGTCGTCCCCGGCCAGGCCCCCGCCCCTGTCCCCGCTCCCGCGACCCGGGTCGAGGCCCGGCGGGCCCGGCGGGCCGGGCGGTCAGGTCGCCGCCGCAAGGCGGCCCCGCCCGCCGGCGAGGGCCTGCGGCGCCTCGTCCCGCAGGCCCTCGTCGTCGCCTTCCTGGCCGGCGGCACCAGCGCCTTCGTCGCCGACGACAAGGCCGTCCGGCTCTCCGTCGACGGCGTCCCGCGCACCCTGCACACCTTCGCCGACGACGTCGACGAACTCCTCGCCGACGAGGGCCTGGCCATCGGCGCCCACGACATCGTCGCCCCCGCCCCCGGCGAGGCCCTGGAGAGCGAGGACGAGATCGTCGTCCGCTACGGCAGGCCCGTCGCCCTCACCCTCGACGGTCAGCGCCGCCAGGTGTGGACCACCGCGCTGACCGTCGAGGACGCCCTGGGCCGGCTCGGTGTCCGCGCCGAGGGCGCGTACCTCTCCGTCTCCCGCTCGGCGCCCATCTCCCGCCAGGGCCTCGCCCTGGACGTCCGCACCGAACGGACGGTCACCTTCCTCGCCGACGGGCGCGAGCGGACCCTGCGCACCAACGCCGCCACCGTCCGCGAGGCCGTCGAGCAGGCCGGGATCACCCTCTCCGGCCAGGACACCACCTCCGTACCGCCCGGCTCCTTCCCGCGCGACGGGCAGACGATCACCGTCATGCGGATCACCGGCACCAAGGAGGTATGGGAGGAGTCCATCCCGTACGCCGTCGAGCGCACCCGTGACCCCGATCTGTTCGCCGGCACCGAAGTCGTCGAACGGCAGGGCGTGCAGGGCGTACGCCGGGTCACCTACGCGGTGCGGACCGTCAACGGTGTCCGGCAGAGGCCGAGGAAGATCGGCGAGGAGATCGTCCGCGAGCCCGTCACGCAGAGGGTGAGGGTCGGCACCCGGCGGCTGCCCACGTCGGTGGCGGGCGCGGAGGGGCTCGACTGGGACGCGCTCGCCGCCTGCGAGTCCGGCGGGCGGCCGAACGCCGTCGACCCGTCGGGGACGTACGGCGGGCTCTACCAGTTCGACCCCGGCACATGGCGCGCCCTCGGCGGCAGCGGAGTCGCCCAGGACGCGCCCGCCTCGGAACAGACGTACCGGGCGAAGAAGCTCTACGTGCAGCGGGGGGCGAGTCCGTGGCCCCACTGCGGCCGTAGGCTGTACCGGTGAGCACCACCACCGGCCCCGAAAGCCCCGACGCCCTCCTCGGCCCCGCCGACATCCGTGAGCTGGCCGCCGCCCTCGGCGTGCGCCCCACGAAGCAGAAGGGCCAGAACTTCGTCATCGACGCCAACACCGTTCGGCGGATCGTCCGCACGGCCGAGGTGCGCCCCGACGACGTGGTCGTGGAGGTGGGCCCGGGACTCGGGTCGCTCACCCTGGCCCTGCTGGAGGCCGCGGACCGGGTGACGGCCGTCGAGATCGACGACGTGCTGGCCGGCGCGCTGCCGGCGACCATCGAGGCCCGCCTGCCGGGGAAGAAGGACCGCTTCGCGCTCGTCCACTCCGACGCCATGCACGTCCAGGAGCTGCCGGGCCCGCCGCCGACGGCGCTGGTCGCGAACCTGCCGTACAACGTCGCCGTGCCCGTCCTGCTGCACATGCTGGACCGCTTCCCGACGATCGAGCGCACCCTCGTCATGGTCCAGGCCGAGGTCGCCGACCGGCTCGCGGCCCGGCCCGGGAACAAGGTGTACGGCGTGCCGTCGGTCAAGGCGAACTGGTACGCCGAGGTGAAGCGGGCCGGATCGATCGGCCGCAACGTCTTCTGGCCGGCGCCGAACGTCGACTCGGGCCTGGTGTCGCTCGTCCGCCGTACGGAGCCGGTGGCCACCACCGCCTCCAAGGCGGAGGTCTTCGCGGTCGTCGACGCGGCCTTCGCGCAGCGCCGCAAGACCCTGCGGGCCGCGCTCGCCGGCTGGGCGGGCTCGCCCGCCGCCGCCGAGGAGGCGCTGGTCGCCGCGGGCATCTCCCCCCAGGCGCGCGGCGAGGCGCTGACGGTCGAGGAGTTCGCGCGGATCGCGGAGGCGAAGAAGTGAGCGGTGCGGAAGTGAGCGGTACGGAGGAGAGGCCCGCGGCCCGCACGACGACCGCCGGGGCCGTCACCGTGCGCGTGCCCGCCAAGGTCAACGTACAGCTGGCGGTCGGCGGGGCCCGCCCCGACGGCTTCCACGACCTGGCGAACGTCTTCCTCGCCGTGTCGCTGTACGACGAGGTGACGGCCACCCCCGCCGCCGAGCTGACCGTCACCTGCGAGGGCCCGGACGCCGACAAGGTCCCGCTGGACCGGACGAACCTGGCCGCGCGGGCCGCCGAGCTGCTCGCCGCGCGCCACGGCCTTTCCCCGGACGTGCACCTCCACATCGCGAAGGACATCCCCGTCGCGGGCGGCATGGCGGGCGGCAGCGCGGACGGTGCGGGCGCGCTGCTCGCCTGCGACGCGCTGTGGGGCCTGAACTCCTCGCGTGCCGAACTCCTCGACATCTGCGCCGAACTCGGCAGCGATGTGCCGTTCAGCCTGGTCGGCGGGGCGGCGCTCGGCGTCGGCCGGGGCGAGCGGCTGACGGAGCTGCCGGTGAGCGGCGCGTTCCACTGGGTCTTCGCGGTGGCGGACGGCGGCCTGTCGACCCCGGCGGTCTACGGCGAGTTCGACCGCCTCAACGACGGCGTGGACGTGCCGGAGCCGGTCGCGTCCCCTGCCCTCCTGGAGGCGCTGCGCACCGGCGACGCCACCGCGCTGGCCGCGACCCTGACCAACGACCTCCAGCCGGCCGCCGTCTCCCTGCGCCCGTCGCTGTCCGCCACCCTGGAGGCCGGCACGGCGGCCGGCGCCCTCGCGGCCCTGGTCTCGGGCTCGGGCCCGACGACGGCCTTCCTGGTGAAGGACGCGGAGGCGGCGGAAGCGGTCGCGGCCGCGCTGACCGCCTCCGGCACCTGCCGTACGGCACGCGCGGCGACGTCCCCGGCGCCGGGTGCGACGGTCCTGCCCTAGCCCTCGCCCTCGCCCTTGCTCTGGCTCAGGCGGGCGAGCAGGAGGTTCGGGTCCTTCACGGTCTCGAAGTAGGAAGCGCTCGGCACGTAGACGGTCTTGTCGTGCTTGCCGTCCTTGCCGTGTCCGTCGTGCTTGTCACGCACCGCCACGGAGGTCGGGTTGGACAGCCCGTCCCGCTCGGTGAGGACGACCTCGTGGGTGCCGTCCGGGCGCACCAGGGCGACCTCGTTGTCCTGGATCAGGGCCGCGAGGACCGTGTCACCGCGCCCGGTGAAGGCGAAGTCGTCGATCCAGTCCAGGCCGGTCGCCCGGGTCTTGATCGGGCCCGCGGACTTGTCGGGGCGTACGGGAATGCGCAGCAGCGTCCTCCGGTCGGTGTTGGACACCCACACGGCGCCGTCGTGGACCTGGACACCGTTGGCGCCCACCCCGAATCCGGCGGGAGCGGGGAGCGGCTGGAGCGCGGTTCCGGTGGCCCAGGCCGTGGGCGTGCCGCCGTCCCGCGGTACGCGCCACACGGTGCCGCGTACCGAGTCGGCGGCGTAGAGCATGCCGCACTCCTCGTCGAGGGCGAGGCCGTTGAGGAAGCCGTCGGCCGGAAGCCGGGCGATCTGGACGGGCGCGCCGCCGCCGGGGCCGATGCGCCAGATGCCGGTCTCGCTCGTCCCGGTGGCGTAGTTGACGTACAGGGTGCCGTCGTGGGCGCGCGCGATCCCCATGGCCGCGGCCGCGCCGATGACGGGGGTGTTCGGGTTCGCCACGGGGGGCAGGGTGGCGAGGATCCGTGTGGCGCCTCGCTTGTCGACGCGGGCGACCTGCCGGGCGAAGGCGAAGGACAGGTTGGCCGAGCCGTCGGGTTCGAGGGCGATGCTCTCCGGCGTCTGCCCGAGGGTGAAGTCGAAGTGGGCGACGACGCGCGGGTCCGACACCGTCGGCTCGCCGGCCGATGTCGGGCCGGACGCGAGCACGGTGAGGGCGGCGGTGGCCGTGGCGACGGCGGCCAGGCGGGGGAGTCGTGGCATGGGCCTCTCCTTGGGGCGGGGTGGGGCGGGGCGGGCACGAGGCGCCGGGGGTGTGCCCGGGCACGAGGCGCCGGGGGTGCGTGGCACCAGAAGCACTTGACGACGCGTCAGCCCGACGGGGCGGAAGCCCCGGCCGGGACTTCGCCCGCGTGGCCGAGGACATGCGGCCAGTTGGCACTGCGGGTCCGGCCGCTCCCGGCCGTACTCATCCGCCGGTTGAGTATCCGAGCCCTGACGCGGGGCCGGTGGCGGGCGGGACCGTGGCCCCATGGGAATCAGCGCTCGGGAGCTCGCCGCCGCCACGCCCGCGACGCGGGACCGGTACATCGACCTGCTGCGGGTCGCCTCGCTCGGGGTCGTCGTCCTCGGCCACTGGCTGATGGCCGTGGTGGGCGCGGACGGGCAGGTGGGCAATCTGCTGGCCGTCGTACCGGAGCTCCAGGTCGTGACCTGGGGGCTTCAGGTCATGCCCGTGTTCTTCTTCGTCGGCGGCTTCTCGCACGCCCTGGCCTACCGCTCCCGGCCCCGGTACGCGGCCTTCCTGCGGGCCCGGCTCCAGCGGCTGCTGCGGCCCACGATGGTGTTCATCGGGGTGTGGGGAGCCGTCGCGCTCACGGTCCAACTGGTCGGCGGCGACGGCGGACCGACCGGGGTCGCGCTGCGGCTGGTCGCCCAGCCGCTGTGGTTCATCGGCATCTATCTCGCGATGGTCGCTCTGACCCCGCCGCTGCTCGGGCTCCACGAGCGGTACGGCTGGGGGGCGTTCGCCGGTCTCGTCGGCGGGGCCGTCGCCGTCGACGCGCTGCGGTTCGCCGCGGGGGTGCCGTTCGTGGAGTTCCTCAACTTCGCCTTCGTCTGGCTCGCCGTCCACCAGCTCGGCTTCCTGCGCGCCGACGGGAAGATCCGCCGCCCCGGCGCTCTCGCCGCCACGGGGCTTCTCGGCGCGGGACTCCTGGTCGCCCTCGGGCCGTACCCCCTGTCGATGGTCGGGATGCCCGGCGAGAAGGTCTCCAACATGGCCCCGCCGACCCTCGCCCTGCTCTTCCACGGCCTGTGGCTCGTCGGCGCGGTCGAGCTCCTCAGGGGCCCGGGCAGCCGGTTCGTGGCCCGGGCCGGCGTCTGGCACAAGGTCGTCGCAGCCAACGGGATCGCCATGACCGCGTTCCTCTGGCACCTGACGGCGATGCTGGGCGTGTACGGCGGGATGCTCGCGCTCGACGTGCCCCTGCCCGTCCCCGCGACGGCCGCCTGGTGGCTCCACGTCCCGCTCCGGATCGCCGTGGCGATCCTCCTGACCGCCGTCCTCGTCGCCGTCTTCCGCCGCTTCGAGCAGCCCGCGCCGACCGTTCCCGCAGCGGAGACGGGCGGTCCTTCCCCGGCTTCCGGGCCGGGGGACGCCCCTCACACCGCGCTCGCCGCCATCGGCGTCACCCTCGCCCTCCTCGGCGTCCTGGGCCTGTCGATGACCGGCTTCGGAGGGCTCCTGGAGGGCCACGCGGCCACCCTGATCGCGGTGCGGATCACCGCCCCGGCGGCCGTAGCGATGGCACTGGCCGGCTGGCTGCTGGTCGAGCGGGCGGGCCGCCCGGGCCGGGCAGGGCCGGGGGACCCGACGGGCCGGGTGGGGCGGGCGGCGCGGGCCGAGGGCTAAGGGGCCCACACCTCGCCGCAGCCGTGGGCCTTCGCGGACCTCTCCGCGAAGCGCTTGAGCGCCGCACGCAGGGCCGGGTGGTCCAGGGCGATCGAGGCCTTACGTCCGTCTCCGCGCGGCACGACCTCGTAGACGGACGTGTACCCGGCGCCGGGACAGTCGGCCGCGAGCATGTAGTGGCCGTCCGCGCGGTCGCCCTTCCAGAGGGTCTCGTCGCGGAGGTAGAACCACCGGCTGCCGACGAAGGGGCCGTAGGACGCCGTGAAGCGGTACAGCTCCGGCCCCGGCGTCCCGCCGAACGTACACGTCTCGACCGGCTGGCGGCCGGTCGCGGTCTCGACCGCCGTCCGTACGCCCCAGCGGGCGGCGGTCGGCGCGTCCAGGATGCCCGCGCAGCTCCCCGACACGGCGGCGAACGGCTTGTGGTCCGAGGAGGTCACCGAGACCCCGACGTCCTCGACCGCCTTGCCGGGCGTGGCCGCGCAGCCCGTCCGCTGCGCGTACGACATCGCCGTCTTCGTCAGCACGGTCGTGAGGCGGCTCCGGGTCTCCGCCCGCGAGAAGTCCCCCCGGGCGAGGTGGGCGTCGACGGTGGCGACCAACCCGTCGCCCGACTCCGGACCGCAGTCCAGCAGCAGTGCCGCTCGCGCGCCGCGGTTGCCGTCCGCGCTTCCGCGGGGTGCGAAGTCGAACGTTCCGGTCCAGCCGTTGCCGAGCGGGGCGCCGAAGCCGTCCATGGAGGGTCCGTGGTGATCGTGCGCGGACACCACCGCCAAGGTGACGCGGACCACCCCGTCCTCGTCAGGATCGGCGTCGCGAACCTTGCACAGCCACTGTCCGCCCCTCTGGTCCCCCGACGTCGTCACCTCCGTCCCGCCGAGCAGCGCCCGCAGCTCCCCGGCAGCCAGGTCCCCGTCGCACGCCGAGTCCAGAGCGCGGTCGTGGCGCCAGGCGTCGTAGCCGCCCGACACCCAGAACAGCCCGCCCGCGACGGCGACGGCCGCCGCCGTCCAGGCGGCCGTCAGCCGGACCTTGCGACGACGCCACACGCGCTGTGCGCTCACTTCCACCCCGTGCCCCGCTCCCGAACGAGCCCCAAACGATCAGGCACGCTACCCCACCCGTTCGGCCGTCTACCCTTGGACGTCGATCGATCCCCCCGTACAGGAGTCAAAGTGGCCGTCAATCTGGTCAATGTCGAGGCTGTCAGCAAGGTGTACGGCACCCGTGCCCTGCTCGACGGTGTCTCTCTCGGCGTCTCCGAAGGGGACCGGATCGGAGTCGTCGGCCGCAACGGCGACGGCAAGACCACCCTCATCCGGATGCTCGCCAAGCTGGAGGAGGCCGACACCGGCCGGGTCACGCACAGCGGCGGGCTGCGCCTCGGGGTGCTCACCCAGCATGACTCCCTCGACCCGAAGGCCACCGTCCGGCACGAGGTCATCGGCGTCATGGCCGACCACGAGTGGGCCGGCAGCGCCAAGATCCGCGACGTGCTCACCGGGCTGTTCGGCGGGCTCGACCTGCCCGGCTTCGAGCACGGCCTGGACACCGTCATCGGCCCGCTCTCCGGCGGCGAGCGGCGCCGGATCGCGCTCGCCAAGCTCCTCATCGACGAGCAGGACCTGATCGTCCTCGACGAGCCCACCAACCACCTCGACGTCGAGGGCATCGCCTGGCTGGCCAAGCACCTCCAGGAGCGCCGCTCCGCGCTCGTCTGCGTCACCCACGACCGGTGGTTCCTCGACCAGGTCTGCACCCGCATGTGGGACGTGCAGCGCGGCACGGTCCACGAGTACGAGGGCGGCTACTCCGACTACGTCTTCGCCCGCGCCGAGCGGGAGCGCATCGCGGCGACCGAGGAGGCCAAGCGGCAGAACCTGATGCGCAAGGAGCTCGCCTGGCTGCGGCGCGGCGCCCCCGCCCGTACCTCCAAGCCCCGCTACCGCATCGAGGCCGCCAACGAGCTGATCGCCGACGTGCCGCCGCCGCGCGACACCTCCGAGCTGATGAAGTTCGCCAACGCGCGGCTGGGCAAGACCGTCTTCGACCTGGAGAACGTCACCGTCACCGCCGGGCCCAAGACGTTGCTCAAGCACCTCACCTGGCAGCTCGGCCCCGGTGACCGGATCGGCCTGGTCGGCGTCAACGGCGCCGGAAAGACCTCGCTGCTGCGCGCCCTCGCCGACGCGGCCGTCACCCAGGGCGAGAAGCAGCCCGCCGACGGGAAGATCGTCGTCGGCAGGACCGTACGGCTGGCCTACCTCTCGCAGGACGTCACCGAGCTGCCCGCCTCCCTGCGGGTCCTGGAGGCGGTCCAGCAGATCCGCGACCGGGTCGACCTCGGCAAGGGCCGGGAGATGACCGCGGGCCAGCTGTGCGAGCAGTTCGGCTTCGCCAAGGAGAAGCAGTGGACGCCGGTCGGCGACCTCTCCGGCGGTGAGCGCCGCCGCCTGCAGCTCCTTCGGCTCCTCATGGACGAGCCGAACGTCCTCTTCCTCGACGAGCCCACCAACGACCTCGACATCGAGACCCTGACCCAGTTGGAGGACCTCCTCGACGGCTGGCCGGGCTCGATGGTCGTCATCTCGCACGACCGGTTCTTCATCGAGCGCACCACGGACAAGACGTTCGCCCTCCTCGGCGACCAGACCCTGCGGATGCTGCCGCGCGGGATCGAGGAGTACCTGGAGCGCCGCCGCCGGGCGATCGAGGCGTCGGTGCCGGCACCGGCCGCCCCGGCCGCGAAGCCGGCCGCCTCCGGCAAGGCCGTCTCGGCGGCCGACGCCCGCGCCGCGAAGAAGGAACTGCAGAAGGTCGAGCGTCAGCTGGACAAGGTCTCCGACAAGGAGACGAAGCTGCACGCCCAAATCGCCGAAAACGCCACAGACTTCGAGAAGGTGGCGAAGCTGGACGCGGAGCTGCGAGAACTGGCCACGGAGCGCGAGGAGTTGGAGATGCGCTGGCTCGAACTCGCCGAGGACGCGTAACGAGGGCATCACGGGCCGGTCCTCCCTTGGGTACAAGGGGCGGACCGGTCACTTTTGCGCCATCCCCTGAGTGGTAGAAAGAAAACCCGCTCACATCAAGGGGGAACGCTGATGACCCAGCCGCCCAGCAATCAGCCGCCGGGCTTCGGAGCACCGGATCCGAACCAGGGGAACCAAGGCGTCCCGCCGATGCCGCCCACCCCGCCGCAGGCCCCGCAGACGCCGCCGTCCGCGCCCGGCCCGTACGGCGGTCAGGCCCCGCAGACGCCGCCGGCCGGCCCGTACGACCAGCCGCAGCAGCCCGGTTACGGCTACCCGCAGCAGGCGCCCCCGCCCGGTTACGGCTATCCGCAGCAGCCCGGCCAGCCGGGCCCGTACGCCCAGCAGCAGCCCGGCCCCTACGGTCAGCCGGGCCAGCCCGGTCCGTACGGTCAGCAGCAGCCCGGCCCCTACGGCGGCTACCCGGCCCAGCCGCAGTACCCGTCCGGGCCGACCCCGCCCGGCGGCAACAACCCCTTCAAGGGCAAGCCGGGCGTCATCATCGCCGCGGCCGTCGCGGGCCTGCTCGTCATCGGCGGTGGCACCTGGTTGGCCCTCAGCGGCGGCGACGAGAAGGAGCCGATCGCCAAGCCGACCGGCACCGCCACCGCCCAGCCCTCCGGCTCCGCCTCCGTCGACCAGGGCGACGGCAGCGGCGACGGGGACGGCCGCAACGGACAGGACGACCTCAACGCGGGCCGCCAGGCCGGCGAGGCCAAGATCAACTGGCTGCTCAAGAACAGCGTCGACCTGCCCAAGAACGGCTCCGACGTCTTCGGCCCGTGGATCGTCGGCGACGTCGTCGTCAAGGCCATGTACAAGGGGATCGACGGCTACAGCCTCAGCGACGGCTCCGCCAAGTGGCACCTCGACCTGCCGCACGAGCTGTGCGCCGCCCCGCCGCAGCCCGCGGCCGACGGCACCATGGTCTTCGGCGTCGAGGACAAGGACGGCGACCGCGCCAAGTGCACGGAGCTGCAGAAGGTCGACCTGAAGACCGGCAAGGCCGGCTGGAAGCGGTCCGTACCCAAGGCCACCGGCCTGTTCGCCTTCGACGACAACACCCTCGCCATCAGCGGCAACACCGTCACCGCGGCCGGCAGCAGCAGTGCGTACGGTTTCTCCCTCGCCGACGGCAAGCAGCTCTTCGCCACCCCCAGCGGCGGCTGCAAGGCCTTCGCCTTCGCGGGCGGCGAGAAGCTGATCTCCGCGGACAGCTGCCCCAGCGGTGATGTGAACAAGAAGCAGCAGCAGGTCAGCGAGGTCGACCCGAACACCGGCAAGCCCAGGTGGAGCTTCCGGCTCCAGGCCAACTGGGAGGTCGACAAGGTCTACTCCGTCAACCCGCTCGTCGTCTCCGCCACCCAGCGCGACGAGAAGAAGTGGGCGGTCTTCTCCCTCACCGCCGACGGCAAGCTGCGCTCGCAGATCCAGGGCGGCAACGACAAGTACGCCCCCAACTGCGGCGGTTCCTTCGTCGTCTTCGGCAAGAACCTCGCGGGATGCACCGGTGTCGCGGCCGACGCGAACACCTTCTACATGGCCACCGAGACCGGCTACGGCACCCCCAACGAGGTCGTCGCGTTCGATCTCAACACCGGAAAGCCCAAGTGGCGTTCGAAGGCGCCCGGCGACCAGCCCATGATCCCGCTGCGCATGGAGGGCGCGGAGGTCCTGGTGTACATCGACCCGTCGTACGACAAGGGCGGCAGCGTCGCCACCATCGCACCGACCGGCGGCGCGCCGAAGACCCTGCTCCAGCACCCGGCGGCGACGGCCCAGATCGAGAACAGCTTCTACGACGCGGGCTACGCCTACGGCAACGGCACCTTCGTGATCTCCAGCGGGCGGGTGAGCGCCAGCAACGACAAGGCGGAGAAGGAGACCAAGACGATGATGGCCTTCAGCAAGTGAGGGCTGTCCGACTCCGATGACGACACCGCGACACAACGGGCCGCCCCCGCCCTCGTACGGGCCCTACGGCCGGCTCAACCCGTACGGGGGCGGCACCAGCGGCCCCGCGGCAATGCCGCCGCCCCCGCCCCCGTCACCGCCGCAGTCCCCGCCGCCGCGCGGCCGGCGCCTCTCGAAGGCGCTGGTCGCGTCCGTCGTGGCGGGGCTCCTCGCCGTGGCCGGGGTGACCTGGTACGCCCTCGGCGGCTCCGGTGACGGCGGCGCCAAGGACGGCAGGGCGACCGCGAGCACGAGCGCCACGCCGTCCACCGGGCCGGCCGGCCCGCCCGCGCCCGATGCCGAGGACGCGGCCCGCTACAACGCGGGCCGCGCCCCCGGCGACGCCTCCGTGCTCTGGGTCAGGAAGAACGACATCGACGTACCGGGTCTGGGCGGCGACGTCTTCGGGCCGTGGCCGGTCGGGGACACCGTCGTCACCGCCATGTACCGCACCGTCACCGCACACTCGGTGGCCGACGGCACGGTGAAGTGGCGCCTGACGCTGGACACCGAGATCTGCCGGGCCTCGCAGCTCGCCTCCGCCGACGGCAAGATCGTTCTCGCGCTCAAGGACCGCCTCCACGCGGAGAACGACGAATGCCGCCAGCTCCAGATGGTCGATCTGCGCACCGGCAAGGCCGGCTGGCGGCAGAAGATCGTCAAGGAGGGAACGTTCGACTTCTTCTTCGACTACTCGATCGCGATCAGCGGCAACACCGTCACCGCGGGCCGGCACGGCTTCTCGACCGCCTACCGGCTCAGCGACGGCAAGCAGCTCTTCGGCAAGTGGCCGGGCGAGGCCTGCCAGCCCTACGCCTACGCGGGCGGGCCCAAGCTCGTCGCGGCGGTCTCCTGCCCGACCTCCGACCACGAGAAGCCGCAGGAGGAGATCCACGAGGTCGACCCCCTGACCGGGAAGTCGAAGTGGAAGTACCGGACTCCCGTCGGCTTCCGCGTCAGCGCCGTCTACTCCGTGCGACCGCTGGTCGTCGCGGGCCGGAAGCTCGCGACGGGCGAGTACGGCGTCGCCGTCTTCAACGAGGACGGCACCAAGCGCGCTTCTCTCAGGGGAGAGGGCCCGTTCGCCGACGGATGCCCCGACGACGTGGCCCACAAGGGCAATCTGCAGCGCTGTGAGGTCGTCGTGGACGGCGACACCCTCTACCTGGCCACCGTCGGAACCGGCGGCAAGAACGCCCGCAACGAGGTCGTCGCCTTCGATCTCCGTACGGGTGCCGAGACGCGGCGTATCCAGGGACCGGCGGGGCGCAGGACGGTGCCGCTGCGGATGGAGGGCGGTTCGCTCGTCCTCCGGATGGCCTCGATCGTGGGCGAGCCCGGGTCGCTGGCCACCGTCGCACCGGGCGCGACCAACCCCGTCGAACTGCTCCGGATCCCACGCTCGGCGGGCCGGGTGGAGTCGCGGTTCTACGACTCCCCAGCGCTGTACGTGAACGGCCGGTACATCCTTGTGAAGAGTGTCGTCGTCGGTTCGACCGACGCCGATGAGCAGGAGAGGGAGACGCTGTTGGCCTTCGGCAAGTGACACCGGTTCCCGCCCGCCATCCCACACTTCAGAGGTATCCACGCCATGACGCAGCCACCCCCGCCGCCGAACCAGCCACCCGGCCCCCCGCCGGGTGGGTTCGGCGCACCGCAGGACCCGCCCCCGGGTGGGTTCGGCGCCCCGACGCCTCCGCCGCAGCAGCAGCCGTCGTACGGCTACCCCCAGCAGCCCCCGGCGCAGCCGCAGTACGGCTATCAGCAGCCGCCGACGCAGCCGCAGTACGGGTATCCCCAACAGCCGCCGACACAGCCGCAGTACGGCTACCCGCCCCAGCAGCAGTACCCGCAGGCGCCCCCGCCCTCGGGCGGCAAGAAGCTTTCCGCGCAGATGCAGATCATCATCGCCGCGGCGGTGGCCGTCGTCCTGATCATCGGCGGCGGCATCTGGTACGCGGCCTCCGGCGACGGTGAGGAGACCAACAACACCGCGGGCGGCAGCTCCGGTTCGTCCCAGGGCAAGGGCGGCAACGGGCTCGGCGGTGGCGGCAAGGAGAAGGCGCCGGACAACCCCAAGTCCCAGCTCGCCTTCCAGCTGCCGCAGCCCAAGGTTCCCGACCTCACGGACATGTCCGGTTCGTGGATCACGGACAAGGCGTTCGTCAAGACCGGCGTCGACTCGGTCGTCGGCTACGACCTCGACAAGGGCAGCCCGGTCTGGACCCTGCCGCTGCCCGGTCAGGTCTGCGGTACCTCGCGGCACGTCACCGCCGACAACAAGACGGCCATCCTCTTCGAGGCGACCAAGCGCGTCGGGCCGCGTTTCTACCAGCCGTGCACCGAGGTCGGCGTCATCGACCTGGGCACCGGCAAGCTGGTGTGGTCCGCCGCGGTCACCGGCGGTACGGCCGGTGACCAGAAGGTGCGGTTCAGCGAGGTCACGCTCAGCGGCACGACCGTCGCGGCGGGCGGCACCGACGGCGGCGCCGCCTTCGACCTGGCCAACGGCAACCCGCGCTGGAAGCCGGAGGCCAACGCCCAGCAGTGCTACGACATGGGCTACGGCGGCGGCGAGGGCCTCGTCGCGGCGCGCAAGTGCGGGGAGTACGGCAGCCAGTACGTCGTCATCCAGAACCTCAACCCGCTCACGGGCGCCCCGATCTCCCAGTACAAGATGCCCGCGGGCGTGGAGTACGCGTCGATCGTGTCGACGAAGCCGCTGGTCGTGGCCGCCGACGTCGGCGACGCGGCCGGTGACGGCAGCGGCATCTCGGACTTCTTCTCCCTCGACGAGAAGACCGGCAAGCTCAAGGTGAAGATCGCGGCGGACGCGGAGCGCTACGCGGCCAGCTGCCGCTCCACCAAGGTGGAGGCCTGCGGCAGGGTCGTCGTCGGCAACGGCCGGATCTACCTCCCGACGGAGGAGCACGAGGGCTCCACCGGGGAGTACGGCGACGAGACCAACGAGATCGTCTCGTTCGACCTGGCCACCGGGAAGCCGACGCCCGAGAAGGCGGACGCGGGCGACCGGTACACGCTGGTCCCGCTGCGGATGGACGGCGGGAACATCATCGCCTACAAGGCCCCGCCGTACGACAAGGGCGGACAGGTCGTCTCGATCGACGGAGGGACGATGAAGCAGACCACGCTTCTGGAGAACCCGTCGGACGAGCCCGTGCGGGACGCCGAGACGAGCTTCAGCGAGAACGGCTCCGAGTACCGGTACGCGGCCGGCCGGCTGTTCATCTCGCAGACGCTGGTGAGCAAGCCCCGTGAGTCCTCGTCGACGGACGACAAGAAGTACCTGGTGGTCGCTTTCCGCGTCGCGGGCTGAGCATCACCGGGCGGTACGGAAGTGGGCTCCTCCGATCTTTCGGGGGAGCCCACTTCCGTAGGTACCGGTCGGCGTTCGGCGCACGTGCGCCGGGGGGAGCGTGTAACTTGCCGGGGCATCAGGGTGGCTGGGCCGGCGACGGCTCCAGGGGGGACAGAGGGGTGGCTCGATGGGCGTGCGGCTCATGGTGGTCGACGACCACCGACTGCTTGCCGAGGCGCTCGCCTCGGCACTGAAACTGCGCGGGCACCGGGTGCTCGCGGCGACCGCCCCGGTGGCGGGCGCGGCGGAGCTCGTGGTGAGCCGGGCGCCCGAGGTGTGCCTGCTCGGCACGGCCGCCCCTGCGGAGCCGGGCGCCTTCGACCCGATCGTCCGGATCAAGCGCGAGCGGCCGCAGGTGGCCGTGGTCGTCCTCGGCCCGGTGCCCTCCCCGCGCGGGATCGCGGCGGCCTTCGCGGCCGGGGCGTCCGGGTACGTACGGCACGACGAGCGCATCGAGGGCGTCGAGCGGGCGCTGGTCAAGGCGCGGGCGGGGGAGACGGTCGTGGCGCCGCAACTGCTGCAGGGCGCGTTCATGGAGCTTCTCAACCCGGCGGCGCAGCCGGACGACGAGGGGCAGCGGCTGCTCGGGATGCTGACGCCCCGGGAGGTGGAGGTCCTTCTCCGGGTGGCGGAGGGGGAGGACACGCGGGGGATCGCGGCGGGGATGGGGATCGCGCCGAGTACGGCGCGGACGCATGTGCAGCGGGTGCTGATGAAGCTGGGCGTCGGGTCTCGCCTCGAAGCCGCCGCCCTGGCCGCGCGGACGGGACTCCTGGATCACGCGCCCGTGCCCGGCCCCCGGGGTGAGCGGGCCTAGGGGGTGTCTCGCCGGTCCTGCCGGGCTCCGTCGTTGACTCCGATGTTTGATTGTGGTTCCTTGTGCGTGGTTCTGTTTGGTTCCCCGCCTGAGGACACCCCGTGAAGAAGACCGTCACCACCCTCGCCGACGGGCGCGAGCTCATCTACTACGACACCGTCGACGACGCCGTCCGCGACGCCGTCGACGCGCGGCCCCTCGACCCCGTCGCGTCCTCCTCCGAGCTCCGTCACGACGCGCTTCTCGGGGACGTCGTCGCCATCGCCTCGCACCGGCAGGGGCGGACGTACCACCCGCCCGCCGACGAGTGCCCGCTCTGTCCCTCCCGGGACGGGCGGCTGAGCGAGATCCCGGCCCCCGACTACGAGGTCGCCGTCTTCGAGAACCGTTTCCCCTCCCTCGCCGGGGGCGCCGGGCGGTGCGAGGTGGTCTGCTTCACCTCCGACCACGACGCCTCCTTCGCCGACCTCACCCCAGAGCGTGCCGCCCTGGTGCTCGACGCCTGGACCGACCGGACCGCCGAGCTCGCCCGGCTGCCGGGGATCGAGCAGGTGTACTGCTTCGAGAACCGGGGCGCCGAGATCGGCGTCACCCTCGGCCACCCCCACGGCCAGATCTACGCGTTCCCGTACACCACCGCCCGTACCACCCTCATGCGGCGCAACGCCGCCGAGCACCGGGCCCGGACAGGGCGGAACCTCTTCGACGACGTCGTCGCGCGGGAGCGGGCCGATGCTGTACGGGTGGTCCTGGAGACCGAGCACTGGATCGCCTTCGTGCCGTACGCCGCGCACTGGCCGTACGAGGTCCATCTGTACCCGGCGCGGCGCGTACCCGACCTCCGCGCGCTCGACGAGGGGGCCCGCACGGAGTTCCCACAGGTCTACCTGGAACTCTTGAGGCGCTTCGACCGGATCTTCGGCCCGGACGAGCCGCCGACGCCGTACATCGCCGCCTGGCACCAGGCGCCGTTCACCGGCGAACAGCGGGAGGAGTTCGCGCTGCACCTGGAGCTTTTCACCGTCCGCCGGGCCTCTGGCAAGCTGAAGTACCTCGCGGGCACCGAGTCCGGAATGGGCGCGTTCATGAACGACGTGCCACCGGAGTCCGCGGCAGACAGACTCCGAGAGGTTGCGAGCAAGTGAGCACATATCTGGTGACGGGTGGAGCGGGCTACGTGGGTGGCGTGGTGGCCACCCACCTGCTGGAGGCGGGCCACGAGGTCACCGTTCTCGACGACCTCTCCACCGGCTTCCGCGAGGGCGTCCCGGCCGGGGCGAACTTCATCGAGGGCCGTATCCAGGACGCCGCCCGGTGGCTTGACCCCTCTTACGACGGCGTCCTGCACTTCGCCGCGTTCTCCCAGGTCGGCGAGTCGGTCGCCGATCCGGGGAAGTACTGGGAGAACAACGTCGGCGGCACGATGGCCCTGCTCGCCGCCATGCGCGAGGCGGGCGTCCGCAAGCTGGTGTTCTCCTCCACCGCCGCCACCTACGGCGAGCCCCGATCCGTGCCGATCACCGAGTCCGCGCCGACCGCGCCGACCAACCCGTACGGCGCCTCCAAGCTGGCCGTCGACCACATGATCAGCGGCGAGTGCGCCGCCCACGGTCTGGCCGCCGTCTCGCTGCGGTACTTCAACGTGGCCGGCGCCTACGGCGCGTGCGGTGAGCGGCACGACCCCGAGTCGCACCTCATCCCGCTCGTCCTCCAGGTCGCCCTCGGCAAGCGCGAGGCGATCAACGTCTACGGCGACGACTACCCGACCCCGGACGGCACGTGCGTGCGCGACTACATCCACGTCGCCGACCTGGCCGAGGCCCATCTGCTCGCCCTGGGCGCCATGAACCCGGGCGAGCACCTGATCTGCAACCTCGGCAACGGCAACGGCTTCTCCGTGCGGGAGGTCGTCGAGACCGTGCGCAAGGTGACCGGGCACCCGGTCCCCGAGGTCATGGCCGCGCGCCGGCCCGGAGACCCGGCTGTGCTCGTCGCCTCGGCCGACGCCGCGCGGGAGCGTCTCGGCTGGAATCCGTCCCGCCCGGATCTGGCGGACATCGTGCAGGACGCCTGGGCGTTCGCGAGGGAGAGGGAGCAGGGACGCGCATGAGCGTGATGGGGGAGTTCGAGGCGCTGTACGGGGTGGAGCCGGAAGGCATCTGGGCCGCCCCGGGGCGGGTGAATCTGATCGGCGAGTACACCGATTTCAACGACGGATTCGTGATGCCGCTGGCCCTGCCGCACACGGCGGTCGCCGCCGTCGCCCGTCGTACGGACGGGGTGCTGCGGGTCCACTCCGCCGATGTGGAGGGCGGGATCGTCCAGCTCGACGTCGGCTCCCTCGAACCCCTCTCCGGCACCGGCTGGGCCGCCTACCCGGCCGGTGTCGTCTGGGCCCTGCGCGAGGCCGGGCACGCGGTCACCGGGGCGGACATCCACCTCGCTTCCACCGTCCCGACCGGCGCGGGGCTCTCCTCCTCCGCCGCCCTGGAGGTCGTCACCGGGCTGGCCCTCAACGACCTGTTCGGTCTCGGTCTGAGCCGGCCGGAGATCGCCGTGCTCGCCCAGCGCGCGGAGAACGCCTTCGTCGGTGTGCCCTGCGGTGTGATGGACCAGATGGCCTCCGCGTGCTCCGTCGAGGGGCATGCCCTCTACCTCGACACCCGCGATCTCTCCTACCGGCAGGTGCCGTTCGACCTCGCCGCGCGGGGGCTGCGGCTCCTGGTGGTGGACACCCGTGTGAAGCACGCGCTCGGGGACGGCGCGTACGCGGAGCGGCGCGCCGGGTGCGAAGCCGGTGCGCGGGCGCTCGGCGTGCGCGCGCTGCGCGACCTGCCGTACGCGCATCTGTCCGACGCTCTCGCACGTTTGGATGACGAAACGGTTCGGCGCTATGTCCGGCACATCGTCTCCGACAACCATCGCGTGGAGCGGACGATCGCCCTTCTCGACGCCGGGGACGTACGGGCGGTCGGTCCGGTCCTCACCGAGGGGCACCACTCGCTCCGGGACGATCTGCGGGTCTCCTGCGCCGAGTTGGACCTCGCGGTCGAGGCGGCCAACGCGGCCGGCGCGCTCGGGGCCCGGATGACGGGCGGCGGGTTCGGCGGCTCGGCGATCGTGCTCGTGGAGTCGATCGCGGCCCGGGCGGTGGGCGGCGCGGTGGAGAAGGCCTTCGCGGAGGCGGGTTTCGCGGCCCCGAGGATCTTCCCCGCGGTGCCGTCGCAGGGGGCGCGCAGGCTCTGAGCCACGGGACTTCGGGCGGCGGGCCCGGGGTGACGAGAGCCGGGGCGACGGGCCCGGGACGGCGGTGCCGACACCCGGAACATGCCCCTGGAAACGTCGACTTCCGTCACGATCGGACACAAGCGATCCATGCGTCACCCCCGTGTTCCACCAGTTCCGCGATTCGGCTTCCGCCGCGGCGCCCCGCCCGTACTCTGATGCGCAGCACCGGTGGGGGCCGGTGCTGATCAGGGGTGAGACCAGTCGGGTACGGCGCCCGGGGTGGGGTAAGGGTCACTGCACGGCGGCGGCCGTGCGACGACGGACCTCCTCCCCGGCGCTGTGCCCGCGCCGGTCCTTCCTCGACACTTGGGGGTGTCCGTGGTCCGTATCCGGGTCCTGGTGGTGGACGACCACCGCATCTTCGCCGAGTCGCTGGCCGCCGCCCTCGCGGCGGAGCCCGACGTCGACGTCTCCGCCGCGGGCAGCGGCCCCGCGGCCCTGCGCTGTCTGGACCGCGCCGCCGCCGAGGGGCGCCGGTACGACGTGATGCTGGTCGACGCCGACCTGGGCGCGGCTCCCGGTCCGCCCGCCGTCGCCCGCGCCGTACCGGACAACGCCGAGGGTGTGGTCGACGGTATCTCCCTGGTCGCGGGCGTCGGAGAGGGCGGCCGCCCGGCCGTCCGTACGATCGTGCTCGCCGAGCGGGACGACGCCCACCGCGCGGCCCTCGCGCTCCAGGCCGGGGCCTCGGGCTGGGTGGCCAAGGACTGCTCGCTGCAGCGGCTGCTCGCCGTGATCCGCGGCGTCCTGCGCGACGAGACGCATCTGCCGCCGGCGTTGCTCACGGGGGTGCTGCGGGAGCTGACGGCGGCCCGCAAGCACCGCACCGAGAGCGAGGAGCTGGTGGAGTCGCTGACGCCCCGCGAGCGGGAGGTGCTGCGCTGCATGGTGGCGGGCCTGGGGCGCAAGGCGGTCGCCGAGCGGCTGTTCCTGTCCCCGCACACCGTCCGTACGCACATGCAGAACGTACTCGGGAAGCTCGGCGTGCACTCCACGCTGGCCGCGGTCGCCCTGGCTCGCCGGGCGGGCGTCGGCCCCGCCGAATCGGCCGGGGACTCAGCCGGGGATGTTGTCGAACGGGGCGGTCAGCTGGCGTAGCAGACCGGCCAGTTCACCGCGCTGGCTGCCGGAGAGCTGGGCCAGGATGGCCCGCTCCTGAGCGAGCAGGCCGGCGAGCGCCTGGTCGGCCCGGTCGCGGCCCTCGGGGGTGAGGCGGACCAGCACCCCGCGGCGGTCGCTGGGGTCGGGCAGCCGCTCGACCAGGCCCTTCTTGGTGAGCCGGTCGATACGGTTGGTCATCGTGCCCGAGGTGACGAGGGTCTGGGTCAGCAGCTGGCCGGGGGAGAGCTGGTAGGGCGCGCCCGCGCGGCGCAGCGACGTGAGGACGTCGAACTCCCAGGGCTCGAGGTTGTGCTCGGAGAAGGCGAGCCGACGGGCACGGTCGAGGTGCCGGGCGAGCCGTGACACCCGGCTGAGCACCTCGAGCGGCTCCACGTCGAGGTCCGGGCGCTCTCGGCGCCATGCAGCGACCAGCCGGTCGACCTCGTCCTCCATGACGATCAGTGTAAACGGTCTGTTGACATAAAGTCTCTTGACGTCAAGATATATTCCGCTGGACTATGGGGAAGTACCGGGCCGGGAACCTCGTTCCGCTTCGGTAACTCGTTCCAGCAAGGGGGCTTGCACATGCATTCCGGACCAGTTTCTGCTTCTGTCGCACCGACATGGGACCCACAGCAGTACCTCCGTCACTCCGGCCACCGCACCCGTCCGTTCCTCGACCTGCTCGCCCGAATACCGCACTTGCCCCATGGCGACCGTCCCGCTCGGGTCGCCGACCTCGGCTGCGGACCCGGCAATGTGACCGTGCTTCTGGCCGAACGCTGGCCCGACGCGCACATCACCGGCTTCGACCTCTCGCCCGACATGCTGGAGCGGGCCGAGAAGGACTACGCCGGCACGACGGCGGGGGGCGGCTGGCTCGAATTCCGGCCGGCCGACGCCGCGCACTGGACGCCCGACGAACCGTACGACCTGATCGTGTCCAACGCGGCGCTCCAGTGGGTCCCCAACCACCCCGAGTCCTTCGCCGCCTGGATCGACGGCCTGCGGCCCGGCGGCACCTTCGCCTTCCAGGTTCCCGGCAACTTCACCTCACCCAGCCACGCCCTGCTCGGGGAACTGTGCGACACCCCCCAGTGGCGCGACCGCCTCGGCGACGAAGGCCGCCGCTTCGTCCACATCCTCGACCCCGCCGACTATCTGCACCGGCTCACCGACCTCGGCTGCGAGACCGACGTCTGGGAGACCACCTACTCCCAGCTCCTGACCGGCGAGGACCCCGTCCTCGACTGGGTCAAGGGCACGGCGCTGCGCCCCGTCCTGACCGCGCTGGAAGGCGATCAGGAGGCGACGGACGCCTTCCTCACCCAGTACCGCGACCTGCTGCGCGCCGCCTACCCGCCCGGCCCGCGCGGCACGGTCTTCCCGTTCCGCCGTATCTTCGCCGTCGCCAGGAAGGGAGCCTGATGCTGACCGCCGTCGATCACGTCCGACTCGCGGCGCCCCCGGGCACCGAGGACGCGCTGCGCGCGTACTACGTGGACGTCCTCGGCATGACCGAGATCCCCAAGCCGCCGGTCCTCGCCGCGCGGGGAGGCTGCTGGTTCGCGGCCGCGGGCGGGGCGGTCCAGCTGCACCTGGGCGTCGAGGCGGACTTCAGGCCCGCGAAGAAGGCCCACCCCGGCCTGCGGGTCACCGCCATCGACGCCTACGCGGCCCGCCTGGAGGAACGCGGCGTCAAGGTCGTCTGGGACGACGACCTCCCCGGTCACCGCCGCTTCTACTCCGAGGACCCGGCCGGCAACCGGCTGGAGTTCCTGGAGCCGGTCACCTGACGGGTGCGGGGTGCCGCACCCGCGGCGCCCCGCACCTCGACCCGCGGGCCCTCGATCCGGAGAACTCACCCCGGCAGATCCCGCCCGCGAGCCCTCGACCCGCGAGGCCCGGGAGCCCGCGAGCCCTCGACCCGCGAGGCCCAGGAGGTCGCGCCCCGCGAGGCCCTCGACCCCCTCGAAGAACCCCCGCATCAGCTCTTGCGGTGCCCTATCAGCCGGGGCTTCTGCTCCAGGCCGTCCAGGCCGTGCCAGGCCAGATTCACCAGATGCGCGGCCACCTCGGCCTTCTTCGGCTTGCGGACGTCGAGCCACCACTGACCCGTCAGCGCCACGCTGCCCACCAGCGCCTGGGCGTAGAGCGGCGCCAGCTTCGGGTCGAAGCCGCGCGCCTTGAACTCCAGGCCCAGGATGTCCTCCACCTGCGTGGCGATGTCGCTGATCAGCGAGGCGAACGTGCCCGTCGACTGAGCCACCGGCGAATCCCGCACCAGGATCCGGAAGCCGTCCGTGTACCGCTCGATGTAGTCGAGCAGAGCGAAGGCCGCCTGCTCCAGCAGCTCACGCGGATGACCGGCGGTCAGCGCCCCCGTCACCATGTCGAGGAGCTGGCGCATCTCCCGGTCGACCACGACCGCGTACAGCCCCTCCTTGCCCCCGAAGTGCTCGTACACCACCGGTTTGGAGACGCCCGCCTTCGCCGCGATCTCCTCCACCGACGTGCCCTCGAAGCCCTTCTCGGCGAAGAGGGCCCGGCCGATGTCCAGCAGCTGCTCCCGGCGCTCCGCGCCCGTCATCCTCACCCGGCGGCCGCGCCGGGGCTTCTCACTGCCGCTGTTACCGCCGTCGATCGCCACGTTCTCCATCATGCCGCGTCGGCGGGCTCGCCCCGGCGCCGGGCTTCGATCCGCGACGCGTTCGGCCAGCGCACGTCGTAGGCCCAGCCGAGCTGCTCGAACCAGCGGATCAGCCGCGCGCTGGAGTCCACCTGGCCGCGCAGCACCCCGTGCCGCGCCGACGTCGGGTCCGCGTGGTGCAGGTTGTGCCAGGACTCACCGCACGACAGCACCGCCAGCCACCACACGTTGCCCGAGCGGTCCCGGGACTTGAACGGGCGCTTGCCGACCGCGTGGCAGATCGAGTTGATCGACCAGGTCACGTGGTGCAGCAGGGCCACCCGTACCAGAGAGCCCCAGAAGAACGCGGTGAACGCGCCCCACCACGACATCGTCACCAGACCGCCCACCAGCGGCGGGATCGCCAGCGACAGCGCCGTCCAGCCGATGAACTGCCGCGAGATCGCCCGGATCGCCGGGTCCTTGATCAGATCGGGCGCGTACTTGGCCTGGGGGGTCCGCTCCTCGTCGAACATCCAGCCGATGTGCGCCCACCACAGGCCCTTCACCAGCGCCGGTACGGTCTCGCCGAACCGCCACGGCGAGTGCGGGTCGCCCTCCGCGTCGGAGAACTTGTGGTGCTTGCGGTGGTCGGCCACCCAGCGCACCAGCGGGCCCTCCACCGCCAGCGACCCCATGATCGCCAGCGCGATCCGCAGCGGGCGCTTCGCCTTGAAGGAACCGTGTGTGAAGTAACGGTGGAAGCCGATCGTGATGCCGTGGCAGCCGATGTAGTACATCGCCACCAGCAGGCCCAGATCGAGCCAGCTCACGCCCCACCCCCAGGCCAGCGGCACCGCCGCCAGCAGGGCGAGGAAGGGCACCGTGATGAACAGCAGGAGCGTGATCTGCTCGATCGAACGCTTGCTGTCCCCGCCGAGCGTGGCGGGGGGCAGAGCGGCGGCGGAGTCGCGCGCCTCGGAGTCCGAGGTCACCTGGTGGCTTGTGGTCATGGATGTCCCTGGGGAGTAAAGGAAGGAAGGGGATGGAGGGCAACGGGTCGAAAGAGTGCGGGAGGGAGAGGGGGAATCGGGCAAGCTCGGGCGAACACGAGCGTGTGGCTACGCCTCCGTAACCTACGGTGACGTAAGTATGGCAGTGCCGCGGCGCGCGGCAAGAGGGCACAAGAGGGGTGCCCGGCTGTCCACCAGGCGGACACATATCCTGTGTGCGTCGGACAGCGCGGTCCGCACGCGTCCAGTACCCCTCCAGACGTGCTCAAACACTGCAAGGAGCCGCACCTGTGAGCAGTGCCGACCAGACCCCCACCGCCAACGCCGAGCTGCGTTCCGACATCCGCCGACTGGGCGATCTGCTGGGCGAGACCCTCGTCCGCCAGGAGGGCCAGGAGCTCCTCGAACTCGTCGAGAAGGTCCGCCGGCTCACCCGCGAGGACGGCGAGGCCGCCGCCGAGCTGCTCGGCGACACCGACCTGGAGACCGCCGCCAAGCTCGTGCGCGCCTTCTCCACGTACTTCCACCTGGCGAACGTCACCGAGCAGGTGCACCGCGGTCGCGAGATGCGCGAGAAGCGCGCCGCCGAGGGCGGCCTGCTCGCCCGCACCGCCGACATGCTCAAGGACGGCGACCCCGAGCACGTGCGCGCCACGGTGAAGAACCTCAACGTGCGGCCGGTCTTCACCGCCCACCCCACCGAGGCCGCCCGCCGCTCCGTCCTCAACAAGCTGCGCCGGATCGCCGCCCTCCTGGAGACCCCGGTCATCGAGGCCGACCGGCGCCGCCACGACCTGCGGCTCGCCGAGAACATCGACCTCATCTGGCAGACGGACGAACTCCGTGTCGTACGCCCCGAGCCCGCCGACGAGGCCCGCAACGCCATCTACTACCTCGACGAGCTGCACGCCAACGCCGTCGGCGACGTCCTCGAGGACCTCGCCGCCGAACTGGAGCGCGTCGGCGTCGAGCTGCCCGCCGGCACCCGCCCGCTGACCTTCGGCACCTGGATCGGCGGCGACCGCGACGGCAACCCCAACGTCACCCCCTCGGTGACCTGGGACGTGCTGATCCTCCAGCACGAGCACGGCATCAACGACGCCCTCGAACTCATCGACGAGCTGCGCGGCTTCCTCTCCAACTCCATCCGCTACGCCGGCGCCACCGACGAGCTGCTCACCTCCCTCCAGGCCGACCTGGAACGCCTGCCGGAGATCAGCCCCCGCTACAAGCGCCTCAACGCGGAGGAGCCGTACCGGCTCAAGGCCACCTGCATCCGCCAGAAGCTCGTCAACACCCGCGAGCGCCTGGCCAAGGGCACCCCGCACCAGGAGGGCCGCGACTACCTCGGCACCGCCGAGCTGGTCCAGGACCTCGCCCTCATCCAGACCTCGCTGCGCGCGCACCGCGGCGGCCTGTTCGCCGACGGCCGGATGGACCGCACCATCCGCACCCTGACCGCGTTCGGCCTCCAGCTCGCCACCATGGACGTCCGCGAGCACGCCGACGCCCACCACCACGCCCTCGGCCAGCTCTTCGACCGGCTCGGCGAGGAGTCCTGGCGGTACGCCGACATGCCGCGCGACTACCGGCAGAAGCTGCTCGCCAAGGAGCTGCGGTCGAGGAGGCCGCTCGCCCCCACGCCCGCCCCGCTCGACGCGGCCGGCCAGAAGACCCTCGGCGTGTTCCACACGATCAAGGAGGCCTTCGAGCGGTTCGGCCCCGAGGTCATCGAGTCGTACATCATCTCGATGTGCCAGGGCGCCGACGACGTCTTCGCCGCCGCCGTCCTCGCCCGCGAGGCCGGCCTCATCGACCTCCACGCCGGCTGGGCCAAGATCGGCATCGTGCCGCTCCTGGAGACCACCGACGAGCTCAAGGCCGCCGACGTCATCCTCGACAACATGCTCGCCGACCCCTCCTACCGCCGCCTCGTCTCCCTGCGCGGCGACGTCCAGGAGGTCATGCTCGGCTACTCCGACTCCTCCAAGTTCGGCGGCATCACCACCAGCCAGTGGGAGATCCACCGCGCCCAGCGCCGGCTGCGCGACGTCGCCCACCGCTACGGCGTACGCCTCCGCCTCTTCCACGGCCGCGGCGGCACCGTCGGCCGCGGCGGCGGCCCCTCGCACGACGCGATCCTCGCCCAGCCCTGGGGCACCCTCGAGGGCGAGATCAAGGTGACCGAGCAGGGCGAGGTCATCTCCGACAAGTACCTCATCCCGTCCCTCGCGCGGGAGAACCTCGAACTGACCGTCGCCGCCACCCTGCAGGCCTCCGCCCTGCACACCGCGCCCCGCCAGTCCGACGAGGCCCTCGCTCGCTGGGACGCGGCCATGGACACGGCCTCCGAGGCCGCCCACACCGCGTACCGCAGGCTGGTCGAGGACCCGGACCTGCCCGCGTACTTCTTCGCCGCCACCCCCGTCGACCAGCTGGCCGACCTCCACCTCGGCTCCCGGCCCTCCCGCCGCCCCGACTCCGGCGCGGGACTCGACGGACTGCGCGCCATCCCCTGGGTGTTCGGCTGGACCCAGTCCCGCCAGATCGTCCCCGGCTGGTTCGGCGTCGGCTCCGGCCTCAAGGCGCTGCGCGAGGCCGGTCTCGACGCGGTCCTCGGCGAGATGTACGAACAGTGGCACTTCTTCCGCAACTTCCTCTCCAACGTCGAGATGACGCTGGCCAAGACGGACCTGCGGATCGCCCGCCACTACGTCGACACCCTGGTGCCGGACGACCTCAAGCACGTCTTCGAGACCATCGAGGCGGAGCACGCCCTGACCGTGGCCGAGGTCCTGAAGGTGACGGGCGGTCAGCGGCTGCTCGACTCCAACCCGGTGCTCCAGCAGACCTTCTCCATCCGCGACGCCTACCTGGACCCGATCTCCTACCTCCAGGTCGCCCTCCTCGCCCGCCAGCGCGAGGCGGCCGAGCGCGGCGAGGAGCCGGACCCGCTCCTCGCACGGGCGCTGCTGCTCACCGTCAACGGCGTGGCGGCCGGCCTGCGCAACACCGGCTGACCGGGAGCGCACACGACGGTGCCCCCGCCGGAATCCACGGATTCCGGCGGGGGCACCGCGCGTTACGGAGATCAGTGCTGCTGGGCCTTGCGGCGGCGCATCACCAGCACGCCACCGACACCCGCGAGGGCGACGGCGACAGCGGCGATGACACCGACGGGAGCGCTGGAGCCGGTCTCGGCGAGGTCACCGGTGGCGCTGCTCCCGGAGGCGCTCGGGGCGGGCTGGCCCGCGGCGGAGCTCTCCGAGGACGACGCGGTCGGGGAGACCGAGGCGCCCGGGGCGCCGGTCGACGGCGTCCCGGACGGGGTGCCGTTCGACGGCGTGCCGCTCGGGGTTCCCGAGGGGGTACCGGACGGCGTGCCGCTCGGGGTTCCCGAAGGGGTGCCGGACGGCGTGGTGTTGACCGGGGTGCCGGGGCACGTGTGCGAGAGCACGAAGAACTTGGAGGTGCCGTTGATCTCGGCGGTGGCCGAGGTCAGCTTCGCACCGATGGCCGAGCCCACGTAGGCGTGCTTGCCCTTCGGCTTGCCGAACGCGTCGAAGTCGGTGATGACGATCGGGGCGCCGTTGTCGAACGTCACCGTCAGCTTGGTGAAGTCGCTCTTGTTGCCCTGAAGCACGAAGTGCCAGCCGTCCTGCGTGGACGGGATGCCATCGCACTCCTTCTCCGTGTTTTCGAAGGAGGCGGCGGTGATCGGCAGGTCCTTCTCGTGGTGGAAGGGGACCTCGGCGGCAGAGGCGGCCGGAGCCAACACCAGAGAGCCCGCCACGGCCGCGACGAGCGCGCCGGTGGAAATGAGAGAACGTCGCATTGTCGTCCATCTGTGGGATGAGGGATGCCGTGGGAGGTGGCGCAGGCAGCCTATCCGTAGCCTTAAGTCACCCTTAACCCAGAGGGCATAACAATCTGGCGAGATCACGCCAACGTGTCCGGAATCGCTCACAGCGCGAAGAACGCCCCCACCAGCAACGCCCCGCCCAACCCCGCCGCCGACCACGCCGTACGCGTCATCCGCAGCCCGCCCCCGATGACCGGCGCCGCCAGCAGCAGCGCCCCGCCCAACGGCAGCCAGGCGTGCAGACCGCCGCCCCACCCCGTCCGTACCGCCTCGGCCGTCCCCGGCTTCACCACCACCGGCAGCGTCTGGCCCTTGCCCGCCGCGACCGAGTGCTCGATCGTCAGCGTGTGGTGCGGCGACACCGGACCCGCGGGAACGTAACGCCCGCTGCACGTCTCCTCGTTGCAGCCGGTCACCGTCAACGTGCCGTGCTCACGGCCCTTCGGAAGGAGGATGTGCTGCGCCGTGCCCCAGGACGACCACGCGCCCGCGACGACGAGCAGCAGGGCGACCAGAGCCATGGCGGCGTTACGGGCATGCGTCATGACCCGCGATCGTACAGTCGTACCGCTCATCGGTCCGTCAGGAGTTGTACGCGGACTGCGCGCGCTCCAGACCCTCCGCCACCAGACACTCCACCGAATCCGCCGCCCGGTCCACGAGGTAGTCCAGCTCCTTGCGCTCGGCCGAGGAGAAGTCCTTCAGGACGAAGTCCGCGACCTGCATCCGCCCCGGCGGACGGCCGATACCGAACCGCACCCGGTGATAATCGGCCCCCATCGCCTTCGTCATCGACTTCAGACCGTTGTGACCGTTGTCCCCGCCACCGATCTTCAACCGCAGTGCGCCGTAATCGATGTCCAGCTCGTCATGGATCGCCACCACATGCGCCGTCGGCACCTTGTAGAAATCGCGCAGCGCCGTCACCGGACCGCCCGAGAGGTTCATGTACGACATCGGCTTCGCGAGGATCACCCGGCGGTTGGCCGGACCGACAGGACCCATACGGCCCTCGACGACCTGCGCCTGCGCCTTCTGCGCCCGCTTGAACTTCCCGCCGATACGGTCGGCCAGCAGGTCCACGACCATGAAACCGACGTTGTGCCGATTGGCCGCGTAATCCGGGCCCGGATTGCCGAGACCGACGATCAGCCAGGGGGCGTTCGCGTCGTCCGTCATGTGCGTCACGTCTCCTCGTATGCGTACAGAGAAACGGGGTGGCGGGCCGTCGCGGCCCGTCACCCCGTCACGTCAGGCAGAGCCTACGGCTCAGGCCTCGGCGCCCTCGGACTCACCCTCGGCACCGGCGGCCGGCTCCTCGGCCTGCGCGGCCAGAACCTGGATCACGACGGCCTCGGGGTCCGTCACCAGGGTGGTGCCGTTCGGCAGCGGGACGTCCTTGGCGTGGATCGAGTCGCCGGCCTCCAGGCCCGCGATCGAGACCGTGACCGACTCGGGGATGTGGGTCGCCTCGGTCTCGACGGAGACCGTGTTCAGCACGTTCTCGACCAGGAAGCTGCCCGGGGCCAGCTCACCCTCGGTCTCGACGACGACCTCGACGGTGACCTTCTCGCCACGGCGGACGAGGAGCAGGTCGACGTGCTCCAGGAAGCCCTTCAGCGGGTCGCGCTGCACGGCCTTCGGGATCGCGAGCTCGGTCGTGCCGTCGATGTCCAGGGACAGCAGAACGTTCGGGGTACGCAGGGCGAGCAGCAGCTCGTGGCCCGGCAGGGTGACGTGGACCGGCTCGGCGCCGTGGCCGTAGATGACGCCCGGAACCTTGTTGGCACGGCGGATACGGCGGGCAGCGCCCTTGCCGAACTCGGTGCGGGTCTCGGTGGCGAGCTTGACCTCGGACATATGCACTCCTCGTAAGCAGGAAAACGGACAGTGTCGGCTACCCGGCCACGACTGGCCTGCTACGAAGAGCGCGTCGATAACGGACCGCCGCACCACACCGGGTACGGCCTCCCTCGCCGAGCAACTCCGGCAGTCTACTCGCCGTCCCCCGAGCGACCCAATTGGATCAACCCGCCCTCGTCCGCACAGCTCCTCCCGGCACGTCGCACCAGGCCGCGGACACGAGAGAGGGCCGCCTCCCCGGCTGGCGGGAAAGCGGCCCTCATCTCCTGCAAGCGCTTACTGCTCCTCGAAGAGGCTCGTCACCGAACCGTCCTCGAACACCTCACGCACCGCACGCGCGATCGTCGGCGCGATCGACAGAACGGTGATCTTGTCGAGCTCCAGCGAGCTCGGCACCGGCAGCGTGTCCGTGAACACGAACTCGCTCACCTTCGAGTTCTTCAACCGGTCCGCGGCCGGGCCGGAGAGGATGCCGTGCGTGGCCGTCACGATCACGTCCTCGGCACCGTGCGCGAACAGCGCGTCGGCGGCCGCGCAGATCGTGCCGCCCGTGTCCACCATGTCGTCGACCAGGACACAGACCCGGCCCTTCACGTCACCGACGACCTCGTGGACGGTCACCTGGTTGGCGACGTCCTTGTCACGACGCTTGTGCACGATCGCCAGCGGCGCGTCCAGACGGTCGCACCAGCGGTCCGCGACCCGTACACGACCCGCGTCCGGAGACACGATCGTCAGCTTGTCACGGTCGACCTTCGCACCCACGTAGTCCGCCAGCACCGACAGCGCCGACAGGTGATCCACCGGACCGTCGAAGAAGCCCTGGATCTGATCCGTGTGCAGATCGACCGTGAGGATGCGGTCGGCACCCGCGCACTTCAGCATGTCGGCGACCAGACGCGCCGAGATCGGCTCACGCCCACGGTGCTTCTTGTCCTGACGGGCATACCCGTACGACGGAATGATCACGGTGATGCTCCGCGCGGAAGCCCGCTTCAGAGCATCGATCATGATCAACTGCTCCATAATCCACTTATTGATCGGAGCCGTGTGGCTCTGGATCAGGAAGCAGTCCGCGCCCCGCGCCGACTCCTGGAAACGGACGTAGATCTCGCCGTTCGCGAAGTCGAAAGCCTTGGTCGGCACGAGGCCGACACCCAGCTGGTGCGCGACCTCCTCGGCCAGCTCGGGGTGGGCGCGGCCGGAGAAGAGCATCAGCTTCTTCTCGCCGGTCGTCTTGATCCCGGTCACAGCACTGTCTCCTCAGACGTGTTCTCTGGCCGCGACCAACGAGCCTTCGTGCGCGCGTGCGAGCCAGCCGAATTTATGTGCACGTATCACGGTACGCCGAGTTCGACGTACCCGTTTCCGGTCAGCTTTCGCCGGCGGACTCCTCCGAGGCCACCTGAGCAGCCTGCGCCGCAGCGCTCCCCGGCCGCTTCCGAGCCACCCAACCCTCGATATTCCGCTGCTGGCCACGGGCGACAGCCAACGCGCCGGCCGGCACATCCTTCGTGATCACCGACCCCGCGGCGGTGTACGCGCCGTCCCCGATCGTGACAGGAGCCACAAACATGTTGTCCGAACCCGTCTTGCAGTGAGACCCGACCGTCGTGTGATGCTTCGCCTCACCGTCGTAGTTCACGAACACGCTCGCCGCGCCGATGTTCGTGTACTCGCCGATCGTCGCATCGCCCACGTACGACAGGTGCGGAACCTTCGTCCCCTCACCGATCGTCGCGTTCTTCATCTCCACGTACGTACCCGCCTTGGCCTTCAGACCGAGCTTGGTACCCGGACGCAGATACGCGAACGGCCCCACGGACGCGCTCTCACCGATCACGGCCGAGTCGGCGACCGTGTTGTCCACCCGGGCGCCCCTGCCGACCGTCGTGTCCTTCAACCGCGTGTTCGGCCCCACCTCGGCGTCCTCACCGATATGCGTCACGCCCAGCAGCTGCGTACCCGGGTGGATCACGGCGTCCCGCTCGAACGTCACCGTGACATCGACCAGGACCGACCCCGGGTCGACCACCGTCACACCGGCCGTCATCGCCCGCTCCAGCAGTCGCCGGTTCAGCAGGGTACGAGCCTCCGCGAGCTGCACGCGGTTGTTGATGCCGAGGATCTCGCGATGATCGGCGGCGACGGACGCCCCCACCCGGTGCCCCGCCTCACGCAGGATCGACAGCACATCGGTGAGGTACTCCTCGCCCTGGCTGTTGTCCGTCCGCACCTTGCCCAGCGCGTCCGCGAGCAGCCGCCCGTCGAACGCGAACACCCCGGAGTTGATCTCCCTGATCGCACGCTGAGCCTCGGAGGCGTCCTTGTGCTCCACGATCGCGGTCACGGCGCCGGTGGACTCGTCCCGCACGATCCGCCCGTAGCCGGTCGAGTCCGGCACCTCGGCGGTCAGCACGGTGACGGCGTTGCCGTCGGCCGCGTGGGTGGCGGCGAGACCCTTCAGGGTCTCCCCGGAGAGGAGGGGAGTGTCACCACAGACGACGACGACCGTCCCCTCCGGTGCCTGCCCCAGCTCCTCGAGCCCCATCCGGACGGCGTGCCCGGTGCCGTTCTGCTCGTACTGCACGGCGGTACGGGTACCGGCGTAGTGGGCGTCGAGATGCGCGGACACCTGCTCGCGGGCGTGCCCCACGACCACGACGAGGTGCTCCGGCTCCAGCTCGCGCGCAGCGGAGACGACATGTCCGACGAGCGAGCGCCCGGCGATTTCATGCAGGACCTTGGGGGTCTTCGACTTCATGCGGGTGCCCTCACCCGCTGCGAGGACGACGACGGCTGCCGGGCGGTTGGCGCTCACGGGAATGCCCTTCGGCTTTCGGGTGGTGGACATCCGCAGGATACCGGGGGGTTTCGGGGCGGAAACGAGTGCGGGTCCTGACCGGAGAGGTCAGGACCCGAACCAAGAAGCTCCCCCGCCAGGACTCGAACCCGGACATAAGGCACCAAAAGCCTCAGTGCTGCCAATTACACCACAGGGGATGGTAACCGACTAAACCGGACATTCGGTCAGGCCGTCGGATCGGCACCCAACACTATGCCGTACCAGGCCCCCTCCATGCGACGGTAGAGATCCGCACTTTTGGTGACGTAGATGACCAGGCACCCTCTGTAGGCCTCGGCCGTGTTCTTCCGGACGGTTTTCGGGTTGTGCCGCTTGAGGGTCGCCCGCTGGAAAGCCGTCACGTCGACGCCTGCCAGCCCTGCCCAGAAACTCTCGGCCTCGGCGACGTCGGCGGTCTCGTGGATGCTGACGCGGAAGCGCATGCGGTCACGGGTGACTCCGAGCAGTTCGAGCCACCGCAGATAAAGGGTGATCACGTTGGGATCGCTGTTGATGAAGTGCAGCGACTCGCGTCGGCTGTACGTCTTGTCCTTGGCGCCCTCGGCCCAGTAGAGCGTGACCCCGGCGATGAACAGTTCGCGGTCTGAAAGTCCGCCGATGGCCTCACGCGCCGAGCGCTTGGTCTCCTGCCGTTCCTCGTCTCGTGCCGCGCGCAGGTGGGCCAGGCCCGCGTTCATTCGCTCCCGGCGCTCGGCCTCGGTGTAGCGCGGCTCCGGCTTCGGGAGGTCCCGTACCCACAGCGAGATCGAGCTCTTCGAGCAGCCCAGCTCCAGCTGGATCTGGTCGTACGTCCTGCCCTCCAGGCGCAGCTCGCGTGCCCGAGT
This sequence comes from Streptomyces sp. NPDC006551, assembly GCF_040611675.1. NCBI lineage: Bacteria > Bacillati > Actinomycetota > Actinomycetes > Kitasatosporales > Streptomycetaceae > Streptomyces > Streptomyces sp. NPDC006551. The sequence continues at coordinate 121,722 of NZ_JBEXOT010000008.1, forward strand.
CCGCAGGTCGTCCTTGGCGTTCGGGCGCTTCGTCCAGTCCGGTGGGGGCTCCCCTTTCACCAGGCGGTTCAGGATGTCGTTGTTGCCGATCTTCAGTCGGTCGCGGATCTGGCGCAGGCTGAGGCCTTCGCGGCGTAGCGCGATGGCTTGTTCACGCAGGGTCTCGAAGTCCGCGTATCGGCTCGGGGTGGTCGTCATGCGAGCAGCGTCGTCCGGAATGCGGACGTCCGGGTCGAAAATCTGGGCGATTCAACAGTTCGAGGGACCCGTGTCCGTGCGAGGTTGACGCGGTCGCCCGGGGGTCCGGCGGTCTTCCGAAAACGGCTGGCCCTCGCCCGTAGTCTGGGAGTCATGACCACAACGGGGGCGCACCAGGACGCGGCGGGCACGCCCGCGCGCGGTATGTGGTGGTGGGGGAGACGGCGCGGCGCGGTGCTGGACATCGTGCTGGCCGTGGTGTCGGCGCTGGAGTGCGGGCTGGAGGGGGTCCGTTTCGCCGGTGAGGCGTCGCTGCCCGTGCCGGTGGGGGTGCTGTTCGGGCTGGTCGTCGGTTCGGTGCTGCTCGTGCGGCGCCGGTGGCCGATTACCGTCGTTCTCGTCTCGATCGCGATCACGCCGGCCGAGATGGGTTTCCTGATGGGGATCGTCGGGCTCTATTCGCTCGCCGCCTCCGAGGTGCCCCGCCGGATCACCGCCGCGCTGGCGGGTATGTCGACGGTCGCCGTGTTCATCGTGACGGTGGTGCGGCTGCGTCAGGACGTGGCCCAGGCGGATGTGGATCAGCAGGATTTCGATCCGAGTGGCTGGTACGTCCCGGTCGTCTCGCTCTTCATGACGTTGGGGCTGAACGCGCCGCCGGTGCTGTTCGGTCTGTACATAGGGGCTCGGCGCCGGCTGATGGAGAGTCTGCGGGAGCGGGCGGACAGTCTTGAGCAGGAGTTGTCGTTGCTGGCCGATCGGGCCGAGCAGCGGGCGCAGTGGGCGCGGCAGGAGGAGCGGACGCGGATCGCCCGGGAGATGCATGACGTGGTCGCGCACCGGGTGTCGTTGATGGTGGTGCACGCGGCGGCGTTGCAGGCGGTGGCGTTGAAGGATCCGCAGAAGGCGGTGAGGAACGCGGCGCTGGTGGGGGACATGGGGCGGCAGGCGTTGACGGAGCTGCGGGAGATGTTGGGGGTGCTGCGGGAGGACGCGGTGCCGGCTCCGTCCGTGGTGCCGTTGGCGGCGGTGGGTCTGGCGGCGGCGGCCGCGGCGGAGGCGGCTTCGGAGGACGGGCCGTGTCTGGACGCGCTGGAGTCGCTGGTCGAGCAGTCGCGGCAGGCGGGGGTGGTGGTCGAGCTGGTGGTGCTGGGTGAGGCGCGGGCGTACGGCGCGGAGGTGGAGCGTACGGCGTACCGGGTGGTTCAGGAGGCGTTGACGAACGTGCACAAGCATGCGGCGGGTGCGAAGGTCGTGGTCCGTCTGGCGCATCGGGAGGCCGAGGTGGCGATGCAGGTGGAGAACGGGCCTTCGGACGCGGCGGTGGCGGACGCGCATCTGCCGAGTGGCGGGAACGGTCTGGTGGGTATGCGGGAGCGGGTGACGCGGCTGGGTGGGGTGTTCGTGTCGGGCCCGACGGACGCGGGTGGTTTCCGGGTGTCGGCGGTGTTGCCGGTGGGGGAGGAGCGGGCGGCGTGACGGGGGCCCCTCAGTCCCGCCGGGCCCCCGGCCCGTCCCTCAGCCCGTGACGAGCCGGGTCGGTTGGGTGCCGGTGACGAGGGTGGACAGGGCGGTGTCGATGTCCCGGCCGAGGTACCAGTCGCCGGTGTGGTCGAGGCTGTAGATCCGGCCTTCGAGGTCGATGGCGAGGACCGCTTGGTGGTCGCCTTCCTCGCCGAGGGGGGCGATCTCCGTGTCGAGGGCCCGTCCGAGGTCGGCGAGGGTGCGGGCGATGTGGAGGCCGGCGAGGGGGTCGAAGCGTACGGTCGCGGGGGCGATCTGGCGGCCGGCGCCGGGGGCGGTGACGCGCAGGCCGCCGAATTCGGCCCAGGCTTCGACGGCGGCGGGGAAGACGTGGTGCCGGTGGCCGGCGGGGGAGACGTGGGCGCGCAGGGTGTCGGCCCATTCCTCGGCGAGTTTGATGTCCCAGCGGCCGGGCTGCCAGCCCGCCTCGCGGAGGGCGGCGTCGACGTTGACCGGGAATCGGGTGGTGCTCAGGTGGTCGGGCATGGAGGTGCGGTCAGCCGTTCTCGACAGTCGAGGTGGGGTCGACGGTGCGGACACCGAAGTGGGCGAGCATCGCCGTACAGGATCGGCAGGGTGCGGCGTAGCTGCCGTGGAGTGGGTCGCCGGCTTCGCGGATGCGGCGCGCGGTGAGTTTGGCGTGTTTGAGGGAGCGGCGGGCTTCGCCGTGGGTGAGGGGTTTGCGCTGGGCGCGCTTGGAGCGGCCGTTGTCGGTGGCGGTGAGGTGGCGGGAGAGCAGGATCGCCTCGGGGCAGCGGCCGGTGAAGCGTTCGCGCTGGCCGCTGGTGAGGGTGTCCAGGAAGTCCTGGACGAGTGGGTGCAGTACGGGGGGCTGGTCGCCGCGGCCCGCGGTGCAGGTGAGTGTTTCGCCGCGTACGGACAGCGCCGCGCCGACGGTGGGGAGGATTCCGTCGCGGCGGAAGCGCAGTAAAGGGGCGTGGGTGGTGTCGGTGCTGCTCCAGTTGAGGCGTGGGTCACCCTGGGTGGGCGTCGGTGCTGCGTGCATGGTGCGTGTCTTCCCCTCCTGCAATCCCCCGAGTTGCGGGAACAGAGTGCCAAATGGGGTGGTGCGTGGGGAAGCGGGGTAGCGGAAACGCGCGGTCGGTGTGTCGGAACTATCGCCGGTGTGTCATCTGCCCGTGACAGTTGGTCACGGTCGGTGGTCGTGGCCGTATCGGGCCGGGTGGTGGGCTTGTGGCAGCGCATAGGCTGTGCGGAATCAGCCAGCAGCCAGCGCAGGGGGCAACCGCCATGACGACAGGTCGGCTCGGGCAGCACGCCGCGCCACCGAACGCGGCCTACGCCGGGCAGGTCGTGCATTTCCCGGATCCGGTCCGGGCCTCCCGGCATCCCAGAGGGGTGCGGGTGGACGAGCAGGGCTACCCGGATTTCTCGCCGTACGCCCGGGCCGCAGCGGAGATCGCCGAGCCGCCGGAGGGCTTCGGCGTCGATGAGCTGCGGTTGACGGACTATGTGTCGGCGAACGCGGCGCTGGCCGCGACGGGTCATGAGCTGTGGGACACGATTCCGGCGGTGGCGACGCCGCACGGCTGGACGTGGCATCACGTGGCGGGCGGTCGGCGGATGGAGCTGGTGCCGGTCGAGGTGAAGGCGCTGCTGCGGCATCACGGCGGGATCGCGACGGCGGCGGTCGACCAGTCCAAGCGGGGCACGCGGCCGTTGCAGGAGACCCGGCCGGCGCACTTCGGGTTGCCGAAGGGTGTGCTGTCGGTGTCGGAGCAGCAGTTGCTGGGCGTGGAGGAGGACCTGGGTTACCGCCTGCCGGGCGCGTACCGCTCGTTCCTGAAGGCGGCCGGTGGCTGTGCGCCGGTCGGTGCGGCGCTCGACGCGGAGCTGGGTCTTCTGGTGGACCAGCCGTTCTTCACGGTGCGCGAGGAGGCGGGGGTCAATGACCTCGTCTACGTCAACAAGTGTCTGCGGGACCACCTGACGAAGGATTTCCTGGGTGTCGCTTTCGTGCAGGGCGGGATCCTGGCGGTGAAGGTGAAGGGCCAGGGGATCGGGTCGGTGTGGTTCTGCGTGTACGACGACGCGCGGGATCGGGACGGCTGGTCGGTGAACGAGCGGGTGGAGCGGTTGCTGCTGCCGTGCGGTGAGGATTTCGACGCCTTCCTGGGGCGGTTGGCGGGTAATCCGCCGGAGCTCGAGACGGTGGCGAACCTGATGGTGGACGGCGGCTTCGCGCGCGCGGTGCCCGTGGTTCCGGTTGTTCCGGTGGGGGAGTGACGTTTCAGTGGTGACGTTCGCGCAGGCGCAGGAGCGCGCCGAGGAATGGATCAACGGCGAGGTGCCCGCGTACCAGCATCGGGAGGTGCGGGTACGGGAGTTCGAGCTGGGTTTCGTGGTGTGGGCCGAGGACCGCGAGGACGGGCCGACGTCCGACGGGGGCCGTCAGCGGCTGGTCATCGCGCGGGACAGCGGTGAGGCGACGCTGTGGCCCGGACTGCCGGTGGGTGAGGTGATCCGGCGGTACGAGGAGGAGTACGGGGCGTCGGAGGACGCGGCCCCGGCGGGGGCGGCGGAGCCTCCGAAGCGGGTGGATCTGAATCAGACGTCGTTCCTGCTGAGCCCGCCGGAGTGGTTGCAGGACGCGGCGGACAAGCTGGGCCTGCCGCCGAAGGGGCCGAACGCTTCACAGGCGGGTGGGAGTTCGTCGTCGCCGGAGGCGGTCGAGTACGAGCCGACGGCGTCGGACGGGGTGCCGGCGAGCAGCCCGTGGGCGGACGCGAACGCGAGTTCGGGCGGTGCGCAGGGGTCGGTGCCGTTGCCGGCGACGGTCTTCGCGCCGCCGCTTTCGGGCGCGGACGATGACGACACTCCGCCTCCGGTGGTGGGCGCGGACGCGCCGACGGCCCTGATGTCGGGCGGCAGCGCGCTTCCGCCGACGGCGATCGCGCCGAGGCTGGACCCGAACGCGGGACCGCCTTCGGGGTCGGCTGATCCGTTTGGTGCTGGTGGCTCTGGTGGTCCTGTGGGCCCGGGTGGCCCTGCCGGCCCGGCGTCCGCCGGTGGACCGGGTGCGCTTGGTGCGCCCGGAGTTCCGGGGCCGGGTGCCCCTTCGCCTTCGGGTGCCGGTATGGGTACGCCTGGTGGCCCGGGTGCCCCTTCGCCTTCAGGCGCGGGTACGGGTGTGCCCGGTGGACCCGGTGGACCCGGTGGACCGAGTGGCCCGGCGTCCGCCGGTGGACCGGGTGCGCCTGGTGCTTCGGGCGGTTCCGGGGCCTCGCTCGCCGGGCTCGCGTCGGCGCCCGGTGCGCCCGCGGCGCCGGGAGTGAACGGTGGTTCTGGTGGTCCGACGGGCGCGGGTGCGTCCGATGGCTCCGGTGTCTCCGGCTCCGGCGCGACTCCGTCTTCCGGTGGGCCGGCTTCGCTCGGGGGGGCGGGGGAGCCGTCGGCTCCGTCCGCTCCTGGCGCGGGTGCGCCCGGGGTGCCGTTGCCGGCCGCCTCCGCCACTCCGCCGTCGGCCCCGGGTGTTCCCGGGGCCGGGGACATCGCGGACGCGGCCACGAGCAAGGCCGTTCTGCCGCCGCGTGGTTCGCGGGGCGGCGGGGGGAATCCGCCTCCGCCGCCGCAGGCGCCCGGGGCGCCCGGCGCTCCCGCCGGGGGATACGTACCGACGCAGCTGGTGGCGCAGCTCGGGCCCGACGGGCCCCAGCCTCCCGGGCCTCCCGGTCCGCCCACGCCTCCGCGGCCCGTGCACCAGGCCGCGACCATGCTGGCGAACCCGAGCCAGGGCGGTCCCGGTACGCCGCCGCCTCCGCCCGCGCCGCCGGGTATGCCCGGTGCGCGGGGCGGCGGGGTCGAGCATGCCGCGACGATGCTGGCCCACCCCGGCCCCGGCGGACCTCCCGCGCCGCCCGGGCCTCCCGGTGCGCCGGGCGCACCCACGCCGCCGGGACCTCCCGGTACGCCCGGCCCGCCTGGCGTGCACCACGCCGCGACGATGCTGGCGCAGCCCGGACCCGGCGGTCCCGGTGGTCCGGCCATTCCGCCGCCCCCCGGGCCGCCCGCGCCCCCGGGAGCTGCCGGTCCCGGCGCGCCTCCGGCGTACGGCTATCCGCAGCAGCCCACCGGCCAGCCGACCGTCGGCCCGGGGTACCAGGCCGTGCTGCGCTACCGCGCGCCCGACGGCTCCGAGGCCCAGATCATCCGGCGGTCCGCTCCCGGCACCCCGCACCCCGAGTGGCAGATCCTGCACGAGCTGCGCGCCATGAACGTGCCGCCGCAGCAAGTGCTCGAACTCCACACGGAGTTGGAGTCCTGTGAGCTGCCCGGCGGTTACTGCGCCCGGATGATCAGGGAGACGTGGCCGCAGGCGCGGATCACCAATATCGCTCCGTACGGCACGGATCACTCCAGCCGTCAGCAGGGCATGCGGCAACTCCTCACCCACCAAGGCGAGTTGCATCAGGTCGCGGACGGTCCGGCCCGTCCGGCGCCGGTCCGTGCTCCGCTGCCGCAGGTGCAGCCGCTGCCGCCGATCCCCCCGGAGGGGATCGCGCAGGAGCTGGCCGGCGCGTTCGGTCCGGGCATCTGCCGGTTCGACCAGCGGGCGGTGTCGCGGCAGGGAGTGCCGGAGGTGGTGGCGCTCACGCTCGTATGGGCGGGTCTGCCGGCGGACTTCGGTCCGTTCTTCTGGGCCCAGCCGGCGCAGCCGGTCGTACCGACGCTCGCCGAGCTCGCCGCGCAGCGGCAGGTCCAGCCGGCGTCCGACGCGGGGTCGTACCTCGTCATCGGTTCGGACTTCGGGCGTGCCATCTGCGTCCAGTACGGTACGGCGCACATCGTCGCCGTACCCGTCGAGGCCGGTCCGGGCGGACAGCCGGTGCCGCCGCAGTTCGTGAACACCGGGCTGCCGGAGTTCACTCGGTCCATGGCGCTGCTGGGGCGGATGTGGCGGCTGCGGTTCGGGCTCAACCCCGAGCAGGCGGGCCGCTGGACGGTCGACTTCCAGGCGCAGCTGGCGATGCTGGACCCGGCGGCGCTGGCGTCGCCGGACAGCTGGTGGTCGGTGCTGCTCGAACAGATGTGGGACGGCCTGCTCTAGAACGGGCGGTCTGACCGACTGAGACCGCTTTCGATCAAAGGCGCTCGATGTGTACGCCACGTCGAGCGCCTTTTGTCATGCCCGATGCCGCATCCTGGGTGATTGAGCCATTACGGAAGGGGCGTCAGGGATGAGTTTCGCCGTCGGACGGGGGCGCGGATACCGGCCCGAACAGGTCGACCGTTATCTCGCCTCGCTCTCCGACCAGCGCGACGCCGCCTGGGAGCGCGCGGCGCGGCTCACCGTCCTCGCCAAGGAGATGGAGGCGGACGCGGCGCGGCTGCGCGAGGTCGTGGCGGGGCTCGCGCCGCAGCGGTACGAGTCCCTGGGCGAACGGGCCCACCGGATTCTGGTCTTGGCCGAGGAGGAGGACGAGGCCCTCGTGCGAGCCGCCGAGGCCGCGGCCCAGTCCCTCGGAGAGGAGGCGCGGGCGGCGGGCCAGGAGGCGGCCGACGCGGCCGGGGCGTACGCCGACGGGGTCCTGGCGGAGGCGGAGTCCACGGCCGAGGCGACCCTGCTGGCGGCCGCCGCCGAGGCCGAGGCGCTTCGCGCGGAGGCCGGCCGGGACGCGGCCGAGCGCCGGAGTGCGGCCCGGGCGGAGCTGGAGGAGACGGAGCGGCGGGCCGCGGCGCTCCTCGACGGGCAGCGCCGGAAGCACGCCTCCCTGAGCAAGGACGCCGAACGGGCGGCGGCGGCGCGGCTCGCGGAGCTGGAGGCCCGGCACGCGGAACTCCTCGCGGACGCCGAGGCCCGCCTCGGCGAGGCGAAACGTGCCTACGCGGCGGAGGAGGAGAGCGCCCGGCACGGTCAGGAGGACGCGGAGGCGAGGGCCGCGGAACTCCTCGCGGAGGCGAGGATGCGTCAAGAACGTACGGAGCGTGAGACGGAGCGGGTGCTGCGCGAGCACCAGGAGGCCCGCGAGGGGATCCACGCCCAGATGGACCACATCCGCACCGCGCTGGCGACCTTGACGGGCCGCGTCACCCCTCCCCAGGACCCGGATCAGGTTCAGGACCCGGATCAGGGCCCGGATCAGGACCAGGACCGGGCCCGGAGCCAGGCCCGGGACCAGGTCGGGGATTCGGACCCGGACCGGGATTCGGACCCGGACGCCGACCAGGGCTCGGATACGAGTGCGGGTGCGGAGGACGACGAGAGGCCGTGACGGCCGGGGCTGTGCGGTCTATGCGGTCGTCTGGTCGTCGGCGTCCTTCAGGACCGGGAAACGACGCGGCGCGAGCGTGAGCAGGACGACCAGGGCGATCGCCGCCGCGGCCGCCGCGCCCAGATAGACGTAGTCCACCGCCGCGTCCACCGCGCGCCGCAGATGGTCCGCGGCGGAGGCCGTGAGGGAGCCCGGCGCGTCGAGGGCCCGGGCGAGGCTGTCGAGATCACCGCCGTCTCCGCCGAGCCGGGCGGCCAGTACGCCGTTGGCGACCGCCCCGAAGAGCGCCGCGCCGACGCTCTGGCCGACCTGGCGGCAGAAGAGGACGGACGCGGTCGTCGTCCCGCGCTCCTCGTACGGGACCGTCGACTGGACCCCGACGATCAGCGGGAGCTGGAAGAGGCCGAGCGCGCCGCCGAGCAGCAGCATGAGCAGGGCCGGCTGCCAGGGTTCGCCGGGGAACGGCAGGAACGGGAAGGCGAGCAGGACGAGCAGGGCGAGGCTGATGCCGATGACGGCGGTGAGCCGGAAGCCGATGCGGTTGTAGACCCGGTTGGACAGGGCCGCGGTGAGCGGCCAGCTGAGGGTCATGGCGGAGAGGACGAAGCCGGCGGCGATCGGGCCGAGGCCGAGGACCGCCTGGGAGTAGGTGGGCAGGAAGACGGTGGGCGCGACCATCAGGAGGCCGAGCGCGCCGAGGGCAAGGTTGACGGCGGCGATCGTGCGGCGGCGCCAGATCCAGCCGGGGATGATCGGCTCGGCGGCCCGTCGTTCGACGAGAACCGTCACGCCGGCGAGGGCGAGCGCGCCGCCGAAGAGCCCGAGCGAGGGCGCGGACGTCCAGGGCCAGGCGACCCCGCCCTGGACGAGGGCGGTGAGCAGGAGGACCCCGGTCGCGAAGATGGTGAGCGCGCCGGCCCAGTCGACGGCGGGCCGCTCGGCCGCGCTCCCGCCCCGCGCCGCTCCGGCGCCCGGCCGGCGGGGCTCCACCAGGAACCGGGCGATCAGCCACAGCGCCACCAGCCCCACCGGCAGATTGATGAGGAAGATCCAGCGCCAGTCGGCGTAGCCCGCCAGCAGGCCGCCCGCCGCCGGTCCCGCCACCGACGCCGTGGCCCAGACGGAGGACAGCTTCGCCTGGATCTTCGGGCGTTCCCTCAGCGGATACAGGTCCGCCGCGATCGTCTGGATCGTGCCCTGGAGCGCGCCGCCGCCCAGGCCCTGTACGACGCGGAAGGCGATGAGCGAGCCCATGTTCCAGGCGGCGGCGCACAGCAGGGAGCCGATGAGGAAGAGGACGGTCCCGGCGATCAGGACCGGCTTGCGTCCGAAGGTGTCGCAGAGCTTCCCGTACACGGGAAGGGTGACCGTCACGGCGAGCAGATAGCCGGAGAACAGCCAGGAGAACACCGACAGTCCGCCCAGGTCGCCGACGATCTGCGGCACGGCGGTCGCGACGACGGTGCCGTCCAGTGCGGCCAGGGCCATGCCCAGCATCAGCGCCGCGACGACCGGTCCGCGTCCGCGCGGTGTGGTGGCGGGCGTGCCGGCCCGCCGCGCCGTGGTCTCGGACACCCCGTGGTTCCTCTCCCCCTGTGGAACGCGCACCGCGCGCCGCAGCCGATGCGTCGTACATCTAATTCGTCGGCTCAGCCTCTCATCCGAGCCACGGGGTGGAGAACCCCTAGGGGGATCTCCCCCATACGGGGCAGGGCTCGTTCGTCCCGGCGGAGGACGAGGAAGTCCCCCTCCCGTCCTTACCTTGGCCTTACGGAAAACCCCAGGGTGAAGAGTGCGGCCGCCACCAGTGACCCGCCGCCCCGCCTCCCCAAGACTCGAACCACGCCCTGCTTATGCGTACCACCAACGACATAGGAGACATACCGTGACTTCGGCTGTGACCACCCCCAGGCTCGGGGGTATCGGCGGACATACGGCCGTCGCCGCGCGGGCGCGACAGGTCGTCAAGGCGTACGGAGCGGGGGAGACCCGGGTCGTCGCGCTCGACCATGTCGATGTGGACATCGCCCGTGGGGAGTTCACGGCGATCATGGGGCCGTCCGGCTCCGGCAAGTCGACCCTGATGCACTGCCTCGCCGGGCTCGACACCGTCACCAGCGGCCGGATCCATCTCGACGAGACCGAGATCACCGGTCTGAAGGACAAGAAGCTCACCCAGCTGCGCCGCGACCGCGTCGGCTTCATCTTCCAGGCGTTCAACCTGCTGCCGACGCTGAACGCGCTGGAGAACATCACGCTGCCGATGGACATCGCCGGCCGCAAGGCGGACCAGGCATGGCTCGACCGGGTTGTGGCGACCGTCGGTCTCGCCGACCGGCTGAAGCACCGGCCCGCCCAGCTCTCCGGCGGTCAGCAGCAGCGCGTCGCCGTGGCCCGCGCCCTCGCCGCCCGCCCAGAGATCATCTTCGGAGACGAGCCGACCGGAAACCTCGACTCCCGAGCCGGCGCCGAAGTGCTCGGCTTCCTGCGGCAGTCGGTGGACGAGCTCGGCCAGACCATCGTGATGGTCACGCACGACCCCGTCGCCGCCGGCCACGCCGACCGCGTGCTCTACCTCGCGGACGGCCGGATCGTCGACGAGATGGTCCGGCCCACCGCCGAAGCCGTACTTGACCGTATGAAGGACTTCGACGCGCGCGGGCGGACGTCATGACCGTGTGGAAGACCTCGCTGCGCAACTTCTTCGCGCACAAGGGCCGGATGGCGCTCTCGGCCGTCGCCGTCCTGCTGTCCGTGGCGTTCGTGAGCGGCACGCTGGTGTTCACCGACACCATGAACACCACCTTCGACAAGCTCTTCGCCTCGACCGCGTCCGACGTCACCCTCAGCCCCAAGGACGCGGCGGTCGACGACGAGACTCCGCGGACCGGCCGTCCCGAGGCCCTGCCCGCCTCCCTCGTGGACCGGGTCCGCGAAGTCGAGGGCGTCAAAGACGCCCAGGGCTCGGTCGTCTCGCTGAGCGTGACCGTCGTCGACTCCCGTGACAAGAACGTCGGCCCCACCAGCGGCGCACCGACGATCGCCGTCAACTGGTCGGCCAACGAGCTGCGTTCGGTGGACCTCACCTCCGGGCACGAGCCGCGCGGCCCCACCGAGGTGATGGTCGACGGCGACACCGCCGAGAAGCACAAGCTGAAGATCGGTGACGAACTGCGCACCATCGCCGTCACCGGTGACTTCAAGGCGCGGATATCCGGCATCGTCGACTTCAAGGTCACCAACCCCGGTGCCACCGTCGTCTACTTCGACACCGCCACCGCGCAGCGCGAACTCCTCGGCAAGGAGGGCCTGTTCACCCAGATCACGGCCGACGCCGCCCCCGGGGTCAGCGACGAGACGCTGAAGGCGAGCATCGCCTCCGCGGTCGGCGGGGCGTACACCCTGCAGACCGCGGCCGAGGTCGCCGACGCAGGCCGTGAGGACGTCGCCGGGTTCCTCGACGTCATGAAGTACGCGATGCTCGGCTTCGCCGGAATCGCCTTCCTCGTCGGCATCTTCCTCATCGTCAACACCTTCTCCATGCTGGTCGCCCAGCGCACCCGGGAGATCGGCCTCATGCGGGCCATCGGATCGAGCCGCAAGCAGGTCAACCGCTCCGTCCTGGTCGAGGCGCTGTTCCTCGGTGTCGTCGGCTCGGTCGCCGGTGTCGCGGCCGGCGTCGGACTGGCGGTCGGTCTGATGGAGCTCATGAGCTCCATGGGCATGGAGCTGTCGACGGGGGATCTGACCGTCCGCTGGACGACGCCCGCCGTCGGTCTCCTCCTCGGCATCGTCGTCACGGTCCTCGCGGCGTACATCCCGGCCCGCCGGGCCGGCAAGGTCTCCCCGATGGCCGCCCTGCGCGACGCCGGGACCCCGGCCGACGGCAAGGCCGGCCTGGTGCGCGGCGGGATCGGCCTGCTCCTCACGGCCCTCGGCGCCGGCGCGCTGTGGGCGGCGACGCGGGCGGAGGAGGCGTCCGCCGGTTCCCTCTGGCTCGGCCTCGGTGTCGTGCTCTCCCTCGTCGGCTTCGTCGTCGTCGGCCCGCTCCTGGCGGGCGGGGTCGTCCGGGTCCTCGGTGCCGTCGTCCTGCGGATCTTCGGGCCCGTGGGGCGGATGGCCGAGCGCAACGCCCTGCGCAACCCGCGCCGTACGGGTGCCACCGGCGCCGCCCTGATGATCGGGCTCGCCCTGGTCGCCTGTCTGTCGGTGGTCGGCTCGTCGATGGTCGCCTCGGCCACCGAGGAGCTGGACCGCTCGGTCGGCGCGGACTTCATCGTCCAGTCCGCCAACGGGCAGCCGATCGTGCCGCAGGCGCAGGTCGCGCTGGAGAAGACGCCGGGTCTGGCCCGGGTCACCGAGTACACCTGGGTCGAGGCGACGATCACCGCCCCGGGCGGCAAGGCCGTGGATAAGGGACTGGTCGCCGCCGAGCCGACGTACGCGCGGGATCTTCGCCGGGACACCACCGCGGGCACGCTCGCGAAGGCGTACGACGAGAACGCGATGTCCGTCGGCAGCGACTACGCCGCCGAACACGGTGTGAAGGTGGGCGACGAGCTCACCGTCGCCTTCAAGGGCGGCGAGCGCGCGAAGCTGAAGGTCGCGGCGATCACCTCGGACGAGAACAACGTCGACAAGGGCGTGATGTACACCAACATCACCACCGCCGCCCGGTACCTCCCGGCCGACAAGCTGCCCCGGAGCATGATCATGTTCGCGACGGCGGAGGACGGCAAGGAGACCGAGGCGTACGCCGCGATCAAGAAGTCGCTCGCCGCCTACCCGCAGTACAAGGTGCAGAACCAGGCCGACTACAAGCAGGACCTGAAGGACCAGGTCGGCCAGTTGCTCAACATCGTGTACGGGCTGCTGGCCCTGGCGATCATCGTCGCCGTGCTCGGCGTGGTGAACACGCTCGCGCTGTCGGTGGTCGAGCGGACCCGGGAGATCGGCCTGATGCGGGCCATCGGCCTCTCGCGCCGCCAGCTGCGCCGCATGATCCGCCTGGAGTCGGTGGTGATCGCCCTCTTCGGCGCCCTGCTCGGCCTCGGTCTGGGCATGGGCTGGGGCACGGCGGCCCAGAAGCTGCTGGCCCTGGAGGGCCTCGGGGTCCTGGAGATCCCGTGGCCGACGATCCTGACGGTCTTCGTCGGGTCGGCGTTCGTGGGGCTGTTCGCGGCGCTGGTCCCGGCGTTCCGAGCGGGCCGGATGAACGTCCTGAACGCGATCGCGACGGAGTAGGACCGGGGCCATGTGCGTACGGCCCCGGTGGACGCCACCGAGGCCGTACGGCTGCTCTCGGCCGGTCAGCCGGTCGGCCGGTCACACGGTCAGCACCGGTACGTCGTAGAGCGGGATGTGCTTGTCCCGCGTGACGAGCGTCAGCCCCTCGGTCTGCGCCTGGGCGACCAGTATCCGGTCGAGGGGGTCCCGGTGGTGGGGCGGGAGCTGCCCGGCGCGGATGCCGTGGTCCGCGGTGACCGGCAGCGGCAGGAACTGTATGCGCCGGACGGGTGCCACCCGATCTGCCCCTTTTCACCCGGCCGGGTGAAGTCGATCCCCCGCGCCGGTGCGCCGCCCACGTCGTAGGCTGGGGGAACCCCGGTCCGCTCGTAGGCGCCGGGGCCACCCGGCCCGTGCGACGTGTCGGGCGGTTCGCGTTGCCCGCACCCGTTAACCCACCGGGATGGAAGTCCATGAGCCTGCACGGTCTGCTCGACCTCGTCGTCAAGGACGCGGCCCTCGCCGAGGCGGTGAAGGCCGCGGCCGACGGAAACCGTACGCACGTGGATCTGGTCGGCCCCCCGGCCGCGCGGCCCTTCGCCGTGGCCGCCCTCGCGCGGGAGGCCGGGCGGCCGGTGCTGGCCGTCACCGCGACCGGACGGGAGGCCGAGGACATGGCGGCGGCCCTGCGCAGCCTCCTCGACCCCGACACGGTGGTCGAGTACCCCTCCTGGGAGACGCTGCCGCACGAGCGGCTCTCGCCCCGCTCCGACACCGTCGGCCGCCGCCTCGCCGTGCTCCGCCGGCTCGCCCACCCCTCGCCGGACGATCCGGCCGCAGGGCCGGTGAGCGTCGTCGTCGCCCCCGTGCGTTCCGTGCTCCAGCCGCAGGTCAAGGGCCTCGGCGACCTGGAGCCGGTGGCCCTGCGGAGCGGGCAGACGGTGGATCTGAACGAGGTCGTCGAGGGCCTCGCGGCGGCCGCGTACTCCCGGGTGGAGCTGGTCGAGAAGCGCGGGGAGTTCGCCGTGCGCGGCGGCATCCTGGACGTCTTCCCGCCGACCGAGGAGCACCCGCTCCGGATCGAGTTCTGGGGCGACGACGTCGAGGAGATCCGCTACTTCAAGGTCGCCGACCAGCGCTCCCTGGAGGTCGCCGAGCACGGCCTGTGGGCGCCGCCCTGCCGTGAGCTGCTGCTGACCGACGAGGTGAAGCGGCGGGCCGCGGCCCTGGCCGAGGCCCACCCCGAGCTCGGCGAGCTGCTCGGCAAGATCGCCGAGGGGATCGCGGTGGAGGGCATGGAGTCCCTGGCCCCGGTCCTCGTCGACGACATGGAGCTGCTGCTCGACGTGCTGCCCCAGGGATCCATGGCCGTCGTCTGCGACCCCGAGCGGGTCCGCACGAGGGCGGCGGACCTCGTCGCGACCAGCCAGGAGTTCCTCCAGGCGTCCTGGGCGGCCACGGCCGGCGGAGGCGAGGCCCCGATCGACGTCGGCGCGGCCTCCCTGTGGGGGATCGCGGACGTCCGTGACCGGGCCCGTGAGCTGGGCATGATGTGGTGGTCGGTGTCCCCGTTCGCGGCCGACGAGACCCTCGACGCCGACACGGTCAAGCTGGGCATGCACGCCCCGGAGTCGTACCGCGGCGACACCGCCCGCGCGCTCGCCGACACCAAGGGCTGGCTCGCCGACGGCTGGCGCACGGTGTACGTCACGGAGGCGCACGGCCCGGCGGCCCGCACGGTCGAGGTCCTCGGCGGCGAGGGCATCGCCGCCCGGCTCGACTCGGACCTGACGAAGATCGCCCCGTCGGTCGTCCACGTGGCCTGCGGCTCGATCGACTACGGCTTCGTCGACCCGGCGCTCAAGCTGGCCGTCCTCACCGAGACCGACCTGTCCGGCCAGAAGGCGGCCGGCAAGGACGGCCGGCGCATGCCGGCCAAGCGCCGCAAGACCATCGACCCGCTGACCCTGGAGGCCGGCGACTACATCGTCCACGAGCAGCACGGCGTCGGCCGGTACATCGAGATGGTCCAGCGGACCGTCCAGGGCGCCACCCGCGAGTACCTCCTCGTCGAGTACGCGCCGGCCAAGCGCGGCCAGCCCGGCGACCGGCTGTACATCCCCACCGACCAGCTGGAGCAGGTCACCAAGTACGTGGGCGGCGAGGCGCCGACCCTGCACCGCCTCGGCGGCGCCGACTGGACGAAGACCAAGGCGCGCGCCAAGAAGGCCGTCAAGGAGATCGCCGCCGACCTGATCAAGCTGTACAGCGCCCGGATGGCCGCGCCCGGACACGCCTTCGGCCCGGACACGCCCTGGCAGCGGGAGCTGGAGGACGCCTTCCCGTACACCGAGACGCCCGACCAGCTGTCCACCATCGCCGAGGTGAAGGAGGACATGGAGAAGACGGTCCCGATGGACCGCCTGATCTGCGGAGACGTCGGCTACGGCAAGACGGAGATCGCCGTACGGGCCGCGTTCAAGGCGGTGCAGGACGGCAAGCAGGTCGCCGTCCTGGTGCCCACGACCCTGCTCGTGCAGCAGCACTTCGGCACGTTCTCGGAGCGGTACTCGCAGTTCCCCGTCGTCACGCGGGCGCTCAGCCGCTTCCAGACGGAGACGGAGGCGAAGGCGACGCTGGAGGGGCTGCGGGACGGATCCGTCGACATCGTCATCGGTACGCACCGGCTGTTCTCGTCGGAGACGAAGTTCAAGGACCTGGGCCTGGTCATCGTCGACGAGGAGCAGCGCTTCGGCGTCGAGCACAAGGAGCAGCTGAAGAAGCTGCGCGCCAACGTCGACGTGCTGACGATGTCGGCCACCCCCATCCCCCGTACGCTCGAGATGGCGGTGACCGGCATCCGCGAGATGTCGACGATCACCACCCCGCCGGAGGAGCGGCACCCGGTGCTGACCTTCGTCGGCCCGTACGAGGAGAAGCAGATCGGCGCGGCGATCCGGCGTGAACTGCTGCGCGAGGGCCAGGTCTTCTACATCCACAACCGGGTCGAGTCGATCGACCGGGCGGCGGCGCGGCTGCGGGAGATCGTCCCGGAGGCGCGGATCGCCACCGCCCACGGCCAGATGGGCGAGAGCGCCCTGGAGCAGGTCGTGGTCGACTTCTGGGAGAAGAAGTTCGACGTGCTGGTGTCCACGACGATCGTCGAGTCCGGCATCGACATCTCCAACGCCAACACGCTGATCGTCGAGCGCGGCGACAACTTCGGGTTGTCGCAGCTGCACCAGCTGCGCGGCCGGGTCGGCCGGAGCCGCGAGCGCGGTTACGCGTACTTCCTCTACCCGCCGGAGAAGCCGCTGACCGAGACCGCGCACGAGCGGCTGGCGACGATCGCCCAGCACACCGAGATGGGCGCGGGCATGTACGTGGCCATGAAGGACCTGGAGATCCGCGGCGCGGGCAATCTGCTGGGCGGCGAGCAGTCCGGTCACATCGCGGGCGTCGGCTTCGACCTGTACGTGCGGATGGTCGGCGAGGCGGTCGCGGACTACCGCGCCTCTCTGGAGGGCGGAGTCGAGGAGGAGCCGCCGCTGGAGGTCAAGATCGAGCTTCCGGTCGACGCGCACGTGCCGCACGACTACGCGCCGGGCGAGCGTCTGCGCCTCCAGGCGTACCGGGCGATCGCCTCGGCGAACTCCGAGGAGGACATCAAGGCGGTACGGGAGGAGCTGACGGACCGCTACGGCAAGCTGCCGGAGCCGGTCGAGAACCTGCTCCTGGTGGCGGGCCTGCGGATGCTGGCCCGTGCCTGCGGGGTCGGCGAGATCGTCCTGCAGGGGCCGAACATCCGCTTCGCGCCGGTGGAGCTGCGGGAGTCGCAGGAGCTGCGGCTCAAGCGGCTGTACCCGCGTACGGTCATCAAGCCGGCGGTCCACCAGATCCTGGTGCCGCGCCCGACGAGCGGGAAGATCGGCGGGAAGCCGGTGGTGGGGCGCGAACTCCTGGCGTGGACCGGGGAGTTCCTGACGACGATCCTCGGGTCGTAGGGGAGCGGCCAGGGGCCGGCAGTGACTCGGCCGGCCCCTGGCCCGCGCGTACGTCAGGACTCGTCGAGGTCGCGTGCGTCAGAACTCGTCGAGGTCCAGGGCCTTCGCCATCGCGCGGTAGCCGGCGTCACCGGGGTGCAGGTGGTCGCCGGAGTCGTAGGCGGGGAGCATGCGGTCCGGGTCGGCCGGGTCGGCGACGACGCGGTCGAAGTCCACCACGGCGTCGTACTCGCCCGACGTACGGATCCAGTGGTTGACCGCGTCCCGCTTGGCCTCGTTGACCGGGGTGTCGTAGAACGAGCCCTTGATGGGCGTCAGCGTCGCCCCGATCACCTTGATGCCCTTGGCGTGGGCCTGGCGGATCAGCGCGCGGTGGCCCTCGATGAGCTGGTCGGCCGACACCTCGGGGGTAGGGTGGCCGGGGACGCCCTGGCCGCTGCCGCCGATGTCGTTGATGCCTTCCAGGACGACGACCGTGCCCACGTTCGGCTCGCTGAGCACGTCCTTCCCGAAGCGGGCGATGCCCTTCTCGCCGGCCCAGTCCCAGTCGTTGGTGACCTGGTTGCCGCTGATGCCGTGGTTGAGGACGCTGCGCGGCTGACCGGCGGCGGCGAAACGCTCCGCCAGTTCGTCGGGGTAGCGGTTGTTCCTGTCGGCGCCGGAGCCGACGCCGTCGGTGATGGAGTCACCGAAGGTGACGATGCCGTTCCGGCGCGCCGACTGGCCGCCGCTCACCTCGACGCCGGTCAGGAAGTACCAGGAGTCGCCGGTCTCCTTGAACGCCGTACCGTCCCGGTCGGCGCGATGGTCGCCGTCCGCGCGGTAGCTGGTGGCGGCGGCGAAGTGGTGGAAGGTGGCGGGCCCGGTCGGGTCGGCGAGGTAGAGCGTGACGGTCACCGATTCCAGCGCCCTGACCTTGAACGGCACGCCGTCGCTGTACGCCGTGGCGCCGGCCGGCACGGTCAGGGACCTGCTCTTGCCGAAGGACAGCTGCCGTACCGAACCGGCCTTCACCGAGGCGCCCTCGGCGGTCAGGGCGACGGTGGCTCCGGTGATGCGCAAGGGGGTCTTTCCGTACCGGTTGGAGAGCTCGATACGGGCCTTGGTGCCGCCGGTGCTGACGCGGACGACCTGCCGGACGGTGTGGTCGGAGAAGCCGCCCTGGGACCAGTTCGGGCCGAAGGGCGCCGCCGGAGCCTGCGGTGAGGCGGCCCAACCGCCGCGCCAGACAGTCCCGTTGGGCGCGGAGGCGCCGGCCGTAGCCGTCGCGCCGGTGGTGCCCGTCGCGCCGGTCGCACCGGTGGCGCCGGCCGTGCCGGCGGCCGGCAGCGCGCTCAGGGTGGCGGCCGCGAGCAGTGCGACGCTCGTGCGTCGGAGGGAGTGCGTGAAGGTCATGGATTCCCGCCCGTTGAAGGTTCCGAATGCCGATCTCGATCTCGAGGTCCTGCGCGCGCGCCACCTTCAAGTGGAGATCGACTCCGGTTATTCCCGGGGGGTTTGGGGCTTCAGAACAGCATGCCGGCGAGCGTCCGGAAGGCCTCCGCCGGATCCCGGTCGCCCAACGGGCCGTCCTCGCCCTCGAAGTTGCGCGTGAGGAGCAGCGTCGCGAAGCCGTGTGCCAGGGACCAGGCGGCGATGCCCGCCGTGCGGGGGTCCGTGGCGGAGCGGGAGCCGGAGCCCGGCGCGGAGTCGAGACCGCTGACGCCCGCGCGGAGCTCGGCCGAGGCGCGTTCCCTGGCCGTCAGGAGCTCCGGGTCGTCGCCGCGCAACAGTTCGGGCTGGAACATCACCTGGAAGTGGGCGGGGTGGCCGACCGCGAAGCGGACGTAGCCGACTCCGCGCTCACGCAGGTCCGGCGCGTCGGCGAGGGCCTCGGCCAGCAGGGTGTAGCCCTCGGTGGCGATGGCGGTCAGCAGGCCCGTCCGGTCCTTGAAGTGGTGGGCGGGCGCGGCGTGGGAGACGCCCGCCCGACGGGCCAGGTCGCGCAGGCTCAGTGCGCCGGGGCCCTCGGTGGCGATGACGTCGAGGGCGGCGGTCAGGACGGCCTGCCGCAGGTCGCCGTGGTGATAGGTGCGCCGACTCGTCATGACGCCACCCTACGCCGAATCTAGTCATTGACAAGTTTGCTCGCGGAGCACCAATCTGGACAGCGTCAAGATGGCCGGGTGGAGGAGGAAGTCATGACCGTGGACACGGCAGGCGCCGACGTGGAGCCCGGGCGCGTGCGGCAGATGTGGCATCTGCTCGAACCGCTGCACGCCCTGCTCTACTACGCCCCCGAGGCGTTCGAGGAGGCCGCGGACCTCGGCTACGGCATCGAGGAGCGCTGGCCCGCCTACTTCGCCTGGCGTGCCGCACCGCTCGGACCGGCCGGGGCGCGGCGGGTCGCCTCGGCCTTCTACAGCTTCAGCCCCGCGATGGTCGGCCGCCACGTCCCGGCGGTCTGGCGGACCGCCGCGCCCGGCGATGTGCTCGCCGCCCGGCTGCGGGCCGTCGACCGCGCCTACCGCGAGGTGCTCGGCGAGGACGTCGTCGGTGGCCCCCAGCTCGCCGAGGCCGCCGCGCTCGCCCGCCGGGCCGCCGAGGCCGCGGACCCGGCCGGGCGGCCCCTCGCCGCCGCCAACGCCGAGCTGCCCTGGCCCGAGGCCCCGCACCTGATCCTGTGGCAGGCCGCGACGATCCTGCGCGAACACCGCGGCGACGGCCACCTCGCCGCCCTGCTGGCCGCCGGGCTCGACCCCGTCGAGTCCCTGGTCTCCTTCGCCGCCGTGGGGGCGGCCGCCGAGGAGACCTTCGCCGGCCGGGGCTGGAGCGCGGCGGAATGGGCCGCGGCGCGGCAGCGCCTGACGGCTCGTGGGCTGCTCGCCGCCGACGGTACGGTCACGGACGAGGGCCGCGCTCTGCGCGCCGGGGTCGAACTGCGTACGGACCAGCTCGCCGCCGCGCCCTGGGCAGTCCTGGGCGCCGAGGGCACCGCCCGCCTCGCCGAACTCCTCGGCGGCCCCTGGCTCGCGGTCATCGGCTCGGGACTGCTCCCCGCCGAGAACACCCTCGGCATCGGCAAGGTCTGACGCGGGTCGAGGTCAGGGGCGGCCCGCTCGGGGTCGGGCCGGGTACGGGGCGGGGCGCGCTCGGTCGTGCGGCTCAGGGGCGTAGGGGCGCACGGGCCCGGCCGCGGAGGGTGCGTGAGCACTCCGCGGCCGGGCTCACCGTCCGTGGGGATCCGTGGGATCAGGTCGGCGGCCGCTGGTCGCGCCGCTCCTGGTCCGTCATGCCCAGCCGGTCCTCGACCTGCCGCTGGCCCTGGTCGACCTGGTCCGTGTACTTGCCGCCCGTCCTGTCGTTGATCCGCTTCTCGGCGGCGTCGGACGCCTTCCTGGTCTTCTCCGGGTGTTGGCTCATCATTCCCTTGAGCTTGTCCATGATCCCCATGGGTCACTCCTTCGGAAAGGGGACATACAGCGCATTCGACGCTACGCGCCCGACGCCGAATGCGCGCGCCGAGGGGCTAAGTGGTCTGGACCATGAGGCGGCCTGACTAGGATCCCGGCGTGCCCCGCTACCGCCACCACCTCGCCCCCCGCGCGCCCCTCCCCCTCGGCGCCCTCGCCGCCGCCGCTGTCCTTCTCGTCTCCGGCTGTACGGACACGGGAACGGAGGATGGTACCGGCGGCGCCCCCGCGGGCCGGGGCTCCGCGCTCGCCGCCGTGGACACCCTCGCCGTCAAGGGCCGCGCCCCCAAGACGGGCTACGACCGGGAGAAGTTCGGCCGCGCCTGGGCCGACGTCGACGGCAACGGCTGCGGCACCCGCGACGACATCCTCAAGCGCGACCTCGCCGACGTCCGCTTCAAGGACGGTCGCTGCAAGGTGGTCTCCGGGGTCCTCACCGACGACCCGTACACCGGTCACCGCGTCGACTTCGTCCGGGGCCGCAGCAAGGTCGACATAGACCATCTCGTGGCCCTCTCCGACGCCTGGCAGAAGGGCGCGCAGAAGTGGGACGCGGACAAGCGGCGCCGCTTCGCCAACGATCCGCTCAATCTCCTCGCCGTCGACGCCGGCGCCAACCGCCGCAAGTCCGACGGCGACGCCGCGACCTGGCTGCCGCCGAACAAGGCGTACCGCTGCGCCTATGTGGCCGGGCAGGTAGCCGTCAAGAAGAAGTACGGCGTGTGGGTCACCCGTGGCGAGCGGGACGCGATGAAGCGGGTCCTCGCCGGCTGCCCCGAGCAGAAGCTGCCGTAGGAAAACCAGTTGGGGTGTGTGGTGCCGGTGGTTAGCCTGCCCGGATGGAGCTCAAGATAACGACCCTCGCCGAACGCCCGGAACTCCAGGGGCCGATGTGGCAGATGCTCGACCTCTGGCCGGAGTTCATGCTCCACGACCCGATCGGCTGGGCCAACATCGGCCGGATCGTCGCCGAACTGCCGGAGTACGTCCTCGTCGCCACCGACCCCGAGGGCAAAGTCGTCGCGCGCGCCTTCAGTGTGCCCTTCCAGCTCCGCGCCGAGGGCCGCGGCGAGCTGCCCGCCACCGGCTGGGACCAGATGCTGCTCTGGGCCTTCTCCGACAAGCGGCACGGACGGATCCCCGACACCGTCAGCGCCATCGAGGTCACCGTCGACACCCGCGTGCTGGGCCGGGGCATCTCGGCCATGATGCTGACCGCCATGCGCGACAACGCCAAGCGGCTCGGCTTCACCGACCTCGTCGCGCCGGTGCGCCCCAACGCCAAGCACCTCGAGGCCGACACGCCGATGAGCGAGTACGCCTTCCGTACCCGCGAGGCGGACGGTCTGCCGCACGACCCCTGGCTGCGCGTTCACGTCCGGGCGGGCGGCACGGTGGAGGGCGTCGCTCCGGTCTCGATGACGATCGCCGCCGCCCTGGAGAACTGGCGCAAGTGGACCGGGCTGCCCTTCGACGCCGACGGTCCGGTCGAGGTCGAGGGCGCGCTGGTCCCGGTGCACTGCGACACCGCGCGCGGCTACGCCGTGTACGTCGAGCCGAACGTCTGGGTGCGCCACCGGCTGTGAACGGCGGCCGGGGTGTGAAGGCCGCCCCCCTCCGGCGCCCTTCACACCCCTTGCCCCCTGTGAGGCTCCCCCCCCGGGTGAGCCCCCGTCCCTCGACTACTTCTGCTCGTCGAGGACGTCCTTGGCCGACGGGGCCTTCGCCACGACCGGCTTGTCGTAGTCGGCGAAGGTGATCGTCCCCGGCTCCTCGCCACCCACCGTCACGATCTTCAGGATCCGCGGTTCGCCCTCCGTGGCGACGTAGAGCGTCGTCTTCTCCTTGTCGAACGCCTGGGTGAGCATCAGCGCCTTCTTGCCGCCGACGGTGGTCTCCCCACCCTTCACGGAGAGGTCGAGTCCCTCCTCGAAGTCACGGAGGAGCGCCTTCAGATCACAGAGTTCGAGGCTGTCCTTCGCCTCCGGGTCCGTCACCGGCGTCTTCACCCAGCGGCCCTTGAGCTCCTTGAGCATCGCCTCCTGCGTCTCGGCCGACTCGCCCTTGGCCTCCTCGCGCAGGAACGCCTCGTCGAAGCGCAGGTAGGCGACCTTGGCGTCCGGCTTGATCAGCTCCGCCGTGCCCGTCGCCCCGACGGTCAGCGTCCCGGCGCACTTCCCCTGGGTGTCGAGCGCCAGATACGCCTTCATCGGCCCGTCGGTCGTCTTGAGGGCCAGGTCGAGCGTGAGGGAGTCGGCGGTCTTCGTCGCGGCGATCGCCTTGTTGACGATCTGGGGTCCGGACAGCTCTCCGAAGGGGCCGGCGGCCTTCGGGTCGTCGGAGAACGGCCCGCAGGCGGCGGCGCCGAGAGCTACGGCGGCACAGAGCGCGGCGGCGAGCGCGGTGCGGCGGATCCGGGGGCGGTGGGCGGTGACAGGCATGAGCGGTTCTCCGGGGGTGGGGATACGAGCGGTACGGGTGGTGCCGGATGGCGCTGGTGCGGGCGGGTGTTGCCGCCTGCTGACGGGGAGTACGAGGGGAGGGGCCGGGAGTCGGGGGCCGGAGGTCAGCCGATCTTCAGCTCCCACTGGGAGGCGTTGTGCCCGAGGCTCGGGGACACGTCGACCGAGAGGCTCTTGGCGTCGGCCGGAGCGTCGAAGGCGAAGACGACCGTGGCCTTCCTGCCCGGCAGGATCGTGCCGCTGAAGCCGGTGCCGACCTTGGCGTCGTAGATCTGCTCTGCCGTGACCCCGTCCTTGCCGGCGCGGGCGTCGAGGGTCGCCAGGGCGGCGTCGAACTTCTCCTTGCCGCCGTTCTCGATCACGACGGTGACCTGGTACGCCTTGTTGCCCTCGGTGTGTCCGCTCGCGTCCTCGCCGGGGGAGTACGCCTTCGGCTCCGAGACCGTGACCCTGAGCCCGTCGTCGTACACCGAGGTCTTCCCGGCCGCGAGGCCCTTGACCGGGTCGGCCGCCTTGCCGCCGCCCTCCGCCGCGCCGGGCTGCTTCGACGACGGGTTCTTCGGCGCGACCTCTTCCACGGTCTTGTTGATCTCGTCGACCGCCTCGCTCACCGCCGTGAACGTGATCACCGCGCCGACCACCGAGAGGACCAGGGCCGCGAGGCCCAGGACGGCGCCGGTGAGCGTCGCGCCCTTGTTGTTCGCCTCGCCCCGCTTCACCCGGCCGTTGCCGACCAGGCCCAGGACCAGGGCGAGCAGGCCGAGGACGCCGGCCAGCCAGAAGAAGAACGGGACCAGTCCGGAGACCGCGCCGATGATGCCGAGGACCAGGGCCGCGGTGCCCAGTCCGTTGCGGAACGCCGTCGGGGCCGGCGCGGTCGGCGGTTCGGGGTGGAAGTGCGAGGCGTCGTGAGACATGGCTGTGTCCTCCCGGACCGGTCGACTGGGCTGGAGCGATGGATCAATAACAGCAGAGCCTGTGAACCGAGTCAACACGATCGAATTCCTTTGATGGGGCTCACGGTGTGAAGTGGTGTGCCTCGTGTTCGTCGGTACTATCGGGGCCACAGCGGCGACAGCAGCGGGGACGAGGGGAGACGGTCAGGTGCCGGACAGCGCGACAGAGGTGACCGCCGCGGGGATCGCCCGGCTCGCCGGGGTGGGCCGGGCCGCCGTGAGCAACTGGCGGCGCCGCCACCCCGACTTCCCCCGGCCCGTGGGCGGCACGGAGACCAGCCCCTCCTTCGCCCTCGCCGACGTCGAGCGGTGGCTGCGCGCCCAGGGGAAGCTCGCCGAGGTCCCCCTGCGCGAGCGGGTCTGGCAGCAGGTCGCGGGCCACCCGGCCGGCGCCGTCACCGCGCTCGTCCACGCGGGCGCCGTCCTGCTTCTCGTACGCGGCCGGTCCGCGGTCTGGCCGGCGCTGGCCGCCGTCCCGGACGAGCGGCTCGCCGAGACGCTGCCGGTCGCTCTGGAAGAGACGCTCACCGAGCGGTTCGGCCCCGAACGAGCCGTACGCACCCCCACCGCCGCCGAACTCGCCCTCTCCCTCCCGCTCGTGCGGGGGGCGGCCGACCTCGCCGCCGAGACCGGCGCACGCCAGGCCTTCGAGTTCCTCCTCGGCCGGCACCTCGACGCCAATCCCCGCCAGTACACGCTGACCCCGCCCGGCCCCGCCGCTCTCATGGCCGCCCTCGCCGCCGCGGGTACCGAGGGCAGTCCCACCGTCCTCGATCCCGCCTCGGGCACCGGCACCCTGCTGCGCGCCGTCGAGCGTCCCGCCGCGCTCCACGGCCAGGACGCCGACCCGGACCTGGCCGCCCTCACCGCCCTGCGCCTGGCCCTGGCCTGCGACGCCGACATCCGCGTACGGACCGGAGACAGCCTGCGCGCCGACGCCTTCCCGCACCTCACCGCGGACGCGGTGCTGTGCCACCCGCCCTTCAACGAACGCAACTGGGGCCACGACGAACTGGCCTACGACCCGCGCTGGGAGTACGGCTTCCCGGCTCGCACGGAGTCCGAACTCGCCTGGGTCCAGCACGCCCTGGCCCGGCTCCGCCCCGGCGGCACGGCCGTCCTGCTCATGCCGCCCGCGGCCGCCTCCCGCCGCTCCGGCCGCCGCATCCGCGCCGACCTGCTCCGCCGGGGCGCCCTGCGAGCCGTCGTCGCGCTGCCGGCCGGCGCCGCACCCCCGTACGGCATCCCGCTCCATCTCTGGGTGCTGCGCAAACCGGCCGCCGGGGTCAGCGCCTCCCAGGAACTCCTCCTCGTCGACACCACGTCCCTCGCCGCCGACCAGACCGGCGGCGGCCGCGACAAACTCGACTGGCAGGCCGTCCACACCGCCGTCCTCGACGCGTGGCTGCCGTTCGCCGCGGACGGCACCGTCGCGCAGACCCCCGGCGCGAGCCGGTCCGTGCCCGTCATCGAACTCCTCGACGACGACGTCGACCTCGCCCCCGCCCGCCATCTGCCGCCCCCGGCCGCCGGGGGCGGCGCGGCGGACCTGGCGCAGGTCCGCGACCACCTCGCCGAGACCCTCGGCCGTACCGTCGCCCTCGCCCCGCCCCCCACGTCGCCCGCTTCCGCCGATCCGGCCGCCGCCCGGCTCACCGGCGTCACCGTCGGCGAACTCGCCCGCACCGGCGCTCTGGAGCTGCGCGCGGGCGGCGCGGGCACGATCGGCGGCGCCACGGCCGCCCCGGGACCGGCCTCGAGGGGAACGGCCGGTACGGACGCGAGTGGTACGGGCGGTAGGGACGCGGGTGGTACGGGCGCCGACGGCCCGGCCCGGCCCGTCCGGATGCTCACCGAGCACGATGTCCTCGCCGCCCAGCCCCCGTCCGGCACCCTTCCCGAAGGTCCCCCCGAGGAGCCCGTCCTCCTCCGCGCCGGCGACGTCGTCGTCCCCGTCCTCGGCGGCGGCTCCGTCGCCCGGGTCGTCGACGCCGCCACCGCCGGAGCCGCCCTCGGCCGCAACCTCCAGCTCCTGCGCCCCGACCCGGCCGCCCTCGACCCCTGGTTCCTGGCCGGATTCCTGCGCGGCACCGCCAACAACCGCCAGGCCAGCAGCTACGCCTCCACGGCCACCCGGCTCGACGTCCGGCGCCTGCAGCTCCCGCGCCTGCCTCTCACCGAGCAGCAGCGGTACGGCGAACGCTTCCGGAGACTCGCCGAGTTCGAGGACGCCCTGCGCCTGGCGGGCCGGCTCGGCGAGCAGCTGGTCCAGGGCCTGTACGACGGACTGGCGGACGGCACCGTGGCCCCCTGACGGAGGCCGCGACGCCGCCGGTGCTCGGTTCGGCAACGGTTCCGTACAACCTGGAGGCCGTTGTCCGTGTCGGTGTATACGCTCGTCTCCGCCACCGACCCTTTCGAGCAGGAGCAGGAATGTACGGCCCCGGCCATGTGCCCCCGCCACCTCCGCGTGCCCTTCCGGCGTCCGTCGTCGTGCTCCGCGTCCTCTTCGCCGTGCTTCCGCTGCTCAGCATCGGGTTCCTGACCTGGGCGACGATGCTCCGGCTGGCCGTCGTCACCCGCCGCACGCTCGACTGGATCCTCTGCGGCGTCTCGGTGGCCGTCATGATCACCGGTGGGGTCCTGCTGCCCGAGAACGTCGAGACGACGCAGGCGGACATCGCCGTGGGTCTGATCATCCTCAACGCCATCGCGTTCACGGCGTACTTCCTCGTCGCCGACATCCGCCACGACAAGGTCCGCCTCGGGCCGCCGGCGGGCGCGGCGCCCTATCCGCCGTACGCGACGACGGTCCCGCGGCACCAGGCCGGTTACGGCTACCCGCCCGCGTACCCCCAGCCGCAGTCACAGCCCCTGTCGCAGCCGCAGCCGCAGCCGCAGCCGCAGCCGCAGACCCCGCCCCCGCTGGAGGTTCCGCCCCAGGCCGGCCACCGGATCGACCAGGTCCGCGCCGAGCTGGACGAGCTCAGCCACCTCCTCCGTAAGGACGAGGGGAAGTGAACGGACGCGTCATCGGCGGCCGTTACGAACTGTCCGCGATGATCGGCCAAGGCGGCATGGGCCAGGTCTGGACGGCGTACGACGGACGGCTCGACCGCCGGGTCGCCGTCAAGCTCCTGCGCCCCGACTACATGGCCGCCGCCACCGCCGCCGAAGAGATCCGGCGCCGCTTCGTCCGCGAGTGCCGGGTCACCGCCCAGGTCGGCCACCCCGGCCTGGTCACCGTCCACGACGCCGGCAACGACGGCGACGACCTCTACCTCGTCATGCAGTACGTCGAAGGCGCGGACCTGGCCGACCATCTCGCCGAGCACGACCCGTACCCCTGGCCCTGGGCGGTCTCCGTCGCCGCCCAGTTGTGCGCGGTGCTCGCCGCCGTGCACGCGGTGCCGATCGTCCACCGCGACCTCAAGCCGCGCAATGTGATGGTGCGCCCCGACGGCAGCGTCACCGTCCTCGACCTCGGTGTCGCCTCCGTCCTGGACACCGACACCACCCGCCTCACCCACACCGGTTCGCCGATCGGCAGCCCCGCCTACATGGCGCCCGAACAGGCCATGGGCGGCGCCGTCGGCCCGTACACCGACCTGTACGCGCTCGGCGTCCTGCTCCATGAACTCCTCAGCGGGAACGTACCCTTCGCCGGTTCCACCGCGCTCGGCGTGCTGCACCGGCATCTGTACGAGCCGCCGGTGCCGGTCCGCCGGCTGCGGCCCGAGGTGCCGCAGGCGTTGGAAGCGCTCGTCCTGCGGCTGCTCGCCAAGGACCCCCAGCACCGGCCGTCCGGCGCGCACGAGGTGTACGAGGCCCTGCTCCCGCTGCTGCCCGCGCGCGGTGCCCCCGCGGGGCCGCTCGACCCGACCCGCCCCTTCCTGCGCCCGCACGCGCCCTGGCCCGACCGGGCCTCCGCCCCGCCGCCACCGCTCGCGCCGCCCGTCGCACCGCCCGTCTCCCGCCCGGACGTGGCCGCCGCCGTCGACGAGGTCAAGCGGCTGCTCGGCGAGGGCTCGATCACCCAGGCCGTCGACATCCTCGGCGGCATCCTGCCCGCCGCCGCGGCCGAGCACGGCGAGCACTCGCCCGTCGTCCGCATCCTGCGCAAGCAGTACGCGACGACCCTGATGGACGACGGCCAGTACCGCCGCGCCCTGCCGGAGCTGCGCCGCCTCGCCGAGGACCGTACGGCGGAGGCGGGACCGGCCGATCCGCAGACCCTCCAGTTCCGCTACGACGCGGCCCAGTGCCTGGAACAGCTCGGCGAGACGGCGGAGGCGCTGGCGGAGTACCGCGCACTGCTGCCGTACGTCGACAACGGCGCGGACCAGGCCCGGGCCTTCGACATCCGCAGGCGGATCGGCAACCTTCTGCTGGCGATGGGCGACCACACGGCGGCCCACCAGCATCTGCGGGCCCTGCTCTACGACACCGAGCGCGCCTACGGCCCGTACCACGCCCTCCCGGCGGACCTCCGGCGGGCGTTGGCCCGGCAGCAGGAGATGGGCCCCTTCGGCTGAGGGTGTGACCCGGATCACCACCAAGATCGACCGCCGGGCGATGATTCTCGCCCGGCCCGGCCGTCCCCACCTCCGTAGCCGTGCAACGAAGAGGAGCCAGTCCCAATGCGTATCGTCATCAATGAGTTCATGAGCCTCGACGGCGTCGTGCAGGCCCCCGGTGGACCCGAGGAGGACACCGACGGCGGCTTCGCCCACGGTGGCTGGACGCACCCGTTCTTTGACCCGGAGGTCGTGGGCGGCGCCTTCGACGAGGCGCTGTCGAAGGCCGACGCGCTGCTCTTCGGACGGCGGACGTGGCAGGCGATGGCCGGGGCGTGGCCCGAGCGGGCCGGCGACCCGTTCGCCGACCGGCTGAACGCGCTGCCCAAGCACGTGGTGTCGACGACGCTCGGCGAGTCCGACCTGACCTGGCAGAACACCAGGCTCGTGCCCGGCGCCGAGGCCGTCGCCCGTATCCGCGAACTGCGCGCGGCCGAGGGCGGCGACCTTCTGGTCATGGGCAGCCCCACGCTCGCGCGCACTCTCCTGAGCGAGGGCCTGGCCGACGAGCTCCGGCTGATGATCATGCCGGTGCTCCTCGGCGGCGGGAAGAGCATCTTCCCCGCGGACGGCGGGCTGCGGACGCTCCGGCTGGCCTCCACGGTCACCAGCGACGCGGGTGTGCAGGTGTGCACCTACGTCGTCCGTACGAACACGGACGAGGCCAAGTGACCATGCGGAGACGCAGCTTCAAGACGATGGCCGCCTCCCTCGCGCTGGGCGCGCTGCTGGCGGCCACACCGGCGGCGAGCGCGGAGCCGGTCGTGGCGGTCACCACCGGCGCCGTGTTCAACGACCCGTCGGGCGACGCGACCGCCGAAGGGCGGATCCTCAGCCACCTGGGGCGGCTCGTCGACGGAGCGGAGCCCGGGTCGTCCATCCGGATGTCCCTCTATCTCTACGGGTCACAGTGGCTGACCGAGCGGCTGCTCGCCGCCCACGCGCGCGGCGTCACCGTCCAGGTCGTCCTGGACAACGACACCGCCGGCTATTCGGCCGTCGGAAACCTGAAGAACGGGCTGAGCGGGGAGTCCTGGGTCCGGATCTGCAAGGCGGAGGAGGCCTGCCTCGCCAAGGACCCGGGCACCACGTCGACGGACCCGGACGGCTGGTACACCAACGTCAACCACAACAAGTACTTCCTGTTCTCCCGTACCAAGGGCAATGGCACCGTGCCGGTGGACAACGTGGTCGTGCAGTCGTCCGGCAACCTCATCGAGCCGGACCGCACGAAGCTGTGGAACGACGCGATGACGGTGGCCGGCAACAAGGAGCTCTTCGACGCGTACGCGGCGTACTTCGCGGACCAGGCCGGGGCCGCTGCCGAGGAGAGGCCGCAGGTCGACGACTACCCGCAGACCACGCAGGCGGGCAAGGCCAAGGTCTACTTCTTCCCGCGGTCGACCACCGACGTGGTCGTCAACGTCCTCAAGACGGTGGCCCAGCCGGTCGGCACCGCGGCCGCCTGTCACGGCAACGACCCGGGCGTCGGCACCTCCGACGGCCGGACGAGGATCCGGATCGCCCAGGGTCACATCACCCGCCCCGAGGTGGCCGAGCAGCTCTGGGCGCTCGCGGACGCCGGTTGTCACGTCGAGATCGTCTACCGCAAGCTCGACAACTGGCCGATCGACGCGGAGAAGTTCCCCCTGCGCGTGGCCGACTGGCTGACCAGGCCGACCGCCAAGGGCCGCATCACCCTGCACCAGCTCCACAACGACGAGCGCGGCGGCACGGGGACGCACACGAAGTACCTGCTGATCGAGGGCACGTACCTCGGGGGCGCGAACAAGAAGATCGTCTTCACCGGCAGCCACACGTACACGGGTATGGCGCTCAAGGTGAACGACGAGGCGATGCTGAAGTACGAGGACGCGGCCGTCTTCGACGCGTACGCACGGAACTTCGAGGCTCAGCGGGCGGCCGCCGTGGCGGAGGGGGCGTAGGAGCGTGTGCAGGAGGGCGCGAAGGGCTGACGGACCGGCAGAATCACGACTCCGCATCTGATTCGGGAGCGGAGGAGCGGAGTCCGTTTTGCGCGTTCCGCGGGATGTAGCGTACGCGTTCGATCATGTACACGTCCCCAAGGAATCCTTCATGACCACGCCGCCCCAGCAGACCCCCGACCAGCCGCTCGCGCCCACCGAGCCGGCCGGGCCCGTCGAGCCCGCGAAGAAGAAGGGCGGCCTGGGCAAGAAGATCCTGGGCGTCGTCGTGGCGATCGTCGTCGCCCTCGGCGTGAAGTTCGGTTACGCGGCCATCAGCGGCGACCTCCCGACGCACGCCGAGGCCGGCGACTGCATCTCCGTGACCGGCCCGGACGACGACCCCAAGGTCGAGACCAAGGAGTGCACGGACAAGGCGCCCGACCTCTACAAGGTCACCAAGGTCCACAAGGGCACCTTCGACGTGAACAAGTGCGGCGAGATGACCGCGCTGGCGCAGGAGTGGGACTACGAGAAGTTCGTCCTCTGCCTGGAGCCCGTCAAGAACTGACGCCACCCGCACCGAAGGGGCTGGACCTGCCCGGTCCGGCCCCTTCGGTGTACCCGCGACCGGACGGCCCTAGCGGCCTAGAAGCCCTGCCGCTCGCCTTGTGGACGATGAGCCCGTTCTCGTAGCGCCAGCGCTGGGACTCCGAACCTGTGCAGGGCCACACGGTGAGCGGGGTGCCGTTGGCGGTGGCGTGGGGCGTCGCGCAGACGGAGCCCGCCTGAGGTCCGTGCCCGAGGCGACGGCGGCGCGGAGACGGGCGCGAACGCCCGATCCGCCGCCACCAGGGATGACATCACCGAGCGTCGGGACACCTGGCGTACGCCGGCGGAAGGCGTTCCTGTCCCGAAGCGCCGCTCCGCCGTGCGCCCCCGGCAGAACGCCCGCCCCCCACGGTTCCGAACGCCGGCAGCGCCGACAGCGCCAGCAGGATCAGGGACGCCGCCCCCACGGACAGTCCCGCCCGCAGCCCAGGCGGCCGGAAGGCGCAGCTCACCGACGCGCCGCCGTCCGTACGGACTGCCACCAGGCCGCCGTACGACTCCGCGGGGCGGCCGTCGCAGTGCCAGCCCGCGATCCGGGGGGCCGCCACCACGACCGTCCCCCGTGTACCCGGGGGGAGTTCGGCCCGGATGCCGCTGTCCGTGACCCGTATCGAGGTCGGAGCGGTGGCGCGGAGGGCGGTCACCGCCGTCGCCAGCCGTGACCGGTCCAGGCAGCCGACCTCGCCCCGGGGGCCTCGGCCCGTCAGGGCCGGGCGTTCGCCCGCCGTCCGCTGTATGCCCAGGGAGACCATCGCCGCCCGTCTCTTCGGCTGCCCGCCCAGGAGGTCCACCGCACGCTCCCCGAGGCGGGCCGTACCCGTGAAGTCCGGTGCCCAGAGGAAGACCTCGCTGCCGACCGGGCAGACCCCGGACCCCGGCAGCTCGTACACGCGGGTTCCCAGCAGCAGCTCCTGGTTGCGGAACGGAGAGGGCCCATACACCGGCGGCCCGGCGCCCTCCGTTCGTACCGTCACCAGCGGGAGCACCGTCTGCGCCCGGACCACATCGCCGTCCCGCCACCGCGCGCCCACGCCGAACAGCGCGTCCGTCACCGGATTGTCCAGGCTCAGCAGGTTCCGCCCCCGCGAGGTCCAGCCGCCGCCCAGCGCCGCCACGGTCCGCGTCAGCACCGCCGGGGTGTGGCTGCTGTAGTACGCGCCGCCCTGCCCGCCGAGCAGCAGCGGATCGTTCCCCGCGACCCTGGGCAGCCCCGAGTCCGTCCGGTACACGGGCCAGCCGTCGGCCTCCGCCAGCGCCGCGGCCCGGCGCTCGTGCTCGGCGCCGTACGCCGGGTAGTCGTCGAGGTGGGCGAGCCGCTTCCGGTCGGCGTACGCGGTCGTCGCCGCCGCCTGTCCGACCAGCGCCCCCGACAGGAGCACCGCCGCCACGAGCGCGTACCGCCCACGCCGGGGCAGCAACAGCGCCCCGACGACCGCCGCGCACCCCGCCCCGAGCAGCAGCAGCGCCCAGCCGTTCACCAGGGGGCTGAACAGGGCCGCGGCGGCGATCGGCACCATCACGCCCGCTCCGCCGAGCAGCGCCCGCCGGTCCGGCAGGCCACGCGAGAGACCGGTCCAGGCGGCGAGCACGAGGACTCCCGTGAGGACGAACGTCTGCCGGTACGGACTGCCGTTGGGGGTGGCGAAGACGTGCCAGGCGAGATGCGTCGGCGCCCACTGCATCGACACGGCGACCGTCGCCACCAGGCCCACCCACAGCCACCGTTCCCGTCGCACCACGTCCCGGCGCAGGAGCAGCGACCCGACGAGCAGCGGCACGGCGGTGAAGACGAACGTCGCCGGGGTGGAGTAGCTGTACGTGACCGGAAGCAGCCGGGCGAGGAAGTCCGGCCAGTCGGCGGGGACGAACTCCCTGGTGACGCCCGGATACGCGTGCCGGGAGCCGAGGAGGACGGGGACGAGGACGGGCGCGGCGAGCCCGACGCCGAGACCGGTCGTCACGACCGCCCGCCCCACCACCCGTACCCGGAAGGAGTCCGTCTCCGCCAGCCGGACCAGCAGCACCAGGGCCGCCGCGAGCGTGGCCATGTACGCGGTGTAGAAGTTCGCGACCCAGCAAACGGCGACGACCAGCGGCCCCAGGAGCGGTCGGCGGCCCTCCCGTACCCACTCGCCCACCAGGCACAGCAGCGGGAAGGCGATCAGCCCGTCGAGCCACATCGGGTTGTACGTGGCCTCGGCGACGGCCCAGCCGCACAGGCCGTACGAGGCGCCGAGCAGCCCGGCCGCCCACCATCCGCCCGGGCGTGTGCGGAGCAGCACGCCGGCCATCGCGGCGGCCGCCACCGCCATCTTCAGGACGGTGACGGCGTAGACGGCGTACTCGATGTCCTGGCGCGGGAACAGCGCGACCAGCGGGGCGAACGGGCTGGTCAGATAGGTGCCGAGGTCGGGCAGGAAGCCGGTGCCCCAGCCGGAGCTCCAGTTGAGCAGCAGCCCGCCGTCGCCGCGTCCGTGCAGCAGGTCCCAGAGGTGGGCGTGGTACGGGACGAACTGGTTGGCCAGGTCGTTGACGCCGCGCCGGCGCGGCCCGAAGGGGAAGGCGCGGGCGACGGCGTCCCCGGCGCACACGGCGAGCACGGTGAGCGACGCGGCGAGGCCGGCGGCGCGTCCCATGGCGGTGACGGCGGCCCGCTGGGTCCGGATCTTCATGGTGGTTCGAATATGCCAGTACGAAACACGAAATCGTGGGCGACCGCGGCCAGTTCATTCAATGGTCGTCTCGCGGCCACGTCGCGAATCCGCCGACGCCATCCGGCTCGGTTGTCGTTTCCTCCGTGCTGCTCTCGATTGTGGTTCCGTGCTTCAACGAAGAGGAGATCATCGGCCGATTCCACGACCATGTGATCACCGAACTCTCCCGCTTCGACGGTGAATTCGAGCTGGTCTATGTGGACGACGGAAGTCACGACCGTACGCTCCCGCTCCTGGAGGAGATCGCCGCCTCCGACCCCCGCGCCCGCTATGTCTCCTTCAGCCGCAACTTCGGCAAGGAGGCGGCGATGCTGGCCGGCCTCCAGCACGCCCGGGGCGACGCCGTGGTCATCATGGACGCCGATCTCCAGCATCCGCCGGAGCTCGTGCACCGCATGGTGGCGCTGCACGCGGAGGGATACGACCAGGTCATCGCCCGCCGGACCCGAACCGGCGACCGGGTGACCCGTACGGTCACGGCCCGCGCCTACTACTGGGCGATCAACCGGCTGGTGGACGTCGAGCTGGTGGACGGGGTCGGCGATTTCCGGCTGCTCTCCCGCCGTACCGTCGATTCGATCCTCGAACTCACCGAGTACAACCGTTTCTCCAAGGGCCTCTTCGCCTGGGTCGGATTCCGCACCACCACATTCGAGTACGAGAATGCGGTGCGTGAGGAGGGCCGTTCGAAATGGACCTTCGGGAAGCTCCTCAACTACGGACTCGACGGCCTTCTCTCCTTCAACAACAAGCCGCTGCGGGCCGCCGTCTATCTGGGAATGATCCTGGTCTCGGTGGCGCTGGCGTACGCGGCCTGGATCGTCGGTGTCGCGCTGGTGAACGGTGTGGACACCCCCGGATACGTCACCCTGCTCGTCACGGTCACGGCGCTCGCCGGCGTCCAGATGGTGATGCTCGGGCTGGTGGGGGAGTACGTCGGCCGGATCTACTACGAGGTGAAGCGGCGCCCGCACTTCCTGGTGAAGGCGACGAACGTGGGGGTGCCCGCCCGGCAGCGGCGCCCGGAGGAGCTCGTACGGCGATGACGGTGACCTGGCAGGTGGTGCGCTTCGCGCTGGTCGGGGTCGTGAACACGGCCACGTACTACGGCCTCTATCTGCTCTTCATGCGGGCGATGCCGTACCTGGCCGCGCACGTCGCCGCGTTCCTGCTGTCCATGGTCGGCTCGTTCTTCCTGACCTCGTACTTCACGTACCGCACCCGCCCCACCTGGCGGAAGTTCCTGCTCTTCCCGCTCACCAACGCGGCGAACTTCGTGATCACCACGGTCGGCATCTACCTCATGGTCGACATCGCGGGCCTCGACACCCGCTACGCCCCTCTCCTGGCGGCCGCCGCGGCGGTCCCGGTGACGTTCCTGGTCTCCCGGACGATCATGTTGCGACCCGACACCACCCGAACGCGTGAGTCGTTGACCGAATCAACTGAGACAGTCGCTTCGAAGTAGTGGCCCAGACCACGGCGACTGCCTACCATCGATCATCGCAAGGTCGTTCTACGTACGCACGACCCACGCCGGGAGGCTCCTTTGCACCGCCGCACTGCGCTCTCCGTCTCCGCCGCGCTTCTCGCCGTGGCCCCGCTGCTCGCTGCCTGCGGCAGTGACGCCCACCCGGGGGCCGCCGCCGTCGTCGGTGGTGAGCGGATCGAGGTGTCCAGCCTCCAGGCGCAGGTGCGGGACGTGCGGACCGCCCAGCAGAGGTCGCCGCATGCGGCGGAGCTGATCAAGGCCACCGGTGACCTCAGCCGCGAGAAGCTCAACGTGATGATCTTCGACCGGGTCGTGGACCGGGTCGCCGCCGATCACGGGATCAGCGTGGGGCGCGGCGAGATCCAGAAGGCCCGGGGCGAGTTCGCCAAGCAGAGCGGCGGCGAGGCACAGCTCGCCGGGATGCTGCTCCAGCAGCAGGGCGTCGCCCCCGACCAGATCGACGCGGTCGTCCGCCGCACCGTCCTGATGAACAAGATCGCCGCCAAGCTCGGCATCTCGAACACCCCCGAGGGCCAGAAGAAGCTCACCGAGGTCTTCACCACCGCCTCCAAGGCGCTCAAGATCGACGTGAACCCGCGCTTCGGAGCCTGGGACAACGACAAGATCCAGCTCGGCACCTACACCGCGCCCTGGCTGCGGCAGATCAGCCAGGACCCCCAGGCCCTGGAGGCGGGGGCGTAAGGCGTACGCGCCCCCGCGTAAGGTCGAAGGGTGAACGCTGAAGCACCCGTCGAGACCGGTCGTGTCGTCCTGCTGACCGCCAGCCACCGCGTGGCCCCCGGACTGCTGTCCTGGCCCGCGTGGCAGACGCTGCACGCCGCCGACCGGGTGGTGTGCGCCGACGAGCACCACCCCCAGCTGCCGTATCTGCGGGAGGCCGGGATCACCGTCGAGCACGCCCGTCCCGACGCGCAGGACCTCGTCGACGCCTGCGCCGGAGGACGGACCGTCGTCGTCCTGCCCTCCGGCGAGGGCGACCAGGCGCTGACGGACGGACTCGCCCGGCTGGCCGGCTCGGGCCGGGTCGCCATGCCCGACCTGGAGCTGCTGCCCGGCTCGTACGACCTGCCCGGCGCCCGCCTCCTCGACCTCGTGCAGGTCATGGACCGCATCCGCCGCGAGTGCCCGTGGTCCTCGCGGCAGACGCACAAGGGGCTCGCGAAGTACGGCATCGAGGAGGCGTACGAACTCGTCGAGGCGATCGAGGACGGCGACCGCGACGAGCTGCGCGAGGAGCTGGGGGATGTGCTGCTCCAGGTCGTCTTCCACGCCCGGATCGCCGAGGAGCACGAGGAGGAGCCCTTCTCGGTCGACGACGTCGCCGGGACGATCGTCGAGAAGCTGATCCACCGTCACCCGCACGTCTTCGGCGACGCGACCGCCGAGACCCCCGAGGACGTCAAGGCGCACTGGCACCGCACCAAGGCGATCGAGAAGCAGCGCGACTCGGTGACGGACGGGGTGCCGCTCGGCCAGCCCGGCCTGGCGCTCGCCGCGAAGCTGGCGGGCCGGGTCCGGACCGCCGGACTGGACGTGAAGCCACCGTCCGGTGAGGGCATCGGCTACGAACTGCTCGCGCTGGCCGCACAGGCGGAGGCGGACGGCGTCGACCCGGAGGCCGCGCTGCGGGCCGCCGCCCGCGCCTACCGCGACACGATCCGCGCGGCGGAGGGCCTGTAGCCGCCACGGGGTGAGAGGGCCCCGGGCCTCCGGGGGTGCCGCCTTCCCGGGACTGCGGCCGTCCGGCCGCTCGGGGCGGGTGCGCGTTCCGGCCCTCCGGGGCGCCGGCCGCTCAGGGCCGGTGTGGGCTCGGCTCCGTCCGGCCGTTCACGTCCGGCGCGGGTGCCCTCCAGGGCGCCGACCGCTCGGGGCGGGTGGGCCTCCCGGCCCCGTCACTCACGTCCGGTGCCGGCCCCGACCGCCGCCGCTCACGCCCCGCGCGGGTCCCGGGCCTCCGGGTCGTGCCAGAAGAGGGCCGGCGGCTCGATGAGCCACTCGGCTCGGCCGGCCGGGCGGGTGTCGAGCCGGCCCGCGGCCGGAAGTCGGTCGTGGAAGATCCGCGCCGGGTCGGTGCCCAGGTCCTCCACGACGGGCGTCACCTCGTGGAGGAAGCCGGGCGGCCCGGCGAGATAGACGTCGTGCCCGGGCCAGTTCCCGAAGGCCGGCAGGGCGTGGATCAGCCGCTCGGTCGCCTGGTCGCGGGGGTGGTGGGGCGCGGAGGTGATGTACGTGACGCGGAGCCCGGGTATCCGTTCCTTCAGGAGCTCTACGTCCTCGCGCCCGTACAGGTACTCCTTCGCCCGCGCGACCACGAAGAGCCGCGCCTCGGTGCCGTCCTCCCGTGACGCCACCTCTTCCAGGAGCGCCTTCACCGGCGCCCAGCCGGTGCCGGCGGCGACATAGGTCCGTGGGGCGCCGGGCTCGGTCCGTGCGGTCAGCGCACCGCCGGGGGCGCTGAGCCGCAGCGTCTCGCCCGCGCGCGTCCCGGTGACGAGCGCCGTGCTCATCAGGCCGCGCGGCACCTGGCTGATGTGCAGGTCCACCGTCCCGTCCGCGCGGGGCGCGTTGGCGAGCGAGTACGTCCGCCACACCCGGGGGACCCGCAGCGAGCTGACGCCGGCGTACTGCCCCGGCCGGTACGGGAACGGCTGCCGCGGCCGTAAGGTCAGCACGGCCAGGTCCACGCCCCGGCGCGCGTGCGCGACGACATCGGCGTCCCACCAGGGCGGCTCGCCCCGCCCCGCCGCCTCCTCGGCCCCGCGCATCATCAGGTCGGCGATCCGCCCGTACGCCTCGGTCCACGCCTTCTCGGCCTCGACGCTCCACGCGGCCCCGGCGGCGTGCGCGAACGCGGCGACCAGGCTGCTCCCGACGGCCGCGTAGAAAACGGGCGCGGCGAGGAACTTGCGGTGATCGCGCCCCAGATGCGTGAGATAACCGTCGAGTCCGGGGTCCTCCAGCCGGTTCACCACATGGGTGAGCGCGGCGAAGAGCCGGTCGCGCTGGGGCCGCAGGTCCTCGGGGAACAGCTCGCGGATGCCGGGGTTGTGCCAGAACAGGTGCGCGTAGAAGAAGGTGACGGCATGCTCCGCGCGTCTCTCGACGACGGCGAACGTGCTTCTGAGCAACTGAGCGTCCACGGGAGCATCTAATCCCGGATCTCCACGCCAGGGACGCGGACGGACACACCCGTGGTCGCCGACCGGGCGGGGAGGGCCGGCGGTTACTGTCGGGGCCATGCACGACCAGCCCTCCGCCCCCGGCTCCTCCGCCGCCCCCGCGCTCTTCACCTGGGAGTT
Organism: Streptomyces sp. NPDC006551; assembly: GCF_040611675.1. Classification (NCBI taxonomy): domain Bacteria; kingdom Bacillati; phylum Actinomycetota; class Actinomycetes; order Kitasatosporales; family Streptomycetaceae; genus Streptomyces; species Streptomyces sp. NPDC006551. The sequence goes on from NZ_JBEXOT010000008.1 coordinate 160,417, forward strand.
CGCGACCGATCCGTACCCCGCCTACGCCTGGCTGCGCGAGCACGCGCCCGTGCACCGGGCGAAGCTGCCCAGCGGGGTCGAGGCGTGGCTGGTGACGCGGTACGCCGACGCGCGGCAGGCCCTCGCCGACCAGCGGCTGTCGAAGAACCCCGCGCATCACGACGAGCCGGCGCACGCCAAGGGGAAGACGGGGATCCCCGGGGAGCGCAAGGCCGAGCTGATGACGCATCTGCTCAACATCGATCCGCCCGATCACACCCGGCTGCGGCGGCTGGTGTCGAAGGCGTTCACGCCGCGCCGGGTGGCCGAGTTCGCGCCCCGGGTGCAGGAGCTGACCGATCGGCTCATCGACGGGTTCGCGGAGAAGGGGAGTGCCGACCTCATCCACGAGTTCGCCTTCCCGCTGCCCATCTACGCGATCTGCGACCTGCTCGGCGTCCCGCGCGAGGACCAGGACGACTTCCGTGACTGGGCCGGGATGATGATCCGGCACGGCGGAGGGCCGCGCGGCGGGGTCGCGCGGTCGGTCAAGAAGATGCGCGGGTACCTCGCGGAGCTGATCCACCGCAAGCGGCTCGATCCCGGTGACGACCTGATCTCGGGACTCATCAAGGCCTCCGACCACGGGGAGCACCTCACCGAGAACGAGGCCGCGGCGATGGCCTTCATCCTGCTCTTCGCCGGCTTCGAAACCACGGTCAATCTGGTAGGAAACGGTCTTTATGCCCTGCTTCGGAACCCCGATCAGCGGGAGCGGCTCCAGGTGTCGCTCGCGGCGGGGGAGCGGGAACTCCTGGAGACGGGGGTCGAGGAGCTGTTGCGCTACGACGGGCCGGTCGAGCTGGCCACCTGGCGGTACGCCATGGAGCCGCTGACCATCGGCGGGCAGGAGATCCCGGCGGGCGATCCGGTCCTCGTCGTGCTCGCCGCCGCCGACCGCGACCCGGCGCGGTTCGACCGGCCGGACACCCTCGACCTGTCCCGGCGCGACAACCAGCACCTCGGGTACGGGCACGGCATCCATTACTGCATCGGCGCTCCGCTCGCCCGGCTGGAGGGGCAGATCGCCCTCGCCACCCTTCTGACTCGGCTGCCGGACCTGCGACTTGCCGTGGATCCCGCCGATCTGCGGTGGCGAGGAGGGCTCATCATGCGCGGATTGCGCACGCTTCCGGTGGAGTTCGACCCCCTTGTCCGCTGACGCTCCGTCAAGACTGTGACTTTTACGTGATCTCCGCTGCATCGACTTGTGACTGACGTTCGAATGCCGCTACGTTCACCGTCAATCTCAGCCGTCACGCGAAAGGCATTCCGCATGCGCTCCGGGAACGGACGTCACCGCAGACCCCGCCAGGCCCCCGCCATCGTCGTCGCCGCAGGCGTGACCGGATCGGCCCTCGCGCTGCCCCTGCTCGGCGCGGGCTCCGCCTCCGCCGCCGACGCCGCCACCTGGGACCGGGTGGCCGAGTGCGAGTCGGGCGGCCTGTGGAGCGCCAACTTCGGCAACGGGCTCTACGGCGGGCTCCAGTTCACGCAGGAGACCTGGGAGCGGCACGGCGGCCTCGCGTACGCGTCCAGCGCCGACCTGGCCAGCCGTGCGCAGCAGATCGTGGTGGCCGAGAAGGCGCTCGCCGCCGGCGGCACGGAATGGGACACCTGCGCCCCGATCGCCGGCCTGACGAACGACGGCACCGCTCCCGAGGTCGACCCGGGTCCGCCCGTCGTGCCGACGGAGCCCACGGGTCCGGTCGAGGAGTCGAACCGGACCACGGGCCTTCCGATCGCCCCGACGACCCCCGAGGCGACCCCGACGGCCCCCGAGGTCGTTCCCACCACCCCGGCCGCCCCGACCACCCCCGAGACCGTCCCGACCGCGCCCACGACGCCGGACGCGTCGACGGGCACCGGCACGCCTTCCCCCACCGCCCCCGAGGCGTCCCTCTCGCCGTCCGCCCCGGCCGTCCCCGGCACCGGCAAGCACCGTGGCGACGCCGCCCCCGAAGAGGTGGGCAATACGGACAGCACTGGCGAAACCGGTCGGCACGCCTCGCCGTCCGATGGAGCTGACGGGTCGGCAGGCGATGTGACCGCCGGCGCGGGTTCGGAGAATACGGACACTCAGGGCACTGTGGACGAATACACCGTCAAGCCCGGAGACAACCTCACCGAGATTGCTCAGGAGAACGAGCTCCCCGGCGGATGGGCCGCCCTCTATGACGCCAACCGCCAGACGGTGGGCGGCGATCCGGATCTCATCCTCCCTGGTCAGAGCCTCGACCTGACGCCCGAAACCGCGCCCGCGCAGGGGTAGTTCGGGGCTATATGTCCGGTTCTGGGCAAGTGAGATATGGGTCTCTTTGCCGCCGTCGGCGTGTCACGTCCGCAAACTTTGCTCCCGTCACCTCTCACCTGCGCAAACGCTGTTCGGCCGAGGGCAAGTAAGGGCGATTTCTCCCTAATAGACGTCTTTGAACTTCGTGGGGGTCTGTGCCTACGGTCGTGACCGCTCGCCACCGCGGGCCCCGTCGACCGAAACGCCGAATCCTGCCGTCGGTTGATGGGAACAGTCGTCGCGCAAGCGCCGAAGGCAGGAGCGGGGGACCCAAGGTAAGCGCCGGTCCCGGCCGTCGAGACAGACGGACGGAAGGCCGGCTTGGGGTGGAGCCGCGTGCTGAGGCACGCGGCCGGACAACTCACTTGGTCCGAACCCGACAGCTCACCTCGCAGGCGTCGGTGAGGAGAAATCGCATGCTGCTTTCCGGCAAGGGCAAACACCGTCGTGCTTCCAAGGCCACCCGCGCCGTCGCGCTCGTCGGCGTCGCCGGCGTCGCCGTCGCCGCCCCGCTGATGACCGCCGGGTCCGCCTCGGCCGCCACCGCCTCCGAGTGGGACGCCGTCGCCCAGTGCGAGTCCGGCGGCAACTGGTCCATCAACACCGGCAACGGCTACTACGGCGGCCTGCAGTTCTCGGCCTCCACCTGGGCCGCCTACGGCGGTACCGCGTACGCCTCGACCGCCGACCAGGCCTCCAAGTCGCAGCAGATAGCGATCGCCGAGAAGGTCCTGGCCGGCCAGGGCAAGGGTGCCTGGCCGAGCTGCGGCGTGGGCCTCTCCAGCGCCTCGTACGACGGCGGCTCCGCCGAGCAGGCCGCCCCCGCGCAGCAGGAGCGCCAGGCCGAGCAGCCGACGACCCGCAGCGAGCAGCGCACCGCTCCGAAGGCCGCGTCCAAGAAGGCCGAGCCGAAGAAGACCGTCACCACCCCGACCGGCGAGAAGGTCGCGAAGGGTGACGGCGAGTACAAGGTCGTGGCCGGTGACACGCTGAGCAAGATCGCCGCCGCGCACGACGTCAAGGGCGGCTGGGCGAAGCTCTTCGAGCTCAACAAGGACATCGTCGACGACGCCGACCTGATCTACCCGGGCCAGCAGCTTCACCTGAAGTGAGTCCGGCGGCCCGCGTGAGCCCGGCGGCTCACACGGGCCCCTGGGGGCGTCGCGCCCCTACGACCCTCCCGCGGTGACCACCCCGGCCCGGCGCACCCTTCCCCCGTGCGCGCCGGACCGGGGTTCCGCGCGTTTCCGGACCCGAGAACGCCCCACGGGCTGGCCCACGCGCCGTTACCGTCCAGTAGTTCTGAGGTCGTTCGTCCCCAGATGCATGCCCTTGGGTCCTTTTTCGTCCCAGCGGGCGGGCGCCCGGCTGGCCGGAGCCCCGGAGCCGGTTAGGCTCTTGTCGCAAGGCCAAAGAGACCCTGCACCGCATGCGTCACATCTAGCTTCACATCCCAGAAGGAGATGCTCGTGCCGTCCATCGACGTCGTCGTAGCCCGGGAAATCCTGGACTCCCGAGGCAACCCCACGGTCGAGGTCGAGGTCGGCCTCGACGACGGCAGCACCGGCCGTGCTGCTGTTCCGTCCGGTGCGTCCACCGGTGCGTTCGAGGCCCTCGAGCTCCGCGACGGTGACCCGAACCGCTACCAGGGCAAGGGTGTCGAGAAGGCCGTCCTGGCCGTCATCGAGCAGATCGGCCCGGAGCTCGTCGGCTACGACGCCACCGAGCAGCGCCTGATCGACCAGGCGATGTTCGACCTGGACGCCACACCGGACAAGTCCTCGCTCGGCGCCAACGCCATCCTCGGCGTCTCCCTCGCCGTCGCGCACGCCGCCTCCGAGGCGTCCGACCTGCCGCTCTTCCGCTACCTCGGCGGCCCGAACGCGCACCTGCTGCCCGTTCCGATGATGAACATCCTGAACGGCGGCTCGCACGCCGACTCCAACGTGGACATCCAGGAGTTCATGATCGCCCCGATCGGCGCGGAGTCCTTCTCCGAGGCGCTGCGCTGGGGCACCGAGGTCTACCACACCCTCAAGTCCGTCCTGAAGACCAAGGGCCTGTCCACCGGCCTCGGCGACGAGGGCGGCTTCGCCCCGAACCTGGACTCCAACCGCGCCGCGCTCGACCTCATCCTCGAGGCCATCAAGCAGGCCGGCTACGTCCCGGGCAAGGACATCGCGCTGGCGCTCGACGTCGCCGCCTCCGAGTTCTACAAGGACGGCTCGTACGAGTTCGAGGGCAAGTCCCGCTCGGCCGCCGAGATGACCGAGTACTACGAGGAGCTCGTCGCCTCCTACCCGCTGGTCTCCATCGAGGACCCGCTGTTCGAGGACGACTGGGCCGGCTGGAAGGCCATCACCGAGAAGCTGGGCGCCAAGGTGCAGCTCGTCGGTGACGACCTGTTCGTCACCAACCCGGAGCGCCTGGCCCGCGGCATCGAGGAGGGCTCCGCCAACGCCCTGCTGGTCAAGGTCAACCAGATCGGTTCGCTGACCGAGACCCTGGACGCCGTCGAGCTGGCCCAGCGCAACGGCTTCAAGTGCATGATGTCCCACCGCTCCGGCGAGACCGAGGACGTCACCATCGCCGACCTCGCCGTCGCCACCAACTGCGGCCAGATCAAGACCGGCGCCCCGGCCCGCTCCGAGCGCGTCGCCAAGTACAACCAGCTGCTGCGCATCGAGGAGATCCTCGACGACGCGGCCGTGTACGCCGGCCGTAGCGCCTTCCCGCGCTTCAAGGGCTGATCCCGCAGAAAGCCCGGTTACCTACGTCCCCGCACCCGGTCCCGTACCGTGTGCGGGGACGTACGTACGTAAAGGGGAGGCACGCACATGGCCGGGGACCGGTTCTCGACCGCGACCAGGATCAGGCTCCTCGGCGAGCAGACAGCCGCCCGTGTCTACCGCTCCCAGACCCGCCGCCAGGCCCGCCGCTCCCGGCTCACCGGCCGCGCGGCCTTCCTCGCGCTCGTCGTCTGCTCGCTGGTGGTGGCGCTCGCCTACCCCATGCGTCAGTACGTCTCCCAGCAGGGCGAGATCGCCGAACAGGAGCGCCAGGCCGCCGAGGCCGCCGAACGGGTCGAGCAGCTGAGGGACGAGAAGGCCCGGCTCCAGGACCCGGCGTACGTCCGCCGCCTCGCCCGCGAGCATCTGCACTACGTCATGCCCGGCGAGACCGGCTTCACCGTGAACGACCCCGAGGCGGAGCGCGCCCGCCGCGCCGAGCAGTCCGAGGCGGGCACCCCCTGGTACTCCAGTCTCTGGAACGGCGTCGACCGCGCCGACGCGCCCCGCTGACGCGGCGGCGCGAGATGATGGTGTGACGGCACACCGCACGGCCGACCGCGCCGCGCACCGCACCACCCACCGAACCGCCCCTCGACGAGAAGACAGACGCACGCATGGAAACGCCCCCTCCGCAGACCGCCCGCACCGAGCCCACCGAGGCGGACGTCGCCGCCTTCGAGGAGCAGCTCGGCCGCCCGCCCCGGGGTCTGCGTGCCATCGCGCACCGCTGCCCGTGCGGCAACCCGGACGTCGTGGAGACCGCGCCGCGGCTCCCGGACGGCACCCCGTTCCCCACCACGTACTACCTGACCTGCCCGCGCGCCGCCTCCGCCATCGGCACCCTGGAGGCCAACGGCGTGATGAAGGAGATGCAGGCCCGGCTCGCCACCGACCCGGAGCTGGCCGCCGCCTACCGGGCCGCGCACGAGGACTACATCGCCCGCCGCGACGCCATCGAGGTCCTGGAGGGCTTCCCGAGCGCCGGCGGCATGCCGGACCGGGTGAAGTGCCTGCACGTCCTGGTCGGCCACTCGCTGGCCGCCGGTCCCGGGGTCAACCCGCTGGGCGACGAGGCGATCGCGATGCTGCCGGAGTGGTGGGCCAAGGGGCCCTGCGTCACGCCGTGCGCGGAGAAGTCGGAGAAGGGGGCGGCCGAATGACCCGGGTCGCGGGCATCGACTGCGGGACGAACTCCATCCGCCTCCTCGTCGCCGACGTCCACCCCGAGACGGGTGAGCTGATCGAGCTGGACCGGCGGATGACGATCGTCCGGCTCGGCCAGGGTGTCGACAAGACCGGCCGGCTCGCGCCCGAGGCCCTGGAGCGGACCTTCGCGGCCTGCCGCGCGTACGCGGCCGTCATCGAGGAACTCGGCGCCGAGAAGCTCCGCTTCGTGGCCACTTCCGCCTCGCGGGACGCCGAGAACCGGGACGAGTTCGTCGACGGCGTGGTGGAGATCCTGGGCGTCGAGCCCGAGGTGATCAGTGGCGACCAGGAGGCGGAGTTCTCCTTCACCGGCGCCACCGCCGAGCTGCACGGCACCGACCGCTATCTGGTCGTGGACATCGGCGGCGGCTCCACGGAGTTCGTCGTCGGCAACCAGCACGTGGAGGCGGCCCGTTCCGTCGACATCGGCTGTGTACGCCTGACCGAGCGGCACGTCCGCAGCGATCCGCCGGCGGCCGCCGAGATCGAGGCCGTCCGCGCCGACATCCGGGCCGCGCTCGACCTGGCCGGGAGGACGGTGCCGATCACCGAGGCCCGTACCCTCGTCGGGCTCGCCGGATCGGTGACGACCGTCGCCGCCATCGCGCTCGGGCTCACGGAGTACGACTCCACGAAGATCCACCACTCGCGGATCTCCTACGACCAGGTCGCCGAGGTGACCGGCCGGTTGCTCACCTCGACCCATGACGAGCGGGCCGCGATCCCCGTCATGCACCCCGGCCGGGTCGACGTCATCGCCGCGGGAGCCCTGGTCCTCCTGGAGATCATGGAGCGCACGGGGGCCCGGGAGGTCGTCGTCAGTGAGCACGACATCCTCGACGGAATCGCCCTGTCCGTGGCATAACGGGCGCACCGCGCCACGTCCCGCGACGGACCGTCGGAAAACTTCGTGAAGTTCTTCACAAGGAAAAGCGCCCCGATGGGGGTCATGGAGGGTCTTGGCGGCCCCCAAGGCCCCTGCCGGGGCGCTTTCGTAGGCGGGGAGCCCCGTTCGCACTCTGTTTCCATCGTGTGAACGCACCTCGTGGTTCAGGGTTAACGAGGCCTCTCCAGGCCAGTTCAACAGGGGTGAACAACGTCCGCCGTAACACCGCGGTTCCTTTGCTGCACCATGACCTGGGTCACGTGGGCCGCGCAGTGTAGCAGAGCTCCCCTCGAAGCTTGTGAAGGGGCGCACGAGCGACCCCCCTCGGAGGGGTGGATACTCGATGGCATGAGCACCACGGAGCGTCCCAGGATCCTCGTAGTAGGCGGTGGGTACGTAGGCCTGTACGCGGCTCGACGCATTCTGAAGAAGATGCGTTTCGGCGAGGCGACCGTCACGGTCGTCGACCCGCGGTCGTACATGACGTACCAGCCCTTCCTCCCCGAAGCCGCCGCAGGCAGCATCTCGCCGCGCCACGTCGTCGTCCCGCTGCGACGCGTCGTGCGCGGAGCCGAGGTGCTCACCGGTCGTGTGACCAGCATCGACCAGGACCGCAAGGTCGCCACGGTCGCGCCGCTCGTCGGCGAGGCCTACGACCTTCCCTTCGACTACCTCGTCATCGCGATGGGCGCGGTCTCCCGCACCTTCCCGATCCCCGGCCTCGCCGAGCAGGGCATCGGCATGAAGGGCGTGGAGGAGGCCATCGGCCTCCGCAACCACGTCCTGGAGCAGCTGGACAAGGCCGACTCGACGACCGACGAGGAGGTCCGCCGCAAGGCGCTGACCTTCGTCTTCGTGGGCGGCGGCTTCGCCGGTGCGGAGACCATCGGCGAGGTCGAGGACATGGCCCGCGACGCGGCGAAGTACTACACCAACGTGAAGCGTGAGGACATGCGCTTCATCCTGGTCGACGCCGCCGACAAGATCCTTCCCGAGGTGGGCCCGGAGCTGGGCCGCTGGGGCAAGGAGCACCTCGAGGGCCGCGGCGTCGAGATCTACCTCTCGACGTCGATGGACTCCTGCGTCGACGGCCACGTCGTGCTGAAGAACGGCCTGGAGGTCGACTCCAACACCATCGTGTGGACCGCGGGCGTCAAGCCCAACCCGGCGCTGTCCCGCTTCGGCCTCCCGCTCGGCCCGCGCGGCCACGTGGACGCCCAGCCGACCCTCCAGGTCACCGGCACCGACTACATCTGGACCGCGGGCGACAACGCCCAGGTTCCGGACCTCGCCGCCCGCAAGGCCGGTGTGGAGAACGCCTGGTGCCCGCCGAACGCCCAGCACGCGCTGCGCCAGGCGAAGGTCCTCGGCGACAACGTGGTCTCCGGCATGCGGGGCTTCCCGCAGAAGGAGTACAGCCACGCCAACAAGGGCGCGGTCGCCGGCCTCGGCCTGCACAAGGGCGTCGCGATGATCGTCATGGGCAAGATGAAGATCAAGCTCAAGGGCCGTCTCGCCTGGTACATGCACCGTGGCTACCACGGCATGGCCGTGCCGACCTGGAACCGCAAGATCCGCGTCTTCGCCGACTGGACCCTCGCGATGTTCCTCAAGCGCGAGGTCGTCTCCCTCGGTGCGATGGAGACGCCGCGCGAGGAGTTCTACGAGGCCGCCAAGCCCGCCCCGGCGCCCGTCGCCCAGGCGAGCCAGGAGAAGGCCAAGGCCTCCTAGCTCCACCGCCGTACCCGTACGACCGTAAATGCCGAAGGGCCGTCCGCCATCCGTGGTGCGGACGGTCCTTCGGCATGTCCGCCCGGGTGTTTTGCCGACTCGTTGCGCGACGGCGGGACTGTAATCGCCTACCGAGGGTGTTTACGTGGTGACGAACCTTTCTGGGGCACGACATCACGGAGGTGTGCACCATGGCCGACGCCGCGTTGCGGCTGACCACTCTCGCCGAGGATCTGCTGGGAGCCCCGCTCCCGGTGCGCCTGCGGGCCTGGGACGGCAGCGAAGCCGGACCTGTGGGCGGCCCCGTTCTGGTCGTCCGGGAGCGCCGCGCCCTGCGCAGGCTGCTCTGGAAGCCCGGCGAACTCGGCCTCGCCCGGGCCTGGGTGGCCGGTGAGATCGACGTCGAGGGCGATCTGTACGAGGTCCTTGACCGGCTCGCCGGGCTCATCTGGGAGCGCGCCGAGGAGACCAGAAGCGCCCTGGAAACCGTCCGCGACCCGAAGCTCCGTGCCGCGGCCCGCGCCCTGCTGAAGCTCGGCGGGCCCTTCCCGCCGCCGGCGCCGCCCGCCGAGGAGATGCGGCGGCGCACCGGCTCCCGGCACAGCAAGCACCGGGACAAGCAGGCGATCAGTCACCACTACGACGTGGGCAACGACTTCTACGCCCTGGTGCTGGGGCCCTCGATGGTCTACTCGTGCGCGTACTGGACCGAGGACGGCACGCTGGAGGACGCCCAGCGCGACAAGCTGGATCTCATCGCCCGCAAGCTGCGGCTGAAGGGGGGCGACCGGCTCCTCGACGTCGGCTGCGGCTGGGGCTCCATGGCCATCCACGCGGCCCGCGAGTACGGCGCCCAGGTCGTCGGCGTCACCCTCTCCCGCGAGCAGGCCGTCTTCGCCCGCAAGCGGATCGCCGAGGAGGGGCTGACGGACCGGATCGAGATCCGGGTGCAGGACTACCGCGACGTCAAGGACGGTCCGTACGACGCGATCTCCTCGATCGGCATGGCCGAGCACGTCGGCGAGGTCCGCTACCGCGAGTACGCCGACACCCTGTACGCGCTCCTCAAGCCGGGCGGCCGACTGCTCAACCACCAGATCTCCCGCCGCCCCACGCCGGACGAAGCCACCTACGAGGTGGACGAGTTCATCGACGCGTACGTCTTCCCCGACGGGGAGCTCGCTCCGATGGGCCGCACGCTCGCCACCCTGGAGGACGCCGGCTTCGAGGTGCGGGACGTGGAGGCCATCCGCGAGCACTACGCCCTCACGCTGCGCCGCTGGGTGGCCAACCTGGAGGCGCGCTGGGCCGAGGCCGTCCGGCTGGTGTCACCGGGCCGGGCGAGAATCTGGCGGCTCTACATGGCGGCCTCCGCGGTCTCCTTCGAACGCAACCGGATCGGCGTCAACCAGTTCCTGGCGGTGAAGACACCGGAGGAGGGCACGTCCGGCGTGGCGCTGCGCCCGCGGGTGTGGAACGAGTCGCTCCCGCGTTGATACCTTCGGGCCTTCGGGCTCGTCGAGAGGGGGTGCCGGCGACGGCCGGCACCCCCTCTTCTCCGAGCCGGGAATTGTCATGTATACGCCGCATACTCCGGTATGCCGGATACGAGCCGCCCAGGCCCTAGGGGGAAACCCGTCGTGCACCGCCCGATCCGTCTGCTGCTCACCCTGGCCGTCGGCGCCGGACTCCTGTCCGTCGCGGCCGTGCCGGGCAACGCCTCCCCGACGTCCGCCGCCACGGCCTCCGCGGTCCCGGCCGCCGTCACGGCCGCCGCGGCCGTGACCACCACCGCCACCTTCAACGACCCGGCCGGCGACAGCGCCGCCCAGAGCCGCGTCCGCGACCACATCCTCGGGCTGATCGACCAGGCCCCCGCCGGCTCCACCATCACCGCCGGCCTCTACACCTTCACCGAGGACACGGTCACCGACGCGCTCCACGCCGCCAAGAACCGCGGGGTCGACGTCAAGGTGATCGTGGACCACACCTCCACCACCATGAGCGGCGGCGAGTACACCCGGCTCGCCGAGCGGCTCGGCACCGACCGCACCCAGGGCTCCTGGGTCTTCGCCTGCCCGGCGGGCCGTGGCTGCATCGGAACCCGCAAGCTGCCCAACGACCCCGACGGCGCCATCAACCACAACAAGTTCTTCCTGTTCTCGTCCACCGGGGGCGCGAACGACGTGGTGGTGCAGACCTCGGCCAACATGACCAACGTCCAGCGCACGGACCTCTTCAACAACGCGGTCACGATCGTCGACAGCGGCCTCTACGCGATCTACCGCGCCTACTGGGCCGACCTGCTCGCCTACGGAACCTCCTCCACCGGCCTGAGCCACTATTACAAGACCCCGGAGAGCGGCGCGTACAAGACGTACTTCTTCCCCCGCAAGGAAGCCGCCGGCACCACCTTCGACAACGACGCGTCCACCGACACGATCAAGCTGATCCTGGACAACGTGAGCTGTTCCGGCGGCACCCAGGTGCGGATGGCCGCCAACCTCTTCACCCGTGACGAGGTCGCCACCGAGCTCGTCGCCCTGAAGAACGCCGGGTGCTCGGTGATCCTCGCCCACGACGGCGCGGCCGAATCGATGAGCAGCGGTGTCGAGAGCATCATCTCGGGCAAGCTCACCAAGCGCGTGGAGTGCCAGGAGGACCGGGGGACCGGCGTCGCCAAGGTCGGACTCCACTCCAAGTACCTGCTCGTGGAGGGCACGTACAACGGCACCTCCGGCCGGAAGCTGGTCTTCACCGGCAGCCACAACTACACCTACCCGGCGCTGCGGGCCAACGACGAGACGCTGCTGAAGATCGACGACGCCGCGCTGTACGACCAGTACAGGGCCAACCACGACCGGCTGATGAGCTACTGCGAAGGCAGCTGACGACCGGAGCGCGCGGACGGTGGACGCGCGCGAACGGCGAAGGGCCGGACACCCCCGGGGGTGTCCGGCCCTTCGCCGTGTCCGTACCGCCGTCACTCCGCCTTGATGGCGGTCAGCATGTTCAGCCTGGCCGCGCTGCGGGCCGGCCAGAGCGAGGCCAGCACACCGACCAGGCCGGCGAGGAGCAGGAAGACGCCGATCCGGTCCCAGGGCAGCACCAGCGCGTAGCCCGGCAGGCTGCTCTTCATCGTCTCGCCGATGGCCCAGCCGAGGAAGGAGCCGAGACCGATGCCGACCACCGCGCCGAACAGCGCGATGACCACGGCCTCCAGACGGACCATCCGCTTCACCCGGCGACGGTCCAGGCCGATCGCCCGCAGCATGCCGATCTCCTGCTGCCGCTCGAACACCGACATGGCGAGGGTGTTGACGACACCGAGCACCGCGATGATCAGAGCCATCGCCAGCAGGCCGTACATGATGTTCAGCATCAGGTTGATCTGGCCGCCGAACGCGTCACGGATGTCCTTGTGGTCCATCACCGTGATGGCCGGGTTGTCGCCGAGCGCCTGGATCAGCGCCTTCTCACCGGCCGCCGTCTGGCCGCCCTCCATCGACACGAAGATCTGCGGGATGTACGGCTTGGAGTCGTGGGCGTTGAGGATCTTCGTGTCGACGAGGACCGGCGAGACGAACTCGCTGCTCTCGAAGACCGCGCCGACCGTCAGCTTCTCCTTCTTCTTGTCCAGGTACTCCACGGGGAGGGCCGTGCCGACCTTCCAGCCCTGCTTGTCGGCCGTCTTGTCGGCGACCGCGATCTTCCCGTCCGCCAGGGAGGCGAGCGAGCCGCTGGTGACGTTCAGCCTGAGGACCTTCTCGATGTCGCCGGGGGTGACACCGGAGACCGACGCGAAGTCGCCCTTGATCTCGAAGTAGCCGGCCTGCTGCGGGGAGACCGCCGCGACCCCCGGCACCTTCTCCAGCGCGTCCAGGGCCGCCTGGTTCAGGCCGTCGCCGCTGGCCATGGAGACCATGTAGTCGGCCTTGATCTGGTCGGTCGTCATCCGGTCCAGCGCCGAGCCGACCGTGGCGCCCAGCACCGACAGGCCGGTGACCAGGGTCAGGCCGATGGCGAGGGCGGAGGCGGTGGCGCCGGTACGGCGGGGGTTGCGGACCGCGTTCTGCCCGGCCAGCTTGCCCGCGACCCCGAAGGACTTCAGCAGGGGCCGGGCGAGGGTGATCACGGGGCGGGACAGCAGCGGGATCAGCACGATCACACCGACGAGGGTGAAGAACGCGCCCGCGCCGATCAGCATGCGGCCCGTCTCGCCGCCCTTGCCGGCCCCGGCGATGATGCCGACGGCACCGAGGGCGGTGATCGCCGCGCCGATGGAGTTGCGCACGACCAGCGACTTGGTGGTGGCCACCGCGTGGACACTGCTCATCGCCGCCACCGGCGGGATCTTCGCGGCCCTGCGGCCCGGCAGCCAGGCGGCGAGCATCGTGATCAGCACACCGACGGCGAGCGCGGAGATCAGCGGAGTGGAGGTGACGACCAGCTCGCCGCCCGGCACCTTCAGGCCGAAGGCGGACATGCCCGAGCGCAGACCCATCGCGAGCAGCACGCCGAGGCCGAAGCCGACGAGGGAGGCGACCAGACCGACCAGCCCGGCCTCGGCGAGCACCGAGCGGGTGATCTGCTTGCGCGAGGCACCGACCGCGCGCATCAGGGCCAGCTCCTTGGTGCGCTGGGCGACCAGCATCGTGAAGGTGTTGGAGATCAGGAAGACACCGACGAAGAGCGCGATGCCGGCGAAGGCGAGCAGCATCTGGTTGAGCACGCTCAGGCCGGACTCGATGTCCTTGGCCTGCTGGTCGGCGAGCGCCTGCCCGGTCTGGGCCTCGCCGCTCTCGCCGACCAGCGGCTCGACCGCGGCGAGGATCTTCGAGGCGTCGGCGCCGGGCTTCGCCGCGACGGTGATGTCCTGGAAGAAGCCGGGCTCGACGTACAGCTTCTGCGCCACGTCGGTGTCGAAGAGGACCAGGCTGCCGCCCGCGCTCACGGCACCGTCCTCGGTGGTGAAGACGCCGGCGAGGCCGTACTCCTTCACCGGACCGTTGGTGGCGACCCGGACGGTGTCACCGACCTGGTAGCCGCCCTTGACCGCGGTCTCCTCGTCGAGGGCGATCTGGTCGTCCCGCACCGGCCCCGAGCCGTCGGTGAACTGGTACGCCGGGTCCTCGCCGTCCTTGCCGGGGGCGAAGTTCGTGCCCTTGTTGGACCAGCCGACGCCGATGAGCTTGCCGTCCTTGTCGGGCACACCGGCGAAGCCGCTGACCCGGCCGGTCGCCTCGGCGACCCCGTCGACGCCCTCGATCTTCCGCCGCACCTCCTCGGAGAGGCCGGGCGTCTTGTCGGGGTCGTCGGCGTCGTGCAGTGCGGAGACGGCGACGGCCACGTTGTCGTAGCTCTTGGCCGACTGGTTGCGGAAGGCGTTGGAGAGGGTGTCGGTGAAGACCAGCGTGCCGGAGACGAAGGCCACGCCGAGCATCACGGCGAGCACGGTCATCAGCAGCCTGGCCTTGTGCGCGAGAACGTTGCGCAAGGCGGTACGGAACATGGATGTGTCCTGGAGTGGTGGCCCCTGCGGGGCGAAGGTCGAGGGAGACGGGATACCGGGGCCGGGCCCCGGCCGCCTCAGCTCGTGCGGCCCTTGGCGTCGAAGGCCTTCATGCGGTCGAGCACGCCGTCCGCCGTCGGGGCGATCATCTCGTCGACGATCCGGCCGTCCGCGAGGAAGATCACCCGGTCCGCGTAGGAGGCGGCCACCGGGTCGTGGGTCACCATGACGACCGTCTGCCCCAGCTCCCGTACCGAGTTGCGCAGGAAGCCCAGCACCTCCGCGCCCGAGCGGGAGTCCAGGTTTCCGGTCGGCTCGTCACCGAAGATGATCTCGGGGCGGGAGGCCAGCGCGCGGGCCACGGCGACGCGCTGCTGCTGGCCGCCGGAGAGCTGCGCGGGGCGGTGGCTCAGCCGGCCCGAGAGCCCGATCATGTCGATGACCCGCTCCACCCACTGCTTGTCGGGCTTGCGGCCGGCGATGTCCATCGGCAGCGTGATGTTCTCGAGCGCCGTCAGCGTCGGCAGCAGGTTGAACGCCTGGAAGATGAAGCCGATCTTGTCCCGGCGCAGCTGCGTGAGCTGCTTGTCCTTCAGGGTGCCGAGCTCCGTCTCGCCGAGCCGGACCGAGCCGGAGCTGAAGGAGTCCAGGCCGGCGACGCAGTGCATCAGGGTCGACTTGCCGGAGCCGGAGGGCCCCATGATCGCGGTGAACTCCCCCTGCCGGAAGTCCACGGTGACCCGGTCCAGGGCGACCACCTGGGTCTCGCCCTGTCCGTAGACCTTCGAGAGATCCGTGGCGCGGGCTGCCACCGCGGTGGCGCGGGGCACGGTGGAGGTGGTCTTCACGAGGGTGACTCCTGTCGGAACGGTGCGTTCGGGAACCACTCCATCGTGTCGAGCGTTACGGGCCGGGACGTCCGCCCCCATGCCCGTTCCCGGGGCAGTCTCGAGTCGGACCGCGTGCCCCGGCTCTCCTCCTGAGGTATGACGGCGCCCCTGAGATCTCCGCGGGAGCGCCGGCCGCCCCGATACCCCGTGGGGAATGCGTCGCGGGGCGGCGACTTTCCGTCATTCCCGCGTGTGCGCCTTTGCGCCTGCGAGCCCCGTCACACTTCGTCAGATCGGCCCCCACCTGCACTGACGCACCCTCAGACGTCAATAAAATAAGACAACATCGGGTCGCCGTTCCGCTGAACGGGGGAAGCGCCCCGATAGGCTCATGTGCCAACGCGGAGCCGCGCGTCACGCCCGGATGGTGGAATGCAGACACGGCGAGCTTAAACCTCGCTGGCCTTCGGGCCGTACCGGTTCGAGTCCGGTTCCGGGCACAGCTCCCCCTCTGGCCCCGCCGTTCCCGGCCGGGCTTCCTTAACGATCGAGGAAAGATCCTCCCCGAGCACTAGGGAGATTCTTTTGCTTCCGCATTACTCTTGACGCAAGGCCGCGCAGTGCGGCCATGGAGGAGTGAGATGAGGAGCAGTAACCCGGTCTTCTCGCGACGGGGGTTCAGCCGCGACAACGGCTACGCCGGCTTCAACGCGCAGCAGTCGCAGGCCGGGGGCCCCGCCGTCGGAACGAACCCGTACGCCGAGGGCGCGACGAACCCGTACGCGAGCAACCCCTACGCCCCGGACGCCCAGGTGGGCGCCCCGCCGCAGGTCCGCGGCAATGTAATGACGATCGACGACGTCGTGAGCCGTACGGCCATGACGCTCGGCACGGTCGTGCTGACCGCCGCCCTGTCGTGGGTGCTGCTGCCCGTCGACCCGGCGAACATCGGCAAGTCCTACGGCATCGCCATCGGCGCCGCCCTGGTGGCGTTCGTCCTGGCGATGGTCCAGTCCTTCAAGCGCAAGGCCTCGCCGGCGATCATCCTGACGTACGCCGCCTTCGAGGGCGTCTTCCTCGGAGTGATCTCCAGCGCCGTCTCCACCTACATCTCCCCGGGTGTGGTGGTCCAGGCGGTCATGGGCACGATGGCGGTCTTCGCCGGTGTGCTGATCGCCTACAAGATGCGCTGGATCCGCGTCACCCGCCGTTTCTACGGCTTCGTGATCGCGGCCGCCATGGGCTTCATGCTCCTGATGATGGCCAACCTCCTGTTCGCCGTCTTCGGCGGCGGTGACGGTCTCGGCTTCCGCAGCGGCGGCCTCGGCATCCTCTTCGGTGTCATCGGCATCATCCTCGGCGCCTGCTTCCTCGCCCTCGACTTCAAGCAGGTCGAGGACGGCGTGACGTACGGCGCCCCCCGCGAGGAGTCCTGGCTGGCGGCCTTCGGCCTCACCATGACCCTGGTGTGGATCTACCTGGAGATGCTGCGTGTGCTGTCGATCCTCCAGGGCGACGACTGACGCACTCCGGGGTCACCTCTGTGACCGCGTGACGAAGGGCCCGTCCGGCTTCCGCCGGGCGGGCCCTTCCGTGTGTCCGCGTGTCCCGGGGGCCCTGGGCCCTCATAGCCGCGCGAGGGCCGCGTCCAGCAGGGTCTTCGCCGCGCTCTTCGCCTGGGCGGCCGGTTCGGCGGAGCCGCTGATGCCCGCGACGGCCATGGCGCCGTTGGCGAGGATCGCCAGCTGGTCGGCGAGCTCCTGGGGCGCCCCGAGCGCGTCGGTCTGCTCGGCGAAGTACTGCCGCAGCGCCCGCTTGTGCCCACGGGCGATGTCGGCCACGTCCGCTGAGATGCCGCCCATCTCCCCGAAGGTGTTGATGAAGGCGCAGCCGCGGAAGCCGGGGTCCGCGAACCAGTCGCCCAGATAGTCGAAGACCGCGAGGGCACGCTCGTGCGGCGTGGTGGCGCGGGCGGCCCCATGGGCGGCGATGGCCTCGCGCACGGCGCTGTCGCGGCGCTTGAGGACGGCCCACACCAGATGGTCCTTGGAGGGGAACAGCTGGTAGAGCCGCTTGAGGGAGACGCCGGACGCGGTACGGATGGCGTCCATGCCGACGGCCTGCACCCCGCGCTCGTCGAAGAGGGCCTCGGCGGCCTCCAGGAGCTTCAGTTCGGCGGTTTCCGTGTCCATCGTCCGCTCACCCCTCGTGCGCCTCGCGTGTGCTTGCCTGGAGAACCATCGTTCTCCTACTCTACAGGGGAAACGGGAGAACGATCGTTCTCCCCCGAAGGGGAGGTTGCCATGTCCGCGTTCGCCCTGCGTGCCCGTACCGAGACCATCGACGGGCTCGACGTCTTCTACCGGGAGGCCGGAGACCCCGGCCGCCCCACCCTCGTACTGCTGCACGGCTTCCCGTCCAGTTCGCACATGTACCGAGGGCTGATGGCCGAGCTGGCCGACTCCTACCACCTGATCGCGCCCGACCACCTCGGCTTCGGCGCCTCCGCCGCCCCGTCCGTGGCCGACTTCCCGTACAGCTTCGAGAAGCTCGGCGAGATCACGCTCGCGCTCCTCGACCGGCTCGGGGTCGACCGGTTCGCGCTCTACCTCCAGGACTACGGCGCTCCCATCGGGCTGCGGATCGCCTCGCGCCACCCCGAGCGGGTCACGGCGATCGTCAGCCAGAGCGGAAACGCCTATCTGGAGGGCTTCACGCCCTTCTGGGACGTGCTCTTCGCCCACGCGAAGGACCGGGAGGCGAACGAGCCCGCCGTGCGGGAGCTGCTGACCGCCGAGGCCACTCGCTGGCAGTACACCCACGGCGTCCCGGCCGACCGGCTCGACCGGGTGGGGCCGGAGACCTGGACCCTGGACCAGGCCGGCCTCGACCGGCCCGGCAACAAGGAGATCCAGCTTCAGCTCTTCTGGGACTACCAATTCAACCTGGACGGCTATCCCGCCTTCCAGGAGTACTTCCGCACCCACCGGCCACCGCTGCTCGCGGCCTGGGGCCGCCATGACGAGATCTTCGGGCCCGCGGGCGCGGAGGCGTTCGCGCGGGACCTGCCGGACGCGGAGATACACCTCCTCGACGCCGGGCACTTCGCCCTGGAGACGCACGGGCCGGAGATCGCGGCGCTGGTACGGGGGTTCCTGGGGCGGAACGTGACGTGACGGCCCTCCGGCGCGGTGCCGGAGAGCCGCCCGGGGTGGGTGTCAGAGCAGCCTGCGGGCCGCCCGTCGGAGGTCGTACTCGTGGATGATCGCTTTCGCGTGGCCGTACGCGAGGTCGTGTTCGCCCCGGAGCCAGCTCACCTTCTCCTCGAAGCGGACGAGGGAGGGGCCTTCCTCGACGGTGCGAAGCCAGTCGGACACTTCACGACCGGTGCAATGGGGGATGCGGGCGAGCAGATTGCGGTGGGTCTCTTCGGAGAAGACGTGGGACATCGGCGCCTCCGGACGCGTGTTGCCGTGTGCTCCTTCCCGTCACCGTGCCTGAGCGTCGGCCTGTTGGCAACAGTCCCTGGAGGGCGCGTAGGGTCGCGGAGTGCTTGATACGAGTGAACTGACCGCCGCCGTGGAGCGGTTCGCGGACCGGCTGCGGACCGCCCCGCAGAGCCGTCTCCAGCGCGGCGCCGCCGCCGAAGGGCTGGAGCTGGCAAGGGAGTTGGCGCTGCGGGCCCAGCGGATCGAGGAGCCCGGGGGCGCCGCTCGGATCATGCCGGACGCGGGCGTCTTCACCGTCGCGGACCAACTTGTGGTCGCCGGAAACGATCTGGCGGAGATTCTGCGAACCGCCCCGGCCGGCGCCCCGGAGCGGGAACTGGGCGAGGCCGTGGATCTCGTACGGCGGGCGACGGAGCGGGCGGGGCTGTAGGGCTGTAAGCGGGTCTTCGGCGGGTCTTCGGCGGGTCTTCGGCGGGTCTTCGGCGGCTCTCCGAAGGGTGGATGTCCGGCGGATCGGGTCGGATGGGCCCCGGCGCGCCCTGAGGCGCGCCTCCACGGGCGCTAGAGCGACGCGATGACGCGGTCGGCCAGGATGTAGACGTTCTCGTCGTCCGCGGCCCCGTAGGAGAACGTCAGGGCGTACGCGCCCGAGACGCCCGAGCCGCCGAGGAGCACCGGAGTGTGGCCCGCGCGCAGCGCCTCCGCGAGGCGTTCCGCGGTCTCCCGGTGGCCGGGGGTCATACAGAGCGTGGTGCCGTCGGCGAAGACGTACACGTCGAGCGTGCCGAGCGGGCCGGGGCGCACGTCGGTCAGCGCCGTGCCCGTCTCCGCGAGCTGTTCGAGGCGGGCCACCGTGCGTTCATGATCCGTCACCACGGGCGTCTGGACCGGCACGAAGTCCGGGTGCGAGGGGTGCCGGCGGCGGGCGGCGGCCAGCTCGGGGGAGTCCTCCGCGTACTCGGTGTACTCGACGAGCTCCGGGAACTCGTCCAGGACGCTCTCGGGGCCGGCGCCGTCGAGCGCGGCGGCCTCCGCCTCCATCGCCTCCAGGGCCATCGCCTCCAGGCCCACGAAGTCGGCCTGGCGCGGCACGAAGAAGGGGCCGTCCTCGGCGGTGCCCGACAGGCCGCCGAGCAGGGAGGGGGAGTCGGCCGCGTCCCGGGTCTCCTGCGCGGCCCAGAAGGCCCGCGCCTCGGCCAGCTCGCGCTCGCGCTCCTCGGCCAGCGCCTCGGCGACCGCGGCGCGTATCTCGGCGGCGGGCGTCGGGCGGGCGTGCGGCACGGACACGCCGTGTCCGGTGGACAGTTCGCTACGCAGAGCGGCGACCTGCTTACGGAGACCGTGGGCGGCGTGCAGGGCGGCGGCGCCCACGGCCGTGGCGGCGGCCGTGGTCACCAGCAGGGCAAGAGACATGGCGCTCACTGACGTACTCCCGATTTCGAGTCGATCCCCCGACTTCCTACATCAGAGTGTCCTGGGAGCGCGCCCCCTGTCAGTGCATTACGTCACGAATTGGACAGGTATTTGTGCCTGGTGTTTAGTGCCGGGACGGCCGTGACCTGCGGGAACGAATCTCCCCCGGGACGTAGGTCACATCCTGGGGGAGATTCGGTCACGGCTGGGACGCGGGACGGTTGGGATCCGCGTCAGAAGGCCATGGGAGCGCTGCTCACGAAGGCCGCACGGCCTTCTCGGCTCAAGCCGCTCGGTTCTTCGGCTCAGCTCAGCCGCTCGATGACCATCGCCATGCCCTGGCCGCCGCCCACGCACATCGTCTCCAGGCCGAACTGCTTGTCGTGGAACTGGAGGCTGTTGATCAGCGTGCCGGTGATGCGGGCGCCGGTCATGCCGAAGGGGTGGCCGACGGCGATGGCGCCGCCGTTGACGTTCACCTTGTCCAGGTCCAGACCCAGGTCCTGGTAGGACGGGATCACCTGGGCGGCGAAGGCCTCGTTGATCTCGGCCAGATCGATGTCGCCGATCGTCAGGCCGGCGCGCTTGAGGGCCTGCTTGGACGCCTCGACCGGGCCGAGGCCCATGATCTCGGGGGAGAGGCCCGAGACGCCGGTGGAGACGATGCGGGCGAGCGGGGTCAGGCCCAGCTCACGCGCCTTGGTGTCCGACATGATCACGAGCGCCGCGGCACCGTCGTTCAGCGGGCAGCAGTTGCCCGCGGTCACCAGGCCGTCGGGGCGGAAGACCGGCTTGAGGCCCTGGACGCCCTCCAGGGTGACTCCGGCGCGCGGGCCGTCGTCGGTGGAGACGACGGTCCCGTCCGGGGTCGTCACCGGCGTGATCTCGCGCTCCCAGAAGCCGTTCTTGATGGCCTGCTCGGCGAGGTTCTGGGACCGTACGCCGAACTCGTCCATCTCCTGGCGGCTGATGCCCTTGAGGCGGGCCAGGTTCTCGGCGGTCTGCCCCATGGCGATGTACGCGTCGGGGACGAGGCCGTCCTCGCGCGGGTCGTGCCAGCTGGAGCCCTCCGAGGCGGCCACGGTGGCGGTGCGGGCCTCGGCCTCGGCGAAGAACGGGTTGTGCGTGTCCGGCAGCGAGTCGGAGTTGCCCTTCACGAACCGCGAGACCATCTCCACACCGGCCGAGATGAAGACGTCGCCCTCACCGGCCTTGATGGCGTGCAGCGCCATGCGGGAGGTCTGGAGCGAGGAGGAGCAGTAGCGGGTGACCGTGCAGCCGGGGAGGTGGTCCATCCCCATCTGGACGGCGACGATCCGGCCCAGGTTGTTGCCCTGCTCGCCGCCGGGAAGGCCGCAGCCGAGCATCAGGTCGTCGATGTCCCGCGGGTCGAGCTCGGGGACCTTGGCCAGGGCGGCCTGGACGATGGTCGCGGTGAGGTCGTCGGGCCGCAGGTCCTTCAGGGAGCCCTTGAAGGCCCGGCCGATCGGGGAGCGGGCGGTCGAGACGATGACGGCTTCGGGCATCACGGCTCCAGGAGGGGGTGCGGTGCGGTTCTGGCAGGACTGAAGGGGAAGTTACCCGTACGTATCGCGTTGGTCACCGGCCTGGCCATGTGATGCGGGCCTCTTTTCTAAGCGGGCGCTCAGTCGGGAACGCGGAGGATCCCAAGAGCGGCATCCCCACGTTCCAGGGTGCCGCGCTCCCGGCCCGCCCGTCACGGCCGGCGGGCGTCCTCCGCCGACGGAGCCGCTTCCGGCTCCGATCCCGGCTCCGGCTGCGATCCCGGCTCCGATTCGGCCGCCGTGACCGCCGGCTCCGGAAGGCGCCGACGGCGGCGGTGCTTGAGCAGTGCCCAGGGAGCCCGTACCCCCGTGACCTCCGTACCGGCCTCCTTCGCCGCCTCCGCCGCCGCCTTCGCCACCGGCAGCAGGTCCTCGTGGCGGTCCGGCTCCAGGCGGTCCGTCTCCGGCCAGACGCCGAGCACCGCGCACACCGTCGGCAGCACCGCCATCGCCGCCGTGGCGTACCCCTCCGCCGACGGGTGGAAGTTGTCCACCCCGAACATCTCGCGGGGATTGGCCGCGAACTCGGGACCCAGCAGATCCCCCAGCGACACCGTCCGCCCGCCCTGCTCCACCACCACGATCGTCTGCGCCGCCGCCAGCTGCCGTGACACCCGCCGCGCCAGCCACCGCAGCGGCTGGTACACCGGCTCGATCGTCCCCAGATCGGGGCAGGTCCCGACGACCACCTCGGACCCCGCCGTCCGCAGCCGCCGCACCGCCGCCGCCAGATGCCGCACCGACTCCGTCGGCGGCATCCGGTGCGTCACGTCGTTCGCGCCGATCATGATCACGCACACGTCCGGCGGCCCCGCCGGAGCCGACAGCAGAAGAGACACCTGACGCTCCAGGTCGTCCGACCGCGCGCCCGGCAGCGCCACGTTCCGCAGATCCACCGGACGCTCCGCCACCGCCGCGAGACCCGAGGCGAGCAGCGCCCCCGGCGTCTGGCCGGACCGGCGCACGCCCTGACCCGCCGCCGTCGAATCACCCAGAAGGGCCAGCCGCAGCGGGGCGGAGGTGGGATCCGCAGCCGCGAAAGAGCGTCCGTACAGACCTTCCGCCCCCGGTGGCAGCGGCGCCACTCCGCCCCCCACCGACCTCTTCGCCAGCTGCACCTCGGCCAGGAGCACGCCCACCGCCGCCACACCGAGCAGCCCGATGCTCCCGCCGCCGTACGCCGCGCCCGCCGCGATCCGCCGCGCCACCCTCGCCCTCGACATAGGGGCGGTCACCTCCTTCAAGCCGTTCAGGGTCTAACTGCCCCGTAACCCGCTCCGACTACGCATACGCTGGCCGCACCATTACGGAGACCCCGGAGATTACGGTGCAATTCCACGACTCGATGATCAGCCTCGTCGGCAACACCCCGCTGGTGAAGCTCAACAACGTCACAGCCGGCATTCAGGCGACCGTCCTGGCCAAGGTCGAGTACTTCAACCCCGGCGGCTCGGTCAAGGACCGCATCGCGGTCCGCATGATCGAGGCGGCCGAGGAGAGCGGTGCTCTCAAGCCCGGCGGGACGATCGTCGAGCCCACGTCCGGCAACACGGGCGTAGGCCTCGCCATCGTGGCCCAGCAGAAGGGCTACAAGTGCATCTTCGTCTGCCCCGACAAGGTGTCCACCGACAAGATCAACGTCCTGCGGGCGTACGGGGCGGAGGTCGTCGTCTGCCCGACCGCCGTCGACCCCGAGCACCCCGACTCGTACTACAACGTCTCGGACCGGCTCGTCCGTGAGACGCCCGGCGCCTGGAAGCCGGACCAGTACTCCAACCCGAACAACCCCCGTTCGCATTACGAGACCACCGGCCCCGAGCTGTGGGACCAGACGGACGGGAAGATCACCCACTTCGTCGCCGGCATCGGCACCGGCGGCACCATCTCCGGCACCGGCAAGTACCTCAAGGAGGTCAGCGGCGGCGCGGTCCAGATCATCGGCGCCGACCCCGAGGGCTCGGTCTACTCCGGCGGCTCCGGCCGGCCGTACCTCGTCGAGGGCGTCGGCGAGGACTTCTGGCCCAGCGCCTACGACCGTGACGGCACCGACCGGATCATCGCCGTCTCCGACAAGGACTCCTTCCAGATGACCCGCCGCCTCGCCAAGGAGGAGGGCCTCCTGGTGGGCGGCTCGTGCGGCATGGCGGTCGTCGCCGCGCTCGAGGTCGCCAAGGACCTCGGCCCCGACGACATCGTCGTCGTCCTGCTGCCGGACTCCGGCCGCGGCTACCTCTCCAAGATCTTCAACGACGAGTGGATGGCCGACTACGGCTTCCTGGAGGACACCGAGTCCGCCACCGTCGCCGACGTACTGCGCCACAAGGAGGGCGGCCTGCCGTCCCTCGTCCACATGCACCCCGAGGAGACGGTCGGTCAGGCCATCGAGGTGCTGCGGGAGTACGGCGTCTCCCAGATGCCGATCGTCAAGCCGGGCGCCGGACACCCCGACGTCATGGCGGCCGAGGTCGTCGGCTCCGTCGTCGAACGCGAGCTCCTCGACGCGCTGTTCACCAAGCGCGCCTCCCTGGAGGACCCGCTGGAGCGGCACATGAGCGCGCCGCTGCCGCAGGTCGGCTCCGGCGAGCCGGTCGCCGACCTGATGTCCGTGCTCGGCGCGGCGGACGCGGCGATCGTGCTGGTCGAGGGCAAGCCGACGGGTGTGGTCAGCCGTCAGGACCTGCTCGCCTTCCTCGCGAGCGGCGGGGCCAAGGGCGCCGCGAAGTAGCGTGACCGGAGGCGTGTGAGCGGGTGGCTCGGGCGTTCGCGCAATCGGTACGAGCGCGACACGTACCCGCAGCACCCGCTTAACACGCCTGCGGCAGATTGGTCGTTGTCGGCGTCAAGGACTACGGAGCGGCTCCCGGACCTCCTGCGGACGCCGCGGACGCGGAGACCGGCCCTGACCCGGGCCCGTGTCCCTCGCGGGGACCGCCGTCGTCCCGCCCCCCGGTGACGGGGGTGCGGCGGTCCCCGCCTTATTTTTTTGGGGCTCGGTTCGCCTCCGGGGCGCTTTGTGCGTGCGTCGACGGTCGATCGTGCTCGCCCGCTCGTTCCTCGCGGCCTGCGCGCGTTCTCCCTTTCGACGCCCGCGCGCCCCTTCGGCTCACTCGCCGGGGCGCACGGGGTGACCCGGGCCGGTCATGGGGGCTGGGCTGTGACCGGGTTCAGGGCCGCGCGCCCTTCAGCTCACTCGCCGGGGCTCCCGGAGTCACCCAGGCCGGTCATGCGGGCTGGCGGTGGGGGGCCGTGACGGCCTTCAGGGCCGTGAGGGCTCCGGCGATCGCGGGCTGGCGTTCCGAGCCCGCACGCACCAGTGCCTCGATGGTGCGGCCCCGGCCCGGCAGGGGCAGGAGCGTCACGCCCGGGGGCGGGGCGTCGCACATGAGGCGGGGCAGGATCGTCGCGCTGAGGCCGGTGGCGACGAGGGTGAGCGCCGAGCGCAGGTCCTCGTAGGTGTGCGCGATGCGCGGGGTGAAGCCGGCGTCGCGGCAGGCGTGCACCAGGATCTCGTGGCAGCTGCCCGGCGCCGGCGCGGAGATCCACGCCGTCTCGCGCAGCGCCCCGAGCCCGTCGCGCCGCACCGCGTCGGCGCGGGCGTCCGGCACGGCGAGCACCAGCGGGTCGTCGAAGAGCGCGACCGCCGTGGTGCCGCCCGGCTGCGGGGCACCGAGCTGGTGGTAGCGGTACGACACGGCCAGATCGAGGTCGTGCTGCCTGAGCCGCGGCACCGACTCCTCCGGGTCGGCCTGGACGATCCGGAGGGCCAGACGCGGATGGCGCTCGGCCAGTTCGGCCGCCAGCGGCGCGGCGACGGCGATCAGGGCGCTCGGGGCGCAGCCGAGGGTCAGTTCACCGCTCAGATCGTCGTCGAGGGCGCGCACGGCGCCCTCGGCCCGTTCCAGGGCGGCCAGGACGTGCTCGCACGCCGCGGCGAGCGCGGTGCCCGCCGCCGTGAGCCGCACCCCGCGGCCCTCGCGGTGCATGAGGGCGGCGCCCGCCTCCGCCTCCAGGGCGCGCAGCTGCTGCGAGACCGCCGACGGGGTGACGCCGTGGAGATCGGCGACGGCGCTGACCTTTCCGTGTTCGGCCAGGTCACGCAGCATGACCATGCGCTTCACATCAATCATGAGTACAGCTTAACGAGTACGGTAGAAAAGGTAGCTGGACTGCACGGTGCGGTGGGGTCATCCTCGGCGTATGAGCGACCAGACCACTCCCCGTAAGAAGATCGTCCTCGTCGGTGCGAGCGGCACCCTGGGCCGGGCCGTGCTCACCGCCCTGCGGGAACGCGGCCACGAGGTCGTCACCGCCTCGCGCAAGGACGCCGACATCGCGCTGGACATCACGGATCCGGCGTCCGTCGCCGAGCTGTACCGTCAGGTGGGCCGCGTGGACGCGGTGGCCTCCGCCGCGGGCACCGTGCCCTGGAAGCGGCTCGGCGAACTCGCCGCCGAGGACGTGCGCGACGGGTTCGAGGGCAAGGTTCTCAGCCAGGTCGAGCTGGTGCGCCAAGGGCTGTCGTCGGTGGCGGAGAACGGCTCCTTCACCCTCATCACCGGCATCCTCGCCCGGGAGCCCATCCGGACCGGTGCGGTCGCCTCGCTCGCCAACGGCGCGGTCGAGTCCTTCGTACGCGCCGCGGCGATCGAACTGCCCCGCGAGCAGCGGATCAACGCCGTCAGCCCCACGGTCTTCGAGGAGTCCCTGGACGCCTACGGCGACTTCTTCCCCGGCTTCGACCCGGTGCCGGTACGCCGGGCCGCGGCCGCCTACGTCCGTTCCATCGAGGGCCACCAGACCGGCCAGATCTACCGAGTGGAATGAGCCAAATCCGGGGCGCTGCGCAAATCCGAACCATGAACGGGGCTTTCCGCCGGCTGTCCCGGAATGGACAGTCGGGGCAAGCATCGGTACCAAGGGGGATTTCATGAGTAACGACGTCGGCTGGGACTTCCTGCCCGCACTCGCGTCCGAGCGGGAGTCGATATGACCGATCACGGCAAGGTGTTGAAGATCGGGTTGGTCGGTGGTCTGAGTTTTCCGTCGACCATCACCTACTACGACCGCATCAACCGGCTGGTCAACCGGCGGCTCGGAAAAGCACATTCACCGCGGATCGTCCTGGAGAGCCTGGATTTCCAGCCCATGGTGGAATGGATCGCGGCGCGCGACGGTGACGCGGTGGCGGGGGAGATCGCCGCCGCTGCCCGGCGCCTGGAGGTGTCGGGCGCGGACTTCTTCGCCATCTGTTGCAACACCGTCCACGAGTTCGCGGATCTCGTCGAGGAGCGCGTCGCGCTGCCCCTCATCAACATCTGCCGCGCCACCGCGCAGGAGGCGGCCCGCCGGAAGGTCTCCACCGTGGGGCTGCTCGGCTCCGCGTTCTCCATGGAAGAGGCCTTCTACCGGGACGAGTTCGCGGCCGAGGGCATCAAGGTCGTGGTGCCCGAGCCGCCGGACCGGGCGTTCATGCAGGAGGCCATCGAGCGCGAGCTGTGTACGGGCGACATCTCGCGGGCCACCCGCGAGCGGTTCGCGCGCATCGCCCACGACGTGCTGGACGCGGGCGCCGAAGCGCTGGTCCTGGCCTGCACGGAGGTGCCTCTGGTGATCCGTCCCGAGGAGTTCGACGCCCCCGTCATCGACACCGTCGACGTGCACACCGCCGCCATCGTCGAGCGGGCGCTCGCCCCCCTCACGGAGGTCACATGATGCGTGCCGTCCACCTCAAGATGACCGTGGCGACCGTGCTGCTCGGCTCGTACCTCGTGGCGGGCAAGCTGATCCTGGAGGAAGTGCCGGTCTTCACGGCCACGTTCTTCCGCCTCGTCAGCGCCGTCGCGGTCCTCGCGGTGTACGTGGCGCTGAAGTCGCCGGGCCGGGTACGGCCGGGCCGCAGGGACAGCACGGTCATCTTCGCGCAGGCGCTCCTGGGCGTCTTCCTGTTCAGCGTCCTCGCGATGTACGGGGTGAAGTACACCGGCGCGATCGAGGCCGGTGTCATCCTCGGCATGGTCCCGATCTCCATCTGCCTGGTCGCGGTCCTGTTCCTGCGGGAGCGGCTGTCGGCACGCCGCAGGATCGGCATCGTGATCGCGGTCCTGGGCGCGGCCGGCATCAACGCGCTCAGCGCGGGCGGTTCGGGCGGAGGCGGCTCCAACGAGGTGCTCGGAGCCCTGCTCCTGGTGGGCGCCGTCCTGTGCGAGGCGGTCTTCGTCACCTTCGGCAAGCTGCTGTCGCGGCCGATCCCGCCGGCCATGCTGTCGCTGATCCTGTCGGTGGTCGGCGCGCTGATGTTCCTCGGACCCGCGGCGGTGGAGACCAGCCTGGCCGAACTGTCCCAGATCTCCTGGCAGACCTGGGCGCTGATGGTCTACACGGGTGTCGCCATCAACGGCGTGGCCGTGGTCCTCATGTACGACAGCCTGGACAGCGTCGACACGGCGGTCGTGGCCGCCTTCACGGCGCTCACGCCGGTCAGCGGGGCGATCCTCTCCGTGCTGCTGCTCGGCGAGGAACTGCACGCCTACCACCTGGCCGGAATGGTGCTCGTGGTGACCGGCGTCTATGTGGTCGCCAACGAGAAGACCGGAAAACGCGCGGATGAAACGGATGTGGAATCCGGAAGATCCGCTACCGGTTTGGTGCCCGGAGCCCCGCCGGACCTCATCGCGGGGGAAAACGCGGCGACCAGGGAAAAGTCGGCCACCGGCCCCGCCTGACCATCCCCTGATTTCCCGCACTGCGGTGATCTGAACCATCGGAGTCCTTTCTCGGCCGCCCTGCCCACGGCAGAGTCTCCGTGGAATACCGAAAGCCGAGAAAGGACCTTGGTCATGGCTACCGCATTCGCTGTCACGCAGGAAACCGGATCCGATTCCCTCGAGCGGGACATCGAGCTCGCATTCCCGGCCTCCGGGCCCCACGATCGCGAAATCCGCCTGAAACTGCTCCGCCGGCTGCACGCCCATTACGTGGCCTACATGGGCGGCCCGGAGGAGTTCTCCGCCATCCCGCGCCTCAACCACGACCCTGCCGTCACGGCCATCGAGGACGCCTGGCTGGCCTGGGAGGACCGCCAGGTCGACCGCCAGGACCTGCCCGCCACCGGCGCGGAGTTCCGCGACTGGTTCCTGACGACGGCCGACCGGCACACCCAGCCGGAGTTCTGCACCTACCTCGCCGAGGAGGCCACGCTCGACGAGATCGCCCTGTTCTTCATGGGCGAGGAGCTGGTGGACAGCAAGTTCGACGACCTGATGGCGCTGGTGCAGATCGGCACCCAGGGACACACCAAGCTCACCATCGCCGAGAACTACTGGGACGAGATGGGCGAGGGCAACATCGAGCAGGTGCACACGCGCATGTTCGAGCACTCCGCCCGCTACATGCGCGCCCATCTCGACAAGTCCGGCGTCGACTACACCAACCTGCACTTCCCCGAGGCGTACGAGAACGCCGCGCTGCTCCTGCAGTACGGCATCCACCGCCACCTCAACCCTCGTGCGCTCGGCGCCATGGGCGTCCTGGAGCAGAGCGCCTCGCCCCGCTTCCAGGCGATGGTCGACGGCTGCCTGCGGCTCGGCGTCCCCGCGGACGTCATCGACTACCAGCGCATCCACGTGCACGTGGACGCCGACCACGGCGCCGAGTGGTTCGAGGGTGTCTTCGTCCCGCTCGTGGACCACTCCCCGGAGCTGCTGCGCGAGATCTCCCTCGGTGTCCTGACCCGGGTGCGGGTGGCCAACGGCTACTACGCCCGGATCTGGGACGCGATGAGGGAACTGCGCTGACCTGGCCGGCAGTGGACACGAGGGGGAATCGATGACGACAGCAGAGAGACCACAGAATTCGACGATCGAACCGGACCGGGCGCCGTCCGCGCACAGGTCCGACGCATCCCTGAACGACCCGCCGCGGCAGAGCTCCCCGGACACCGTCGAGCCGGTGCTGCTCTTCGCCCGGGCCCGGGTGACCCGTCACGACCAGACCGTCTTCATCGGCAAGCTCCTGGTCGCCGCCGCCCTGACGGCCGCCGGCGTCTACCTCGCCCTGCGCGACGGGCTGCTGCTCTCGGCGGCCGGGATCGTGCTGCTCGCGGCCGTCTACACGCACATGGTGGAGCTCCAGCACCAGTGCCTGCACCACAGCGCGTTCACCTCGGCCCGGCCGCACCGCCTGGTCGGTGTGCCGCTCGGCCTGCCCCTGCTGGTGTCGTACACCCACTACCGCGTACGCCACCTGCAGCACCACAAGCACCTGGGCACCCCGCAGGACTCGGAGTTCTTCGGCTTCGACACCCGCGCCCCGCTCACCTGGGGCATGTTGCTGCGCGGAGCCTTCGACTACGGCCGGCTCGTCACGATCGCCCGTGAGATCGGGCGCAGCTGGCGGGGGACCTGGCAGTACGACGCCGGGGAGATCTCCGACCGGCGGCGCCGCGAGGTCGTCGCGGAGTACCGGTGGATGGTGGTGCCCATCCTGGCCGCCGTGGCGCTCTCGGTCGCCGGATACGGCGGGCCCGTTCTGGAGCTGTGGGTGCTTCCGCTGCTCGTGGCGGCTCCCATGCACTTCTTCCTGGAGCTGCCCGAGCACATCCTGTGCGACACGGAGACCACCGACGTGCTGCGCAACACCCGGTCGATCAAAGGCAGTTGGTTCAGCACCTGGTACACCAACGGCAACAACCTGCACGTCGAACACCATGCGGTGATGACGGTGGCGATCAACCGGCTGCGCGAGCGGCACGACGAGGTCAGCCGTCTGGCCGCCCACGTCGAGCGCAGCTACCCGGCGTTCTACCTCGCCGTGCTGCGCGAGGCGGCCCGCAACTCGACCCGGCGCGGAACCGGGCCGAAGTCGGCGGGAGGCACGGCGTGACCCGCGGCGCCTTCCGGGTGGAGGGGCTGGCCGCCCGGCTCGCCCCGGCGGTGTGGGACGGGCGGCTCCCCGACCTGGTCGGCTCCTCCTTCGTCCGTAACCGTGTCCAGCTGCGCCTGCCCGAGGCCGACATCAACATCCGCCTCCGCGCCGCCGTTCCCGCGGGCCTCCACCTCACCTTCGAGGCGGTCTTCCGCGAGCGCGGCCAGGACAGCGCGGCGGGCGGCACCTGGTGGGACAGCTGGCAGGTCACGGTGGAGCCGCCCGGTCCCGAGGGCGGGGACGTCACCGCCGAGGCGATGCGGGTCCTGGTCGACAACGTGCTCGCGGCCCGGCGCAGGTTCGCCGTACTCCTCGAGGAGGCCGCCCGGGCGGCGTAGATCCGCGAGGCGACGGGCCGGATCCCACCCGTCGGAGCAGGAAAGCGATTCCGGTGTGCGGCACTCCCGGGGAGGGGGTGTCGCTCGCCGGGACGCCGGGATCAGGTGGTGGCCCGGCCGAGCAGGTACCCCAACTGCAGCCGGTTCTCCGCCCCGTAATGGGCCTTGATCCGCCCCACGTGGGTCTGCAGCGAGCGTTCGCTGATCCCGAGGCGGCGGGCGATGGCCCGGTCGGAGTGGCCGGCGATCAGGAGCTGCTTGATGGACTCGTGCAGGGAGGGGATGACCTCGGGAGCGGCCTCCACCGACCGGGCGGGCACGAAGGGGTACGCCTCGGCCCGGTCCCACGACCGTTCGAAGACGTCCTTGAGGAAACGCACCATCGAGGGTTCGGTGATCCGCAGGGCCCTGGTCCGGTCACCGCGGCCGGGTATGAAGGCGACCGTGCCGTCCACGATGATGAGCCGCTCGAAGAACTCGGGCAGCGTGCGCACCTCGGCGCCGTACTCGGTGACCTGGCGTACGTACTCCTTGGTGGCCTCGTCGAAGCGGGCGCTGTGCTGGTAGAGCGTGCGGTTGGCGACCCCGGCGTCGAGCTGGGCGCGGACCGTCTCCAGGGCCGCGGTCAGTACGGACTTGGTGCGCGGGCCGTCGGGCTGGGCGGTGAGTATCTGTGTGCGGGCGCCTTCGACGGCGCCCCGGATGGCCCTGTTGATCTCGGGCAGGCCCTCCAGGTAGACGAGGGACCCGTTCTCCTCCGGCCGGACCGGCGGCGCCATCGCCACTTCGCTGACCTGGGCGTGCAGCTGGCGAGAGATCTCGACCAGGGTGGTGGTCAGTTCGGGCAGGTCACGCACGGCTGTGGGGGTGTGATCGCGCATCTGACGTTCGCTCCTGGATAGGGAGGGGGGTGCTGAACGTGGGTGGGCGGTGCTGACCGCGTGGACGCGAAAGGGCCTGGTGGGCCGGCCGCGCGGCGATGTGGGGGAGAGCCTGAGGGGGCGTGGCCCTGGTCCGCGATCAGAGCGGGACGCGCGGACAGATGGCGCCGCGCTGACGCTCGAGGTCGGAACAGCGGCGCGAAGAAAGGCTCATCCCCCTGGCCATGGGCGCCAATTTGGACCAGGGCATGGCAGCGTGTCAACGCCCCGACCGGATCCGTCACCGAGGCCTGCCCTGGGGGAAAAGAATCAGCCAGAGCGCCGGGTCACTTCGCCGTTGCCTCACTGCATATCCTCATGCAGAGTTCTTAGTGCATGAATAGGCGAAAGGGGGACGGCGTGAGCGACAGCCCGGCCGGCCGGCTGCAGGCGCTCTTCGAGGGGCACCGGCTGACACCGACACAGCGGCGGATCGCGCACTGCATGGTGCGCAGGGCCGCCGACGTGCCGTTCCTGTCCAGCGTGGAGCTCGCCGAGCTCGCCGGCGTCAGCCAGCCCTCCGTCACCCGCTTCGCCGTCGCCCTCGGCTTCGACGGCTACCCCGCCCTGCGCCGTCATCTGCGCGAGGTCGCGCCCGCCGAGAAGGCCGCGGCGGAGGGCAGCGAGCACAACGAGTACCAGCAGGCCGTTCTGGCCGAGATCGAGAACCTGCGCCATCTCGCCGAGCTGCTCGCCGACCCGGCCCCCGTCGAGCGCGCCGGGCGGATTCTCGCCGCCTCCCGGCCGCTGCCCGTGCTCGGGCTGCGCGCCGCCTCCTCGCAGGCCCGCGGCTTCGCGTACTTCGCCGCCAAGGTCCACCCGGACGTGCGCCTTCTCGACGAGGGCGGCTCGATGCTCACCGACCGCATCGACGCGGCCGTACGGGCCGGCTCCACCGCCCTGCTCTGCTTCGCGCTGCCCCGCCACCCCCGGGAGGTCGTGGAGACCCTGGAGTACGCGCGGAAGGCCGGGCTCACCGTCGTGACCGTCGCCGAGTCGGCGTTCGCGCCCGTCGCCGCCCACAGCGACCTGCTGATCCCGGCCGCCGTCGGCACCGGGCTCGCCTTCGACACGGCGTGTGCGCCGATGCTGCTCGGCCGGGTGCTCCTGGAGGCGATGGCGGACGAACTGCCCGACGCCCAGGCCCGCCTGGAGGAGTTCGACACGAAGGCGGCCGCCCGCGGCCTCTTCGTGGAGTGAGCCGGGCGAGCCCGTCGAGCCGGTCCGGCAGCGGTCCGGTCCGGCGGGCGAGCCGGTCAGATCTCCAGTTCCGACTCGATCCCCTTCAGCCGGTGGCGGGCCATCGCCAGATTCGCGCGCTCCTTGTCCAGCGCCAGGTACAGGAACAGACCGGCGGCGCCGCGCCCCTTGAGCAGCCGGATCAGGTGGTACTGGCCGCCGAGCGTGATGAGGATGTCCTCGATCTCGTCGTCGAGCCCCAGCATCTCCATCGCCCGGACCTTGGCGCGGACCACGTCGGTGTTGCCCGCGGCCGCCACATTGAGGTCGAGTCCCTTGCCGCCGCCGATCGTTCCGAGGGCCATACCGCTGGTGTAGTCGACCAGCGCGGCGCCGATGGCGCCGTCGATCGCGGCGGCTTCCTTGAGGGCCGTTTCGGTGTTCGCCATGGGTGTCGCACTTCCTTCTCGTCGGTGGTGTGCAGGGTGCGGAGGGTCAGTTCAGGTCCGTGCGGTCCAGCGCCCCGTCGACGAGCTCGCCTATCCGGGCGCTCGACCGACGGGCCTCCAGATGAAGCCGCCCCACGTTGACGCGTGGCTCGGCGAGCAGGGTGAGGACGGCCGAGCCGCCCGCCGCGTACGTGGCGACGTAGCCGAGCTCGCCCCGTACGAGCAGTTCGCGGAAGCCGCCCTGCCCGGTGGACTCGGTCAGCCGCCGGCCGACGCCCAGTGCGGCCGCGGTCAGCGCGGCCAT
The DNA here is from genome assembly GCF_040611675.1 of Streptomyces sp. NPDC006551. NCBI lineage: Bacteria > Bacillati > Actinomycetota > Actinomycetes > Kitasatosporales > Streptomycetaceae > Streptomyces > Streptomyces sp. NPDC006551. The sequence continues at coordinate 194,245 of NZ_JBEXOT010000008.1, forward strand.
GGCCTCCGTCTCGGCGCCGACCGCGTCCTGCGCGAGGACGAGACCGTCGGCGCTGGCCGCCAGCGCTCCGGTCAGCTGGGGCAGCCGGGCCCGCAGCCGTCTCAGCTCGCCGAGTACCTCGGCTTCTGCCGACATCAGTTGTCTCCTCTCGGCGCGCAGGCGCAGGGCGCGTCGCATCACGGACTTGCCTCCAGGGCGTCACGGAGCCGGCGCAGCAGGGCGATGTCCGGTTCCGCCGTGACCTCGCCGGCCCAGGCGGGCACGGCGGGCGGGGCGGCCGGCGGGGGGTCGAGCGGGGTCTCCACGAGGCCGGCGGCCGCGAGGCGGCGCACGTCGAGGAGGGTGTGGAAGGCCGGGCGGCCGAGCAGCCGCGCGATGTCCGCGGGGGTGCGGGCTCCGTCGGCGGCGGCCAGCAGTGACCGCTGCCGCGGGCCGGCCGTCTGGCCGGGGGCCGGGGTGCGGGGTCGTACCGGGGCGGTGTCCACGGCCTCGTACGGCCAGACGCCGTCGAGGAGTTCACGGCGGCGTACGGTCTCGCGCTCGACGGCCTCGGTGGAGACCGGCCGCACCGTGCCGAGCCAGTGGCTCACGCCGTACCGGAAGCGGGTCGGGCCGGCGGCGGGTGCGAGCGCGAAGAACGCCGCGTCGAAGAGGGCTTCGAGATGGCAGATCTCCAGCTCGCCGTCGCCCAGCCGGCCGCTCTCCACCAGGAACCGGCCCACCGCCTGCCGGGCCCCGGCCCGGTCCACCGCCTCGTCCCAGCCCTCACGGGGCAGTCTGCCGCCGGCGGTCAGGAGGACGTCGAGGCCGGGGGCGGCGGGGCTCTCGGCGTGCACCACCCGGCCTTCGGCGAGGTAGAGCGTGCCGTGGTCGCGCAGCAGGGCGCCGGTGGCGCGTTCGGCGGCGAGGCGGGTGAGCATCGGAGAGACGGTCATCCGAGGACCAGCCTCTCGGCGAGGTCGCGCAGCCGGATCCGGGCGAGGGCCAGGTTCCCGGTGTCGCGATCCAGCCACAGGTGCAGGAAGACGCTGCTGTCGAAGGCCGTCTCGACGAAGCGGAGGACGTGGTAGCCGCCGCGGGTGGTGACGATCAGGTCCTCGACGGGTGGCCCCTTCGATAAGGACTCCGCGGCCCCGGCCGCGTCGGCCCCCGCCCCGGGCCCGGCCCCCGCCCCGGCCGTGAAGGAGTCGTACTCGGCCGCCGTACGGGCCAGTTCGGCCGTCTCGGCGGCGGTCGTCTCGTGGTCGCCGACCGGCGATTCGCCCGCCGTGCCGAGAGCGAGCCCGCTGGTCCAGTCGACCAGGGAGGCTCCCCGCGCACCCGGCACGGCCATGGCCTCCCGCAGGCACTCGTCGATTCCGGGCACGCGGACTCCCCTCCCGATGCGGCGCGCGGGCGTACGGCAGTGACGGTGACGTTACTCAACGTCGCGCCCGCCGTCAGGAGTTCTGGCATTTTCCATCGGAACATGCCAGATGATCAGTCCTCCCGACGGATCCGCAGCACGGCCTTGTTGACCACCCACAGTCCGATGCCGATGGCGAGCAGCACCCCGGCCCGGATGTACACGTCCGCCGAACGGTCCGCGAGCGGGCTGGCCAGGATCACGGCGGTGATCGCGCCGAGCACCGGAAGCACCGTCGGGGTGCGGAAGTGGGCGTGCTCCACCCGGTCCTTGCGCAGGACGAGGACGGCGATGTTGACCACGGCGAAGACGCACAGCAGGAGGAACGCGGTGGTGTCGCCGAGGCCCTCGATCTCTCCCGTGGACACGAGCCCGATGGCGAGGAGGGTGACGAAGACGATCCCGGTGAGAGGCGTACGGCGGTTCTTCAGGACCTTGCCCATCGCGCGCGGCAGGACCCTCTCGTTGGCGAGGCCGTAGCAGAGCCGGGAGGCCATCATGATGTTGATGAGCGCGGAGTTGGTGACCGCGAACAGGGCGATGAGCGCGAAGAGCTTCGGCGGGAAGTCGACCCCGCCCGCCTTCACGACCTCCAGGAGCGGGCCGCTGGACCCCTCCAGGGTCCCGTGGTCCACGAGCAGCGAGGAGACCAGGGCGACCAGGACGTAGATGGTGCCGGTGACGGCGACGCCGGTGAAGATGGCCCGGGGGAAGGTGCGGACCGGGTCCTGGGTCTCCTCCGCCATGTTGACGGAGTCCTCGAAGCCGACGAAGGCGAAGAAGCCGAGCGCCGTGGCTCCGAGCACGCTGGTCATCAGGGCGTAACCGCTGCCGGACGCCTCGAACTCGCCGAGCCGGGAGGGCTCTCCGTCGCCCGTGAGCACGGCCCAGGCGCCGATCGCGAGGATGATCAGGAGGCCGGTCAGCTCGACGAGGGTGAGGACGACGTTGGTCTTCACGGACTCCGACACCCCGCGCAGCGCGAGCGAGGCGAGGGCGACGATGAAGAGGATCGCGATGAGGGTGGGCGGGATCGCGTCCGTGAACTCCTGGAAGTAGTCCCCGCTGAACGCCCGGGCCGCGGCGCTCGCTGAGGAGAGCCCCGAGCACATCACCATGAACGCCACGATGAAGGTGAGGAAGGGGACCTTGAACGCCTTCTGCGTGTAGAGCGCGGCGCCGGCCGCCTTCGGGTACTTGCCGACGAGTTCCACGTACGAGGCGGCGGTGAGCAGGGCGACGACGAAGCCGATCGCGAACGGCAGCCAGAGCGCGCCGCCGACCTTTCCGGCGACCTTGCCGGTGGTCGCGTAGATGCCGGTGCCCAGGATGTCGCCGATGACGAAGAGGATGAGGAGCTTGGGCCCGATGGCGCGCTTGAGCGGAGGCTGTGCGGGCTGTGCGGGCTCGGTGGTGGACGCGGATGTGGCCATGGAGACCCCTTTCCCGTTTGCCGATGGAAAGGTCCCTGCCCCGGCGGCACGAGCCTGATGCCCGCCGCCCTGTCACTCGTACGGACGCTCGTCCCGACGCGGGGACGGGGGCGGGGCCCTAGCCGCGGCGCTCCACCGAGGCGGCGACGTCGTCGAGGTCCTTGGCGAGCGCCCGGCTCACGGCCCTGACGCCGAGACCGCCGAGGAGCCTGGTCAGCAGGCCCGTGGAGCGGCCGTCGGCCGGGCGGGCCGAGAACGTCATCCGTACGGTCGTCGCGTCGGCCCCGTCCGGGCGCAGGGCGATCTCCGAGACGTAGTGCATGCCGTGGGAGTCGGCCACCGTCACGTACCGGTCGGGCGGCACGCTCTCGGTCACGGTCATCTCCTCCGTGGCCTCCTTGCCGAGCATCTTCCGGGTCTCGCGCCAGCGGGTGCCCACCCCGAAGGCGCCCTCGGTGAGCACCTCGACCCGGTCGACGCCACTGAGGATCCGCTCCATGCCCTTCAGGTCCGTCATCGTCTCCCAGACGGGACCGGGAGTGGCCCGGATCCGGCGTTCGACGACGACGCTCTTGGTAACCATGGCTCCACGGAACCACCGGTGCGTCAGTCCAGCAACGCGTCGGCGAGGCCGCCGCCCGACTCGGCGACGATCTCGTCGAGCGTCTGGGGCCTGCGTACGGTCGCGAAGGTGACGCCTCCTCCGTCGGTGACGGTGAAGCCGTGGATGCCGGGCCGGGGCAGGCTGTTGTACGCGTAGTGATGGGCGAAGTAGTACGCGCCGGTGTCCGGTACGGCGACGATGTCGTCCGGCCGGAGCAACGGCAGCGCGCGGGCCGTGGCGAGCATGTCGCCCGTGAAGCAGGCGGGCCCGGCCACGTCCTGGACGACGTCCTGCGGGATCTCGGGGCCGGTGCGGGGCCTGCCGTCGGCGTCGTACGCGAGGATGCGCAAGGGCCAGGACTCGGGGGCGTAGACGGTACGGGTGGCGACCTGGACCCCGGCGTGGGTGACGGCGATCGGGCGGCCGCCGGAGGTCTTGGTGTACTCGACGCGGGCCAGGATCGTGCCGTGCTTGGCCAGCAGGGACCGGCCGAACTCGGTCACCAGGGCGTAGCGCCCGTCGAACAGCCCGGGGGCGGTCGCGGCGAGCAGCCGGGCGTACTCGGCGTAGGTCGGGGTCTCCTCGTCGGAGTCGAAGTTCACCGGCAGCCCGCCGCCGATGTCGAGGGTGTCGATCTGCTGCCGTCCGGCCTTGGTGTTGATCTCCTCGGCGAGCGCGTAGGCCGCCGCGACGCCCTCGGCCATCAGGGCGAGCGGGACGCCCTGGGAGCCGGTGTGGGTGTGCAGCCGGGTCATCCACGGCCGGTCGAGGTAGGTCTGCACGACGGACTCGCGCGCGCCCTCGTCGCGCAGCGCGACCCCGAACTTGGAGGTGGCGGTCGCGGTGGACAGGGCGCCGATCGAACCGGCGCCGATCTGCGGGTTCACCCGCAGTCCGATCGGGCTGGCGGTCGGCGCGGAGGCGACGAGCGCGTCGAGCCGGGCCAGCTCCTGGGGGTTGTCGGCGTTGATCGCGATCCCCAGGGCCAGGGCCTGGCGCAGTTCGGCGGGGGTCTTGGCGGGGGAGTCGAGGACGGTACGGGACGGGGGGACGCCGGCCGCGCGGGCCAGGGCCAGCTCGCCGGGGCTCGCGACCTCGGCGCCCAGCCCCGCTTCGTACAGCAGGCGCAGCACCGGCACGAGGGGGGCGGCCTTCACGGCGAAGGCGTGCAGGACGGGGGCGTCGGTGACGGCGGCGAAGGCGGAGAGGAGGGCGGCGGCCGAGGCGCGGACGCCGGCGGTGTCGAGGAGGGCGACGACGGGTTGGTCGGGGGAGAGGAGGCCTTGTTCGACGGCGGCTCGGACGGCCTGATCGCGACGGTGGGAAGCCATGGGTCCATCCCACCACCGGGTGGGCTGCCGTCGCAGCTGTTGACTACAAGTATTCAGCGGTCCAAGATGTGAATAACCGATTCACATCACTGCACGTCGGAGTTGTGCCGGAGGAGGCATCCCCAATGTCAGGACCCCGCCCCGTACGGGCCCCGCGCGGTACCGAACTGAGCGCCCTGGGATGGCAGCAGGAGGCCGCCCTCCGCATGCTGCAGAACAACCTCGATCCCGAGGTCGCCGAGCACCCCGACAAGCTCGTCGTCTACGGCGGCACGGGGAAGGCCGCGCGTGACTGGCGCTCCTTCGACGCCATGGTGCGCACGCTGAGGACCCTCAAGCAGGACGAGACGATGCTCGTCCAGTCCGGCCGCCCCGTCGGCGTCATGCAGACCCACGAGTGGGCGCCGCGCGTGCTCATCGCCAACTCCAACCTGGTCGGCGACTGGGCGAACTGGGAGGAGTTCCGGCGCCTGGAGCAGCTGGGCCTCACCATGTACGGCCAGATGACGGCCGGTTCCTGGATCTACATCGGCACCCAGGGCATCCTGCAGGGCACCTACGAGACCTTCGCGGCCGTCGCGGCGAAGAAGTTCGGGGGCACGCTGGCCGGGACGATCACGCTGACCGCCGGACTCGGCGGCATGGGCGGCGCCCAGCCGCTCGCCGTGACGATGAACGACGGCGTCGCGATCTGTATCGACGTCGACCCGCGCGCGATCGAGCGGCGTATCGAGCACCGCTACCTCGACGTGAAGGCCGACAACCCGGCCCACGCCCTGGCGCTGGCGACCGAGGCGCGCGACGCCCGCCGGCCGCTCTCCATCGGCCTGCTCGGCAACGCGGCGGAGCTGCTGCCGCGGATGCTCGCCGAGGGCGCCCCGATCGACATCGTGACCGATCAGACCTCGGCCCACGACCCGCTCTCCTATCTGCCGGTGGGCGTCGACTTCGACGACATGGCCACGTACGCGGCGAAGGACCCGGCGGGCTTCACCACCCGGGCCCGCGAGTCGATGGCCCGGCACGTCGAGGCCATGGTCGGCTTCATGGACGCGGGCGCCGAGGTCTTCGACTACGGCAACTCGATCCGCGGCGAGGCGCAGCTGGCCGGCTACGACCGGGCCTTCGCCTTCCCCGGCTTCGTACCGGCGTACATCCGCCCGCTGTTCTGCGAGGGCAAGGGCCCCTTCCGCTGGGCCGCGCTGTCGGGAGAGGCGTCGGACATCGCCAAGACCGACAAGGCGATGCTGGAGCTCTTCCCGGAGAACGAGTCCCTGCACCGCTGGATCAAGATGGCCGGCGAGCGCGTCCACTTCCAGGGCCTGCCGGCCCGGATCTGCTGGCTCGGCTACGGCGAGCGCGACCGCGCGGGCGAGCGCTTCAACGACATGGTGGCGAGCGGCGAGCTCGCGGCGCCGCTCGCGATCGGCCGCGACCACCTCGACTGCGGCTCGGTGGCCTCCCCGTACCGCGAGACCGAGGCGATGCTCGACGGCTCCGACGCGATCGCCGACTGGCCGCTCCTCAACGCCATGGTCAACGTCGCCTCGGGCGCCTCGTGGGTGTCGCTGCACCACGGCGGCGGCGTCGGCATGGGCCGCTCCATCCACGCCGGCCAGGTCACGGTCGCCGACGGCACGCCGCTGGCCGGCGAGAAGATCCGCCGCGTCCTGACGAACGACCCGGGCATGGGCGTCATCCGTCACGTCGACGCGGGTTACGACATCGCGGAGTCGGTCGCGGACGACAAGGGCGTGCGTGTGCCCATGCGCGAGGAAGGCTCTGCGTGAGCGACACCTTTCACGCCATGTGGCGGTGGCGGGGGGGCCGGCGCCCCCGCCGCGCCGCCGGGGGGGGACCCGGCCCCCCCCGGGGCCCCGCCCCCCCCCCCCACCCGCGCAGGGGGCGGGGGGAGGC
>NZ_JBEXOT010000009.1:0-177189 GCF_040611675.1 Streptomyces sp. NPDC006551
GCGTGCACCGCCCACAACTCGTCGCCGCCTTCCCAGGCCTTCGGCCGAACCACCCCACACCCCGGATCATCAGTCCCGAAGTGATCCAACCACCTTGGAGATCATTTCGTTAGGAGTTCTAAGGGCCTCGTCGCGGTGTGCCCCCAGCTCTGGGTGGAGGGCATCCGGTGGTCGGGCTGCATCTTTTGGCCGATGGTGATTGTGTGGCGCATCGACCTACCTCCCCTACCATCAGAGCCCGTCGGCTGTACGCACGCCGGCGACGTCCGCCGACCGGCGCATCGCCGGGGGCGGCACGACGGGCACGTGGCCTTGGCGAGGCCCTGGCCCCCTGGGCGACCGCCTTGTCGGCCCTCGCGGCCGCGATCGGCCTGTTCTTCAGCGCCACCGTGGCGTCGTCGAGCGTGGACGCGACGCGCAGGCAGTTGGATCAGGAAGAGCGGCAGCAGGCCGGACGGGTCGGCTACTGGACCGAGCCGGCCGGCGAACTCTCCGAGACGATCATCCTCGTGAACCGCTCGCTGGATCCGGTGACCAACGTCGAGCTGTGGTGGAACGCACCGGACGCGAACATCGACCCGGCCAAGCACAAGGATGTCTTCATGGCCTTTCGACCGTCCCGCCCTGCACCCGAATGATCTTCGATCACCGCGCCGTCGACGAGTACCTTCTGACCAGTTTCGGAATCGAGCAGGGCGGGGCCCCGCTCCGGGCGATCCAGTTCATCGACAGCGACGGGCGGCAGTGGTTGCGCGACCCCACAGGGCTCCGTGCAGCAGAGAACGAAAGGGTGGATGGCCAGGACCTCGGTGATGATGCGCCTGCTCGTCAGGAGCCCGCCGAGCACTGCGACAAATGAGCACTGCCCTGGCGGCTGCGGGCAGTACGTTGCTCGGGCATACCAGTGAAAGGCCCGACTGGAACCGCCATGAAGCGAAGGGGGTGAAACCCCGACCACCGACTCTCACGATGCCGGCATAAGTGCCGCCGATGTGCCATCACGGCTGCGCCTGTGCCGCGAAATTTGAGATCCTACAGCCGCCGATCGCTGGTCAGTGCGGGGGATCTCAGCTGAGACGCCTCGGCCTCCTCGACGACTTGCTCCAGGCGGGCGAGCAGCGACTGGAACACCTTGGTGGTCGGTGGGCTCCCGGTAGATGTGCTCGGGGGCATACGCTCTTCTACGTCCGCCACGTGGCCCGCGACCTGGCCGCCGCCCGCACCGAACTCGGCCTGCTGGAACAGGCCCGGGCAGGCCGCACCCACTACGCCGGCGGCGCCCACGCCCGCGTGGAGGCGTTCATCGCCGCCCGCCGCGCGGCCGACCGCGGTCTGCCCAGGCAACCGCCGCGCGGCCACGACGCGACAGGCCCGAGCACTCCGCCAATGGCCCCCAACGAACGGTTGATCGCCTTGACGGCCGGTGTCTCGACCACCAACCACGCCACCATGAAGCGCCTCCTGCGCGACGCCGGAGCCGACATCGGCTACGAGGATGGAGGCGTGGACACCCTCTGCTCAGCCTGGCCCGCAACCGGCCGGCCCTGGCGCGGCAGCCTGAACCCCACCCTGATCCCAGGAAACCCACCACCTGCGGGTGGCCTGCTGGATCGTCATCGCCTACCTCTCGGGCATGCGCGACGCCGAGGTCCGCGCCCTCACCCGCAACTGCGCGACCACGACGACCAGCCCGACCGGTCGGAGGCGGCACATGATCACCGGACGGGTCTTCAAGCACCGCAAACTCACCGGCGCCCAGGCCGAGTGGATCGTCCTCGACATCGTCCATGAGGCCGTCGACTGTCGGCGTACTCCTCTGAGTGCTCCGCCAAGTACAGGCAAACGTGCACCGCTTGATAGTCGGGCGTGATGGTTGGCCGTGGGCAGTGTCGGGGATCTCTCCGTGGCTGTCATGATCTCGGCCATGGACGAGATCACCAAGGTTCTGAGGCGGGAGTTCGACGCAGAGGAGGGGAGCTTCCTGCTGCGGCTGCGTGGGGATCTGGAGTGGGACCGGGCGGCTTTCACCCGCCTGGAACGGGCAATGCGGGCCGCGTGCGAGCGATCTCAGTCCGACGAGAAGCTCGACCGATGGGTCGCTGAGGGGTTCTATGAGGTCGCGACCTGGGTTCCGTCGTGGACGTCACACTCTAACTTCCCCAAGCCGGCGCCCGATTCCTACTTCGCTGACTGCATCGAGCGAATCGGGGATCTTGCCAACTGGTATTTCCGGGGCTGGCACGACTACTCCGAGGGACATGTCTGGACTGACCTGTGAAAACTCTGGGGAGCTTGGTCAGGCTGCGTCGTCCCGGTCGCGTTCGATGGCAGCGAGCCGGTTCTTGAGCCGGTAGCTGGGGCCGTTGATGGAGATGACATCGCAGTGGTGGAGGAGGCGGTCGAGGATGGCGGTGGCGAGGACCTCATCGCCGAACACCTGTCCCCATTTGCTGAAGGTCTTGTTCGAGGTCAGGATGATCGAGCCCTTTTCGTAGCGCTTTGAGATCACCTGGAAGACCAGGTTGGCCTCCGCGCGTTCGAGGGGCTGGTAGCCCACCTCGTCGACCACGAGAACGGCCGGCCGGAGGTAGCTGCCGAGTTTGCTGGTCAGCCGTCCGGCGGCCTCGGCGGTCTTGAGGTTGCGGACCATGTCGTCGAGGCTGGTGAAGTAGATCGAGTAGCCGGCCCGGCAGGCCGCGAGAGCGACGGCGATGTGTGTCTTGCCCACTCCCGGCGGCCCGAGCAGGACAGCGTTGGCCTTGGCCTCGACGAAGGAGAGGGTGGCCAGGTCCTTGACCTTGCGTGGGTCGAGCTCGGGCTGGAATGAGAAGTCGTAGTCGTCCAGCGTCTTGTGGTGAGGCAGTTTCGAAATCCGTAGGCCGGTGCGGAAGCGGCGGTCGTCACGGACAGCGAGTTCTTCGGAGAGGACCAGGTCGATGAAGTCGAGGTAACCCATCTTGGCCTCGTCAGCCCGCTGAGCGTACTGAGTAAGGGCCTCGGCCAGGTGCGGCAGGCCCAGCTTGCCGGCCGTGTTGCGGATGCGGGTGGAGACCAGCTCGCTCAAGACGATTCCTTCGCGCTCGGCTTGGTGGTGAAGGGGCGGGTGCCGGTCAGCTCGTCATAGACCGACAACGGCCGGCGGCCGACCTCGACCTGGGTGACCGCGGCCCGGTTCAGCAGGGCCGCCAGCGGCCCTGCCTGCGAGGCCGAGGCGTCGCGGCGGCGGGGCCGCGGCAGGCTCCCATCACCGGTGGTGACGCGGCGGCCGGCTCCCGTGGGCAGGCCGTCCCAGTGCTTCTCATCCACGATCCGGGCGCCTCGGCCAACCGCCCGCGGATGAACGGCCAGCAGGGTCTCGCCCGTGCGGTCGGGGCCGGTGGCATGCAGCATGACCTGGGACTTCGTGGCCCTGACTTCGACCAGCTGACGGGGGCGGACCTTGCGGGCCGGCACCGAATAGCGATTGGCGTCGAAGGCGACCAGGCAGTCCTTGCCGACGTGGCGGAGATGCCGCTGAGTGACCACATAGGGCGTCTGCGGCAGCGGGCGGAGGGCCACGTGGTCGCGGATCGCACGCAGACCGATGACCTCGCCGTGGGTGCCGTGAATCTTCGCCCGCCGCAGCGGCACCCAGGCGGTGAACGCGGCGTTGAGTTCCTCGACCGAGGAGAAGGCCCGGCCGGCCAGGACGTGGTCGCGGACGATCAGCACCTGTCGCTCGACCCGGCCTTTGCCCGTGGGCCGGTAGGCGGCCAGTACGTCGGGATCGAAGTCGTAGTGCCCGGCGAAGGCGACAGCCTCCGGATGTAGCGGAACGGCCTCACCTGGTGCGCCGGCGGACCACCGTTTTGGTGCGGTCGTAGACGATCGACATCGGGACACCGCCGAAGTGCGCGAACGCCTGGCGGTGGCAGTCGAAGAAGGTGGCCAGGTCCTGGCTGGTGGTGAAGCAGCAGAACGGATCGCGCGAGTAGGACAACGTCATGTGGAACGAGTAGACCTTCGGGATCCCGACGTGGGCGAGGATCTTTCCCTCGTCACCCCAGTCGACCTGGGCCTGAGCCCCCGGCACCACCTCGAACCTGCGGTGCAGGCCGGCCAGCTCGCTCGGGCTGATGCCCAGTTCCTCCGCGATGCGGGGTCTGGCTTCCTGCAAGTACATCTTGATCCGCTGATAGCTGCCGGTGAACCCGTACTCGGCCACCAGGCGCTCGTGGATCACGGCCCCTTTGAGCAGGATCTCGGCCCGCAACATCGCGTCGATCAACGGCGCGACCTCATCCACGATCCGCCGGTACGGCTGCCCGTTGGGCGCCCTTCGCGGTGGCGCGACCGGAGTCTCGCCCGACAGGTACTTGGCGACCGTGCGCCGGTTCAGCCCGGTCTCCTTCGCGATCTCCCGCAGGCTCATCGCACCGGACTCGTACAGGCCGCGAAACCGCCTCAGCTCCAACCAGCGATGCGGATCCAAGACCACTCTCGCCGCCCTCCACCGACCCCGAACAGGACGACAGAAGACTCGCGCGACACCAACCTCACCGCATCAAGAACGGTGCACTTTCCCGTACGCGGTGGTGCACGTTCACTTGTACGCCGACAGTCGACGTCCTCAAGGAGATCAACAACGACCCCGAGCAGCTCTTCGGCTACACACCTCCCCGCACCCACAGTCCCCGGCTGCTGTGCAACATCCCGAGGCACCCGCGCAAGTTCCGGGACCACCTCACGAGATCGGCAAGGGCTTCGAAGTCTCCAAGGATCAGGTCATCCCCATCTCCGATGACGAGCTCGCCGAGATGCCGCTGCCGACCGCGAAAGCGATCGACATCGTCGCCTTCGTCGACCGCACGAGCATCGACCCAATCCGTCTCGGCGATCTACTACCTGACCGCCGACAGCCCCGTGGCGGCCAAGTTGTACGTCCTCCTGCGTAAGGCGCTCGAGCGGACGGACAAGGTGGCCATCGCCAAGTTCGCCCTCCGCGGCCGCTAGCGCCTGGACATGCCCCGCATCAAGGACGACGCCCTGCTGCTGAACTCGATGCACTGAGACGACGAGATCCGCTCCCCCGACGAGCTGCGCCCGGATGAGACGCCTCTGACCGAGGAGGAGATCGAGGGCGCCCCTGGCGCTCATGGACACGATGAGCACGGAGCACCTGGACGACCTGGAGCTCGTCGACCACTACCGGGACGCTCTCGTCGAGGTCATCGATGCGAAGGCCGAGCACCGCCAGCCGAAGCCGGTCGAGGGCGAGGGGGCGGCGCCGGCCGGGAAGGTTGTGGACCTGATGACCGTCCTGCAGGAGTCCGTGGCACAGGCCAAGGAGTCCCGAGGCGAGACAGGCAGGGATGCGACCGTCCACGAGAATGCGAAGCCGAAGAAGACGGCGGCCAAGAAGTCGCCCGCGAAGAAGACGGCCGTCAAGAAGGCCACGGCGAAGAAGACGGCGTCCCGGCGGAAGTCTGCCTGACTGGTGTGCAGTGGGGGTCATTCACCTGTCGCGCCCCGGATGATGCTCCCAGTTCAGCCCCCGATGCTCTGCTCCGCAGTGTTCCCGCTGATCGTCGTTGTATGGGCATTGGAGAGGCTGTCACCGGAGTTCTGCTGATTGCCGCCCGCAGCGACGTGGTGATTGGTGGAGGAATCCTCATCGCTGCCGGCGGCGATGCCCAGGACGTTGAGGAGGCCGCCCCCTCCTGGGGTGTCCGCCACAGCGGGGGAGGCTCCGGACAGGGCGAGAGCGGCCCCAGCGAGGGCGACAGCGGCGAACGCGCGCTTTGTGTTCTTCATGCCAGGCGAACGATCTCCACCAATCAGGGTCACGGACCACCCCTGGCCGGGCGTCGTGTCCTGGCGCCCGGTTGCCCGTTGCCCCTGTGTGGAGACTGCGCAGCCGGTGACCGGCGACTACCCGACCGAGCCCCTGTCCCTGTGCTGACCGCGACCGAGGCCCGGGTCGCGGTCGGCTACATGCGGCTGCTGGAAACGCTCGACCTCACGCCCCGGGCCAGGCCGCCGGGCAGCTCGCGTCCGACCTGGCGCGGCGGCTTCCTTCGGAGTAGCAGCCTCGCCGGCACATGGAATGTTCAGTCGAGGATGCGGAAGTCGGAGTCGGGGCGGCAGATCTAATCCCGTCCTAAGGGCGGGAATGAGAGCCACCGTGCTCTTGGACCTGTTCGAGCACCAGGGCCTGCGACGCCTATCAAGCACCCGGCGTTGAACCTCTTCAGAGAGTGGCGCCAGAGTCCGGGTGCTCATGGTGGTAGCGGTCTGGTGGGTGCCGAGAGGACGTCTACGGCAGATCGGGTCCCCAGAGACCTCTTGCGAGACCGAGCGCTTCTCGACACCTCCCCGACCGCCACCACCATCACCTGACGAGCGTCAACACTCGTCGCATGATCACTCGTTGGCGTCGGTGGGTGCGAGCCCATCGCGCGGTGACCCCTCGATACTGCAGAGCTACTGAGCTCCCATATAGACCGGGGCCCGCGGGGTGCGCTGGTGCCACGAACGGCTACTGAGGTGGCGGACCGGCCTGCTGGTCGAGTCCTGGGATTAGGTCGCTGCGTGGTTCCGCACGGGCTCGTGACCAGCACAAACACACAGCAGTACGGGAGGACCTTGATCTACTGCGGCATCGACTGGGCAGAGAGGACACACGACGTCGCCCTCGTCGACGACACCGGCCAGCTCCTGGCCAAGCGGCACATCACGGATGACGCCACCGGCTACAAGAACCTGCTCGACCTGCTCGCCGAGTACGGCGACACTGAGGAGAACCGGATCCCGGTCGCGATCGAGACCTCACGCCGCCTGCTCGTCGCCGTGCCGCGGACCGGAAGACGGTCGGTCTTCGCGATCAACCCGATGGCCGCCGCCCGCTACCGCGAGCGGCACAGCGTGTCCCGTAAGAAGTCTCCGACCCCGGCGACGCACTCGTCCTGGCCAACATCCTTCGCACCGACATGCACGCCCACCGGCCACTGCCCAACGACTCCGACCTGGCACGGGCTGTCGCCGTCCTCCTCCGCGCTCAGCAGGATGCCACCTGGAACCGACAGCAGATCTCCAACCAACTCCGATCTCTGCTGCGCGAGTACTACCCGTCCGCGCTGGCCGCATTCGAGCCCTGGCGCAACGGTCTGTGCCGGCGCGAGGCCCAAGAGCTCCTCAAGACGGCCCCACTCCGACTCGGGCAGCCCGGCTGACCCGCACCCAGCTCCAGGCCGCGCTCAGGCGAGCTGGACGCCAGCGCGGGATCGAGGCCGAAGCTGACCGTCTCCGCGAGGTCTTCCGGGCCGACTGGTCCCACCAACCTGCGCTTGTCGAGGACGCCCTCGGCAAGCAGATGCTCGCTCTCATCACCCAGTTGGAGGCAGCCTGCACGGCCGCCGACCAGCTCGCCGAGGCGGTGGAGGAAGCGTTCCTTCAGCATCCGGACGCTGAGATCCGCCGACCATCAAGATCAATGTCAGTGACTTCCGGGTTCTGGCACACATCTTGGGGAGCGGTCGCGGAGGGTTACTGAGGTCTTCTGGGCAATGTGACGGTTGCGGTGATGACGGGGGGTGGGTGCCCGCTCGCTGCCTAGGTTTGCGGTGCCAGGGTGCGAAGAACGCAGAACTCGTTGCCCTCTGGGTCTTCCATGACCACCCAGCTTCGGCCTGAGCCTTGGCCCACATCCGTCTTGGTGGCGCCGAGGCTGAGCAATCTGGTTACCTCGTCCTCGGTGCTGCCGTCGATCGGGCTGACGTCGAGGTGAAGCCGGTTCTTCACGGTCTTACCCTCGGGCACCTGGATAAACAGCAGGGTGGGCGACATCTGGCGGGCCCGAACATCTTCAACGGTCGGCACCCAGGAGCCGATCTCGACCTTGCCCTCGCTCCGGTCGATCACCTTGAAGTCCAGGACCTCGCACCAGAAGGCCGCGAGCCTCTCCGGATCGTGGCAGTCAACGGCCAACTCGGTGAACCTACTTGTCATGACTCTCCCAGATAGTGCGGACGGGAAGCAGAGTATTGGCCCGTGCCGCCCTGGGCAGCGGTACCAGCCTGACCCGGGGGCGCGGCGGTGCTTTGCGTGGCCCTGTCCGTCATGAGCGGGCCAGAGCGGGAAAGGGGAGCAGCCGCTCTTTCCATGATCAAGATAGAGCGCGCAGGGGGGCTTGCGGCAAGACCCCGGGGGGTGCCTCAGAATCGCCCACTTAACCAGAAGCACGAGGCCAGGCTCTCGTACCGGCCCGACCTGACTCGAACTCACATCCCCTTCGAAGGAACGAGCCACCCTTGCGCAGGCTGACCTGCGTTGACCACTGCCAATGACAGCAAGACCGGGCGGGGCCCTGCCAGGCCGAGCCCGGAACCCCACGAAATGAGAGTCAGTACATGCGCGTGCTGTTGATGGCCTACGGGTCGCGCGGAGACGTCGAACCGCTGATGGCGGTTGCGGTGCAGCTGCGGGACCTCGGAGTGGACGTGCGGATGTACACGCCTCCGGACTTCGCGGAGCTGTTCGACTCCGTCGGCCTCCCACTGGTGCCGATCGGCGAGCCGGTGCGTCCGTTCGTGAAGGGGGTGCTCACCGGGAAGACGAAGGTTCCCGCGGAGGGGCTGCCCGCACGCGCGGCCGCGATGACCGCCACGACGTACGAGGCGGTCGTCACGGCTGCCGAGGAATGCGACGTGATCCAGGCGACCGGTCTGCTCCCGGCGGCGGCCGGCGCGAGGACGGCAGCCGAGCACCTGGGCATCCCTTACGTGTTCGTTGCCAAATTCCCCGCCTACCTGCCCTCGCCACACCACCCGCCGTTCGAGCGGCCGGGCCGGCCGTTCCCGCCCGGCGTGACCGACAACCGAATGCTGTGGGACCTGGACACCGAGACCATGAACGTGCTGTTCGGGACCGGTCTCAACACCCACCGGGCGTCCATCGGCCTGCCGCCGGTGGGCCACTTCCGCGACCACGTCCTCACCGACCGTCCCTGGCTGGCCACCGACCCGGTCCTGAGCCCATGGCAAGAGCCGGCGGACCTCGACGTGGTGCAGACCGGCGCGTGGTTCCGGACGGACGACCGCCCACTGCCAGCCGGCGTGGAGGCGTTCCTCCACGCCGGCGAACCGCCGGTGTACGTGGGGTTCGGCAGCATTCCCATGCGCGACGCAGACGACGTGGCCCGGGCGGCCGTCGAGGCGGTCCGGTCGCAGGGCCGCCGTGTGCTCCTCTCCCGCGGCTGGGCCGACCTGGCCGTGGCCGACGACCAGGACGACTACTTCACCGTCGGCGAGGTCAACCACCACGCCCTGTTCCAGCATGTCGCCGCCGTCGTCCACCACGGCGGCGCGGGCACCACGGCCACGGCCGCCCTGGCCGGTGCGCCCCAGATGGTCGTACCCCAGCTGGCGGACCAGCCGTACTGGGCTGGCCGCGTGGCCGACCTCGGCATCGGCGCGGCACACGACGGCCCGAACCCCACCTTCGAGTCCCTGTCGGCCGCGCTCGGTGTCGCCCTGGCTCCTGATACCCGAGCCCGGGCAGCCGCTGTGGCCGGCACGATCCGCACCGACGGCGCGACGGTGGCCGCGAAGCTGCTGCTCGACAAGGTCGACTGAGAAAGGTGCCCGACCAAAGGGACCGCCACCCCGTGGTGGCGGGACTTGGTCTGCCCGCCCGGTGTACGGAGGTACGCGCCAGTGGCCGCTGACCTCTCGTCATGGAGCTACGGGCGGCAGCCACGAATACGCGACACCTCAACATGCGAGCCCACCAGTCTCAAGCCCGGGCCTGGTCCGCACGCCCGGAGCAGTTCCCGGGTCCACTGCCCTCGAACAGGCCCGATCGACAGGCGGGTTCACACCCGTTCACGACGCCTGGTGGGCTCAGGCCCAGAGGGTCCACGGTGAGCGGGACGGCACCCAGGCCCTGATCGAGGTCCTGCTGCTGGGCCGGCACCTGCCGCACGAGCACGTCGTCGCCGGGCTCACTGCGGCCCTGCGCGCCGGGGCGATGACCACCGACGCCATCGCCCTGGAGGCCCGCAAAGCACCCAGGCCGAGACCGAACCCGCCCCGGCAGGCCGGCCGCTGCCCGGTAAACCGTCGGCGAACGTGCGTCCCTGCACGAGTGGAAGCTGTCTCATCTCCCGCCGGACACCAGGCCCCTGCCGTCGCTGACCCCCTATGACCAGTTGCTCCGACGTCGTCGCGCCAGCGGCGGTGTCCACCCAGAGGGAGAAGCACAGTGCCCCTGCCCAGCCAGCGAGGCTTCACCGAGCAAGCAGCCGACGCCGCCTGCCGCATGCTGCGGCTGCCGCCGATACGCAACGAGTTCAACGCGATCGCCGACCGGGCGGTCAAGGACCAGATGACCTACCGCGCCTTCCTCGCCGAGCTGCTGATGGCCGAGTGCGACGACCGGGCCCGCCGCCACTCGGAACGGCGGATCAAGGCGGCATGCTTCCCCGAGAGAAGTCCCTGCGGACCTTCGACTTCGACGCCAACCCCGACATCGACACAGCCACGGTCCACACCCTCGCCAGCTGTGAGTGGATCAAGAAAAGCCAACCCCTTTGCCTGATCGGCGATCCGGCACCGGCACGTCCCACATGCTCACCGCCCTGGGAGCCGAGGCCGCCATGAAGGGCTACCGCGTCCGCTCCACGCTCGCCACCAAGCTCGTGAACGAGCTGGTCGAAGCCGCCGACGAGAAGTAGCTCAACAAGACCATCGCCCGCTACGGCGGCGTCGACCTCCTCTGCATCGACGAACTCGGCGCAGCCGGTGGGTCCGGTCCGGACCGGCATGGCCGGCTTCCTCCGCCAGCGTCCAGCCGTTCTTCCGCTCCAGCGCAGCAATCAGCCCCGCGTATACACAAAAGCCGACTCACGCGGCGCCGACCTGCTGAAACGGTGCACGAACCGCTCATGCACGGCCTTCGGTTCACCAGCCCACGACCGGGCATCCGCAAGCTCCCCAGCCCCAACCACACAAACGACCCACCTGCCCCACCATCACGGCAAGGACCGTTGCAGTACTAAGGCGTACGAGCCCATCTCGTTGAAGCGGTGGATCACGGCGCACAACGAGCAACCCGGCAAAGCGTCGCGGGCACAGCACTAGACACCGAGGGGTGAGCTCTCCGGTGCAGGAGACGCGGGCGCCAGCGATGCCTGTGCGAGAACGTCCAACGCGGATGCCGCCGCCTCGCTCCCCTCACGGTTCGCCAGTACGCGCAGCTGCGGGAGCTGCGCGCGGCACTCCCCCATCCGGCCCAGGGTGAGGTGGGCCACGGCCAGCAGTAGGCGGTCCTGGAAGTCCTCACGGGAGCTGACGTTGCCCAGCCGACCCGGCGGGCACAGGCTGTTGAGCATCGCGATCACCTGAGGGTAGTCGCCTTCCTTGAAGTACAGCCGTCCCAGGCTACGACGGATCTTCTCAGCACGGTCCGGGTCGGCGCCGCTCGTCTTCAAAGCGACAACCAGCTTCCTGATCGCACCTTGGCGGTCGCTGAACCTGGCCGCCAGGAGCTTCGCGGTGTTGACGCCCAGCAACGCGAAGGCCCAGCGGGCCAGGTCGGGCCGCGTCTCAGTCAGGCTGCCGGCTGTCACCTCCGCCTGTTGCTCCAGGCTCAGCGCGGACTCGTTGTTCCCCTCGAAGTAGTCGACCAGAGCCAGGCCGTTGAGCAGCGTGATCTCCAGCCTCGCGCGTTGGGCGGTGTCCTCGACGCTGCACAGCTCGTCCAGGCCCTCGGCGTACAGTCTTCTGGCATGGTTCAGCGAGTCCGGCGTCCGCTGTTTGGCCAAATGGTTGGCCAGTTCGTAGGTGAGGTCCAGCCGCTCGACCGGTTCTGTCGACAGACGGAGGGCAGAGCGGAAGTGCCTTGTGGCCTCCGTGTCTCCAAGGCTCTCCGGCCGAAGCCGAGGTGCCAGTCGGGCGGCCGCCACGTGTGCAGCGACCCGCTGGTCAGGAGACACCGGCGGATCACCGCCGGGGACCTCGAGCGCGATGGCCGTCGCAGCGGCATGTCGCTGGAGGAGGTCTCGTCCGATGATGGCGCACCCTGTGAACAGCGCAGCGTGCTGTTCGCGCAGGCGGGCCCTGTCGCCGCTCATGACGGCCAGTTCGGCGCGCCTGATGTAGTCCCAGCCGGCCGGCTGCCAGGCATCGAAGAGAGCAGCGGCGTGACGGGAAGAGTCACGGGCGTCCAGACCACTGCGCAACGTGTGCCGTGTGCCCGAGGTGAGGCTGATCCAGCTGTTGCCTCCGGGCCCTGGGCGTCCCAGCCGATCGGCCGCCTCACGGCTCAGTCCCAAGCGCAGAGCAGCGGTGACGGGAGCACCCCAGTGGGAAATCGCCACGATGGTGAGTGCCTGGCGGTCCGCCGCTGCCAGCTCGGTCACGGGAGTCTCGGGGGGAGCGACTGCCTCATCCGGGGGGCGGGCGGTGCGCCGCACCACCGCCGTCGCCGGAAAGGCGGAGGCATCGCCGACGCAAGCCAGGCTGAAGCCGGTCCCCTGGGCCAGGCGGGCCAGGTGGGTGGCGAAGTATCGGAGGTTGGGTCCGGAGTCCGCGCTGACAGCGAGTGCGTAGCCGAAGCCCGCGCCGAGCTCGCTGACCGCCCGAGCAGCTCCGTACAGCACCAGCCGCTCCTCGGTGTCGTCCTCCTCGCCGGTCGAGTCCGCACGGTCGGGGTCGCTCGGCTCCTGGGCTCGACCCAGTTCTTCCCAGCGTGGGGCCAGAGCACCGGCCGCGGCCCGGAGCATGGGCGTGGGCCGCAGAATCAGCGCCGACTCCACCGCATCGAGCACGGGAGGGTAGGGCGGCGCGCCCTCGGGAGCGGCGTCGCCGAGCCAGGCGACGCCAGGTACGGACCGCTCCCAGTCGGTTGGACGGGCGCAGTGGTAGGCGGTCATTTCCTGCTTCCCGGCCCGTCCTGCGGTTCAGCGGATGCCTCCCACTCGCCATCCGATTCTTCGGCGTCCATCTCACTTTCCGCCTCGGCGAGTTGACGACGCAGTTCGTCGACCCGCCGTGCTTTGAGTTCCTCACCCGCCTCCGGATTCGTGTCGGCGAAGGTGAGCGCCTGCACGCTGCCGGCACACGCGCACCGGGTGGTCTTGCACTCACACCGGACGTCACAGTCCGTTCCGACGCCCGGTTCGCCCAGTAGTTCGGCCAAACCGCCGTACTTGAGCAAGTGGATGAGCTCAGCGATTTCGTTGAGAGCGACGAAACCCTGGGAAGAGTTGTTGTTACTGGCCACGGGTGAGCAACTTTCTCTCGATGCCGAGGACTCTCCTCTGGATCCCACCCCAGGTCGAACGAACGTGCACGGGAGCTGGACTCAAGCAGCCGCCACCGGGCCCCCCTCAGCCCGAGATTTCGCCGCCTCTGGACTGTTCGGGGCCGGCTTCAGAGACCGGTCGCTCAGCCTGCTCGAGCTGGCGTTGAAGTTCGGCGATCCGCTCCGCCTTCAGGGTCTTCCCCCCGGGCGGCCTCACGTCTGCGAGCGTCAATTGCTGAACCGAGCCGGCACACGTGCAATGCGTGGTCTTGCACTCACACCGGACGTCACAATCCGTTCCGACACCCGGTTCGCCCAGTAGTTCGGCCAAACCGCCGTACTTGAGCAACTGGATGAGGTCGGCGATGTCGTTGAGAGCGACGAGGCCCTGGGGAGGGTTGTTGTTACTGGCCACGGGTGAGCAACTTTCTCTCGATTCCGAGGACTTTCCTCTTGACCCCAGCTCAGGTCGAGTGAACGTGCAGCAGTGCGCCTTCTTCGGCGGTACCGGCCCGGCCGTTGGTTACCTGGACCAACGGCAGCCTACGGAGATGCCTCCGGGTCGGCAGGGGCCCGTCGAGCAACTGCTGTTCGATCTCGGTGTAGGACTCCGCGAGCGTGTGGGGGAAGTAGGTTTGGAAGCCCTCGCAGGCGGCTGCGAAGAGCGTGCCGCTGTCGTTGCGGGCATGATTGCCGCATCCGGAAGTGTGGATGAGGGCATAGGGGCAGCTCGAACACTGCTCGATGGAGCCGGGGAAGCGAGAGAGCCAGGCTCCCGCGGCCTTCTGGTCCAGGCTCAGCGTGCCGCCACGGTAATGCCCGATCCTGCGGTCGGCCAGCCCGATCTCCTCCCAGCAGCCGTACAGGTCGCCGCGGGGGTCGAACATCAGCAATCCCGTCTCCGCAGCGCAGTGGGCCACTCGCTGGAACGGGTACTTACTGCTCAGAGCACGCACGAGGGTGTTCATGGCGTAGTGCTCGTAGCTGTTCACGCAGTTGGTGTCCTCGGCACGGAAGGTGCTGGTCAGCTTGACGAGGTCGGCATGCGATACCAGCGGCTCGTGCTTCGCCTCCCCTGTCACCACGGCAGCGCCGGCCGAGAAGGACGGATGCCCGAGCCAGCCCCGCTCGGCGAAGAGGTCGTTGAGCATCGCCACATGGTCGACGTTGCTGCTGTCGACGTTGATGCGAGCCTTCACCTGCGCGCCCGCCTCCAGCGCCAGGTCGATGTTGCCGACGATGCGATGGAACGTCTCCCGGAAGCGCGGTCCGACCCGGCGTCGGTCGTGCAGTTCCGGCATTCCGTCGAGGGTGATCTGGAGCTCCGCCAGGCCATCGGGGCCCAGCAGGTCAGCGAACAAGTCAAGCTGCACGCCGTTGGTGATGGCCCACAGAGCCGAGCCTCGGGTGCGGGCCTCGCCGACGATGTATTCGACGATGTCGCGGGTCGTCTCGTCCAATGGTTCTCCGCCGAACAGACCCAGCAACGGAGCGGCGGCGGCACGCTCGGAATCGCCGGCGGAGGGCTGCGGGGGCGGACACATTCCCAGTTCGCGGGCCACGGCTCCGGGACGGTCGAACCGGTCGATGACCCGGAAGGCGTCGTCGACCCGCTCCCGCGTCATGATGGTGGCGTAACTGCCCTTGCCCGCGTGCATTTCGTGCGGCTGGAAGCAGTACGGGCAGCGCAGGTTGCACGTATAGGCGGGGACGAAGCAAAAACTCGGCGGACTGGACGCGAGGTCGGCCTCATGCAGTGCCGCTGCCATGTCCACCATGAGCAGGCGCTCGTCCTCTACGGAGAGATCCGTGAGGTAGCCGCGTTCCTGGAGATGCAGCTCCGCCTCGTCTCCCGGATTCCACGGAGGCGCCCCCACGTCCCTGCCACGATGCTCGACGAGGTAGTTCCCGACGCTCGCCGGGACTTTGTCCAGACTGCCTCGGAGCCCATGCAGGAGAAGGGTGAATCTCCTGTCTGGAAGCGGCGCCCCAATGACATAGGTGCTGATCCGCACGTGTGCTGCCTTTCGAGCTCTGGCACTGTGCCAACGATGTGGGGGATCCTTCGGAGAGCGGCTGCCTGACATCCACCGGCGAATTCACGACGCTCGGGCTGCCATCGGCCCATGGGCCCCAAACTAGGTGAAAGCCTGTTCTCCAGCCACCGCGGCGCCTGCCACTCCCTCGGACAGCCGCACGAGATACTCCGAACGGCAGCCGCCCCGGGCCGGCTGCCATGTCTTTTCGGGCCGAGCGGCAGCAACCACAGCACATCGACGGCCGGCCCGTCGAAGACGCCGTCCGGGTGAGTACGGCGTCCGACGCGCAGATCCTTGAGTCGTGACGGCTACCAGAAGGGAAAGGTACCCACACCCCGCCACGACCGGGTGTCACCGCACGAGGAAGAGTCCGCATGGCGAAAACCAGAGTGTTGCTGGAGGTGCAGGTGCAAGACGCCTACACCGGCGGTTTCGCCGCCTTCGAGGACGCAGCCGGATCGGAGAGCAGCGCCTACGCGCAGATCACCCGTGCGCTCACACCGGTCACCGGGCTCGGGGTGGAGCCGGATCCGACCTTGCTGGTGATCCCGATGTTCACCCCGCCGATGCCAGGAGCCGGCTCCTCCGCCCCTCCCCCCTCCGGGCTCTCTGCCTTCGGGCGGCCGGAGACCAATGACGACATGCCTCCCGTCACCGTTGTGTTGCCCGTGGAGGTCGACCGGGGCAACCTGGAGGCCCTCAGGGAGCGCAGCGGCGTGGTGGGGGTCTGGCCGAACTCGCGTCTGCAACTGCACAGCGGTGAGGGGACCTCAGCGTGTCCGGGGACGAAGCGGACCGCGGCCGAAGCCTTCGACCGCGCCCGATCCCGCGCCGGTGTCGACTGCCGGCCTTTCCGGCCTGCGGTCGACACCGAGGTGGTCCGACACCTTCTCGGTGTGTCCGCATTGTGGCGAGACGGCTTGCGCGGCCAAAACGTCACGGTCGGCATCCTCGATGAAGGTGTGGATGGAGCGACGTACCCGGTAGTGGGCGGCTTCACGCACATCGGCAGTGACACCTACCCCGGTTCGGCACCGGTCACCAGTCACGGGTCCATGTGCGCCGCGGACGTACTGGTCGCCGCGCCGGCGGCCCGCCTGTACGACTACCCGTTCATCGGAGTCCCGGACTCGGGGGGCGCCCTGGCGATGTTCCAGGCCGTCCTCGACCAGCGCCGCATCGACGGGACGCCCCACTTGACCACCAGCAGCTACGGCTACGCCTCGGTCCCTCCCCCCGAAGAGTCACCCGGAAGCGAAATCCACGACATCGATCACCCGCTCCACCGCAAGGTGCGCGAGGTCGTGGCGTCCGGCGTGGCCGCGTTCTTCTCCGCAGGCAACTGCGGTTCCCAGTGCCCCAGCAGCAGGTGCAAACCGAGCGGCATCGGGCCAGGGAAGTCGATCCATGCGTCGAACAGTCTCGCCGAGGTCATCACCGTCGCGGCGGTGAACAGCTTTCACGAACGCATTGGTTACTCCGCCGAGGGCCCCGGAATGTTCGAACCCAAGAAGCCCGACCTCGCCACCTACACACATTTCTTCGGAAACTTCGGGCCCGGCCGGCCCGGTGGCACGGACGTGGCCGAGTTCGACAACGGGACGTCGGCCTCCGCTCCGCTCGCGGCGGGGGCGGCGGCTCTGTTGCTGTCCGCCTTCCCCGGGATGTCCCCGCAGGAGTTGCGCGACGCGCTCACGGCCGGCCTCATCAACGTCACCGGGACAGCCTGGGACGCGGGATACGGGCGCGGCATCCTGAATGTGGCCGCCTCCTACTGGCACCTGCTGCACAAGTGCTGAGGCACCAACTGACTCATGCCGGTGCCGTATCTCGCGGTGCGATCCGGAGGACACCGATGAAATGGCTGCTCGTTGTCGCTGCCGACGTGGACGTCGACCTGCTCGCAGCACAGCTGGCCGGTGTGGCCTCGATCAGTGATCGGGCTCCCGTTCCCCATGGGACCGACGAGAAGGTCGTCTACGTCGACGGCCCCGTCGACCTTCCCGCGCAGCTCGACCATGCCGGGATCACCGCAGCCGCGTATCCGAGTTCGCCGTTCGAGCCGCACTGAGGGCATCCGGCCCGCGCCGGAAGAGGACGGGAGCTCGGCCGAGGGGCGGGGCTCGGATCTGACTCGTTGCCATGGCGGCCGAGAGCCGACCGAAATGCCTCGAGATGCCCGACATGAAGATTTCGCCGTCGGCCGGCCACGTCCAGGCCGAAGACGTAGCCGAGGAAGTCGCTCCTTCTGTACAGCCCAGATTCGCCTCGCCTGGGGCGGAAGAATCCGCACCGGGCCGCGCACGGGTCGCGCATGGTTGCCCGACGAGCCGCGAAGGCCAACCTTTCCGGCCGCAGCACTAGTTCACGGCCCTGGCGAACACGTGGGGGCGCGGGGGGATGGGGATACTCAGACCGTGTCCCATGCGGTGAGGCGGACAAGTCGTCTGTAGCAGCAGATGACGTCGGTTTCCAGGACCTGGGTGGTGACGTAGGTGTGGAACCAGTCGAGGTATGGCGTGTAGTTCGCTGCCGGAGCGTCTGGCGGCGACCATTTGATGGGGTAGCAGCGGCGGGTGTTGGAAGAGGGGGAAGGCACGTCGCCGGCCTTGCAGTCCTGCGGGGAGTAGGTGACTCCGATGGTGCCACGGGTTTCGGTGTCGATACCCCAGACGCGGTAGCGCCACATGGGCGGGACGGGATCAGGGTCGCCACCGGTTGTCGCGCCCTCGACCCGGTTCGGGTACGTCTTGCCCTTGAAAGTGACTGGGGGCAGCGGGACCTTGCCTGTGCCGGTGTGGCCACTGCGGGTGATCGACGCCAGCCACAGGGCAGGGCTGCTGCCATCGCCGGTGGGGGGAACTAGTGGGTCATGGCCCACGTGTCGACCGGCTTGTATCCACCGCCGGACCACACGTACGTGGCGATCTCGCTGAGCTTCAGTCTCGTCCAGAATGAAGGTGAGTAGCGGTCCTTGCATTCCGTCCCGGCAGCGCAGTACTGGTCGAACGGGACGTCGGGCCAGTTCTTCGCGTGTGCCTGGTCGAAGACGCCGCAGTCCGACAGGCAGCGTTCGGTGTTGGTGAAATCAACCTTGGCGGACGGCTGCGCGTAGTGGTTGGTGGAGCGAAGACCGTACTCGATGCGCCTGAGGTAGCCGCCGCGGTCGTAGGGGGTTGCGGTGGAGGGGCCGGTGTTCGGGTCGACGTTGCGGCCGTAATGGTTGGCCTCTTCGCCCCAGTAGTACGTCATGGCGTCGCCGTGCGGGTCGATGACGGCATCGAGGTTCCAGCGCCATGCTTGCTGGCACCAGGCGTCCTTGAACGCGGCTGCGTAGCAGGGCTCGCCGGCATGGTTGCCGAAGACGGGGACGGTCCAGGTGGAACGGGTCTCTTCCTTGCCCGCGATCCAGCCGGTGGGTCGGTTCAGGCCGAAGAAATACTGGGTGCCGTCGGGCGTGGTCACCTTCCAGTGCTCGCCGTTGTTGTCACCGTTGTTGTTCGTCGAGCTGGTCAGCTTGACGATCTCGGTGCCATCGTCGCTCTCAAGGTGCCACTCACCGGATGCGGTGTCGCGCACGAGCTGGTTGGTTCTGCCGCTGAGGTTGAGGACGGCGTTGTCCTTCTTCCAGCACAGGTCGCCGACCTTGGCGGTGGTGTTGTTGCTGCCCGTCTTGTCGTCGGTGCAGGAGATGTACTGGCGCTCGATGTAGCCGGGTTCCATCGACCAGCCGTCACCGATGGCGTTGGCCTGGTTGTTCGTGGCGGCCGTACGGCCGTCGATGGACTGCGAGGAGTAATCCGGCTTCAGGAAGGGCCCTACACCTCCCGGCACATCTGGCGTGGTGATCTCGTAGTTCCAGTTGAAGGCACCGTTGGAGCCGCCGGCGGACCAGGCGGCGGACGGGGCGAGTGAGGTGGCCTTGAAGTCGCCGACGGGGCCGGATGCTGCGGCTGTCGCGGCGAGCAGCACAGAGCCTTCGGTGGAGGCCGGAAGGCTGACCTTCGCTGAGAGGGTGCCATTCTTCACGTCGTTGCAGCTGTCTCCGCGACCTGGTCGGGGTCACAGCCACAGCACGGCGATCGGTGACAATGAGACAAGGCCCAGGTCGCTGACCTGGGCCTTGTCTCGACTGGGACCGGCACAGTGGCCGCCGCTACCTGTCAGGAGGCCGGAGGCGGGGCTCCCGGGTCTTTGTGGTCACGTCCGTCCTGCGTGTCCCCTGGAGGGGCCTCGCCCTGCGCCGGGCCGATGCGGATCTCGAAGTCGCCCGCGTACTCCTCGTGGCCCGCGATCACGGCTTCCTCCACCGCCTCTTCGGCGAGTTCTTGGCGGACGATCAACGGGTCCCGGCGGAGGTCCCGCAAGAGGGCCCAGCACATGCCGATCATCACCAGGACGAACGGGGCCGCGACGAGGATCGTCAGGTGTTGCAGGCCCGCGAGGGCATCGCCCTTGCCCTCGCCGACGAGCAGCATCACAGCCGCCACGCCACCGGTCACCACGCCCCAGAAGACGACGATGAACCGGGCAGGTTCGAAAGTGCCCTTCTGGGAGAGGGTGCCCATCACGATCGACGCCGCGTCGGCGCCGGAGACGAAGAAGATGCCGACCAGAATCATCACGAGCAGGCTCGTCACGCCGGCGATCGGGAATTCCTGGAGCACGCCGAAGAGCTGCGCCTCGGGCGTGGTCGCCTCGCCGAGGCTTCCCTGCTCCTTCAGGCGCATGGCCGTACCGCCGAAGACGGCGAACCAGACCAGACTTACGGTGCTGGGCACCAGGATGACGCCGCCGACGAACTGACGGATCGTGCGTCCCCGGCTGATGCGGGCGATGAACATGCCGACGAACGGCGTCCAGGAGATCCACCAGGCCCAGTAGAAGACCGTCCAGCTGCTCAGCCAGTCGGCGACGTCACCGCCGCCGGTGGACGCCTCGGTACGGCCGATCAGCTGCGGCAGCTCGTCGAAGTACGCGGCGAGGGAGGTGGGGATCAGGTCGAGGACCAGGATGGTGGGGCCGACGATGAACACGAAGGCCGCGAGGATCACGGCCAGCACCATGTTGGTGTTGGAGAGCCACTGGATGCCCTTCTCCACGCCGGAGACGGCGGAGAAGACGAAGCAGACCGTCAGCACGCCGATGATGGTGACGAGCAGCCCCGTCCCAGCCTTGCTCAGCCAGCCCACCTCGTGCATGCCGCTGCCGATCTGGAGCGCGCCGAGTCCCAGGGACGTGGCCGAGCCGAACAGCGTGGCGAAGATCGCCAGGATGTCGATCACCCGGCCGGGTCCGCCCTCCGCGCGCTTCTTCCCGATGAGTGGGACGAAGACGGCGCTGATCGTCTGTCGCCTGCGGCGCCGGAATGTGCTGTACGCGATGGCCAGACCGACCACCGCGTAGATGGCCCACGGGTGCAGCGTCCAGTGGAAGAGCGTGGTGGCGAGCGCCGTCTGCATGGCGTCCGCCGAGTCGGCGGGGTCGGTGCCCGGCGGCGGAGTGGTGTAGTGCGCGAGGGGTTCGCTGACGCCGTAGAACATCAGGCCGATGCCCATGCCGGCGCTGAACATCATGGCGACCCAGGAGACGGTGCTGAACTCCGGCTTCTCGTGCTCCTGGCCCAGCTCGATCCGTCCGTACCGGCTGATGGCGAGCCAGAGCGCGAAGACGACGAATCCGGAGGCGGCCAGGACGAACGCCCAGCCGCCGTTGTGCATCAGGGCGTCCAGCAGGGTGTCGGAGACGCTCTCCAGGGCGCCGGTGGCCGTGGCGCCCCAGATCACAAAACCCAAGGTCAGCACGGCCGTGACCCCGAAGACCACCCGGTCGGTGACGGGCGCCTGGTCCTCGTGCGGGTGGCGGCCTGGCAGGGCCGCCTTCACCGGCAGCCGCAACCTTTGGCCCCGTTTGCGTTGCTCCTGAGACACAAGCAGCACCCTTCGCGATCACGGCCCGAATTGGCTCCTGCTATCCCCTACCACGGCGCACACACCTGTCTCGGCATCAACAGGCGCCGAGCTCACCCTTCTGTGAGGTGATAGGCCGCACGTGTATCGAGAAGGAGCGGCACGAGAGCTCGCTGCGACTGCCGCCGCCGTAGGAAGGTCCCGTCGCGGCCGGCCCGGGCAGCCACCTCGTGCAGCGCCGGATCGGCGGGGGATTCTGACAGCACTGCCTGGAAGACGCATGGCCGTGGTGTACGAGCAGCGCCGGCCCTGGAGCGCCCAGGAGACGGCTGTCTTCCACCGTACGCTCGCGCACGCCGAGGTACGGGAGCACCGTGATCTTTCCGAGGACCAGCGGCTGGCCGTTCACCGGGACGTCGGACGGGCCGCGGCGCTCGCCGAGCCGGTCCGCCGCATTGCCCAGCCCCGCAGGCGCGCGCCAGGCGTCGACTGCCACCGGCTCTCGTACGCCGAGCACCGATGGTCAGCAAGTTCGGGGCGAAGGACAGCACGCGGAAGCGGTGTCCGGAGCGCTGGTCGACGGTGTACGAGCACTGGCCAGCGCCGGTGTAAGCGCGGGAGCGGCCCGGTACGCGGCGCGGGACCCTGGTACCCGAGGACGACGGCTCGGCCAAGGCGGCGATGTGAGAGAAGGTGGCCCTGCGCTACAACACCGTGCGCCCCTTTCTGGCGCTGCTGGGCGAGTGGGGCGCGCTGGGCGCCGCCCCGGCCAGGCGGCGCATCCAAGGCGGTGCGCCGCGTGACCGCGCTCTCCGGGCGCCGGGTCGAGGATCGACCGCAGCTGCCCTGCGAGGTCGACGCTGAGCTGGTGCCCGACATGTGGAAACGCGCGGAGTTTAAGCTGCCGCAGGGCGCGGTCGACCGCAATGCGTACGTGGTGTGCGTGCTGGAGTAGAGCAGCTGCACCGCGCCCTGAACGCGCGGCGATTTGTGCGCCTCCCCGTCGAACCGGTGGGCGGACCCCCGCGCCCGGCCGCTGGACTGGGGCGCTGTGGGGGGGCGATGCGTACGGATGTGCTCGCGGGCCTGTCCCTGACCCCTTACGGTGCAGGAGTCCCGCCACTTGGCCAGCATGATCTGTCACGGCGGTCGGGGCCAGATCCGCCGGGTGTACCGCGAGGGCCATGAACACCCGTTGACCGAACTACCAGGGTGCGAGCCTACGAGCCCCGAAGATCGACGCACAGTGACGGGGCCAGGCTCCCGGCCGGTCAGCTGGCCCCGGAACCGTGCCCCACCGCCATCCTGATGTGCTGTCATCACCAGCTGTTGACTCCGGCCGACCGAGGTGGCGGGCGAGAGCCACATACCATGCACGAGCTCGTAAAGCATGTTGCAGAAGGCTGTGTTCAGGCACGTCAGATTGGGTGTGCGGCGGGTCTGGTCATGCGGCGAGGGCGAGGTTGTGCATGTGGGACGGCTTGGACGGCGGGGTGGAGCCCGTTGCCGCGCTGTCGGCAGTCGGCAGTCGGCAGTCGGCAGTCGGCAGTCGGCAGTCGCGGAGGATCTTGTCGTGCTTCATGCGGGCGAAGGCGTGCTCGACGCGGGCCCGGACCCGTCGGTGCTCGGCGTTGTTCTCTTCCTCACCAAGCAGGAGTGCCCGACCGGGACGGTTGTGGTGCGGGACGACAAGCCCGGTGTTGATGTAGGCCCCGTCGCCGAGCGCGGTCACGCCTTCACATCGCTCGGTCAGGCCGGAGTCCCGCCACGCCTTCGCGTCCGCGGTCGTCCCGGGGAACGGCCTGGCCGCCCGCGATGACGAGCTTGGTGTCGGCATCGATGACGACCTGCACATTCGCGGAGAACCGGTAATACCGCCGGGTCGGCCATCATGGGCAGCACTGTGCCTCGGTGGCGTTCGGTGTTGGCCACCGGTTCCTTGGAACTGTTCCTTCAGGGGCGGAAGGTACGGCGGTAGGTGTCGGGCGGGACGCCTACGGTGCGCTGGAAGTGGCGGCGCAGGGTGGTGGCGGTGCCCATTCCGGCGGCCTCGGCGACGGTGTCGACGGTGGCGTCGGTGGTCTCCAGCAACTCCTGGGCGCGGCGGATGCGTTGGGTGTGGAGCCACTGCAGGGGCGTGGTGCCGGTGAGGTGCTTGAAGTGGCGGGCCAGGTGGCGTGAGCTCAGGCCGGCCCGGCGGGCGAGGTCCTCGACGGTGAGGGGCTGGTCGAGGCGTTGGAGGGCCCAGGGGAAGAGCTCGCCGAGGGGGTGGTTGCCCGGCTCGGGGAGGGGGGTGGTGATGAACTGGGCCTGGCCGCCGTCGCGGTGCGGGGGGATGACCAGGCGGCGGGCGATTTTGTTGGCGTTGGCCGAGCCGTGGTCGAGGCGGACCAGGTGCAGGCACAGGTCCATGGCGGCGGCTTTGCCTGCCGAGGTGAGGACGTCGCCGTTGTCGACGTAGAGGACGTCCGGATCGATGGTGGCGGCCGGGTGTCGCCGGGCCAGCTCCCCGGTGTGGGCCCAGTGGGTGGTGGCGCGCCTTCCGTCGAGCAGGCCGGCGGCACCCAGGATGAAGGCGCCGGTGCACAGTGAGGCCACCCGGGCGCCTGCCGCGTGGGCGGCGCGTACCGCGTCGACCAGTTCCGCCGGAGGTTCGCGGTCGGTGTCGGCCCAGCCGGGCACGAGCACGGTGTCTGCCTGCGGGAGGTGGTCGAGTCCGCGGTCGGGCTCCAGGTGGAAGCGGTTGATGCGCACCGGGCCGGGTCCGCAGAGGACGAAGTCGTACCAGGGGTCCACGACGTGAGTCAGGTCTGCTCCGAAAATCTCGAGGGCCACGGACAGTTCGTAGTGGAGCATGCCGTCGGTGACGGCCAGCGCGACGCGATGCATGTCCGAAAGTGTATGCGGCATGTCGTTTCCGACGATGGTGCGGGGTCCCGTCGGCGGGACAGGATGTGGGTGTCAAACCGCCAGCGGATCGACATCGCAGCGGACAATCGAGTACACGGGAGCAGTCTCATGGAGTCAGGCCGACTGGTGGCGGTGTTCGGCGCATACGGTCACACCGGACAGTTCGTGGTCGCGGAGCTCGCCGCGCGCGGGTTCGTTCCGGTGCTGTCCGGACGCGACGCGCAGGCGCTGGGCGAACTGGCCGACGAACACGGGCTGGCGGCCCGGGTGGCGTCGGTCGACAACCCGGCCTCGCTGGATCGGGCACTGGCCGGTGCAGTGGCGGTCATCAACTGTGCCGGCCCGTTCGCTTCGACCACCGGCCCGGTGATCGAAGCCGCGCTCCGGGCCGGGATTCCGTACCTGGATGTGGCCGCCGAGATCGAGGCCAACCTTGACACCTTCGCGCACTTCCGCGAGCGGGCCCGGGATACGGGAGCGGTGATCGTCCCGGCCATGGCCTTCTTTGGCGGGCTCGGCGACCTGCTGGCCACCGCGGCGATGGGCGATTGGACCTCGGCCGACGAGGCCCATATCGCCTACGCGCTCAGCAACTGGCACCCCACCGCCGGCACCCGGCTGTCGGGTGCGGTCTCCCGCGAGCGGCGAGGCAACTTTCGCCTGCGCTACCGCGGCGGACAGTGGGAGCACCGCACCGATGCCGCGCCCACCGCGGAGTGGACCTTCCCGAAGCCGGTGGGACGCCGTTCCGTGGTCGCGGAGTTCACCATGGCGGACGTCGTGACCGTCCCCCAGCACCTGTCCAT
Organism: Streptomyces sp. NPDC006551; assembly: GCF_040611675.1. Taxonomy (NCBI): domain Bacteria; kingdom Bacillati; phylum Actinomycetota; class Actinomycetes; order Kitasatosporales; family Streptomycetaceae; genus Streptomyces; species Streptomyces sp. NPDC006551. The sequence goes on from NZ_JBEXOT010000009.1 coordinate 24,946, forward strand.
TCCCGACGTGACCACCTACATGAGCGCCGAGGCGGCCCGCGACGTCGCCGCCCCTGACACACCGGCCCCGACCGCCGCCGACGAGAGCGGACGCTCCGAGCAGACCTTCCTCGTCGACGTCGTCGTCCGCTCAGGTGGCGCCGAACGCCGGGCCACAGCCGCCGGCCAGGACATCTACGCCATCACCGCGCCCCTCGTCGTCGAAGCCCTCGACCGCGTCCTCACCGGTCGCATCAAGGCCGTGGGCGTCACCTCTGCCGGCGAGATCTTCGACGCCCCTGACTTCCTGCGGGCGCTCGCCCCCCGTATCACGTTCGACCTGCACTCCCAGGAGCAGATCGCCTGACCCGAGTTATCCGCCTTCCGTCGAGCGCGGCCTAAAGGAGCCGTGACGACATGCACATCGACGACCTCGTTCGATCCCCTCACCGTCACGAGCACTGTCCGAAGTGCTGAATAGACGCCGCCCGAACCGGGTTCTGGCTCAGCTTCTGTGAAGCGGCCACCCTGGGTGACGGCCCAGCGATCACTCTGGAGAAATCGAGCGAGAACCGCGAGTCATGAGCTACGCCTTGGGTGAGCACCAACTACGAGCCTGACGAGGCTGGGAACCGCCTGATCAGGGTCAGCCGTCTCACACGGTGCGAAACTTCGGTGACACGCCCTTCTGCGACGTTTCCCTTGGGCAAGAGATGAGCCTCGCCGAGTTGCCGGCGAAAGAGCCAACCCACTTTGACTCAGAGGTCGAAACCCCCAAGCCGGGGACGGCTCGCCTCCTCGAGACGCCTTTGCTTTTCGCAGTGGCGCTGCCCGCTGCGCGGGAGTAGCCGCCGTGGCAAGGCCTCAGGCGCGGCTGGAGGAGGCCGACACTGTGGCTGACCGACTGGGAATTCGACCTCATATCGGTGGGCGCCCGCACCCGTATCGGTGCGGGCCCCACGCCTTTCAGCGGTTCCTTCTTCTGCGCCGTGGGTCAGCCGTTGGCCGCTACGGACCTCATCCACTCGATGTACGGGGCGGTGGCGGTGTACCGGGTGAAGGTCTGCCGGTCACTGGTGGAGGCCACCCCGACCACGGAGCCGCCGGTCATCGCAGGACCGCCGGAGTCGCCGCCGGCCCCGACACCGTCGACGGCTTCCAGGTGGAGTGCGGTGCCGCCGTAGAGGTCGGGGGCCAGGCCGGTCATGCGCATGGTGGCGGTTTTGAGGGTCGGTGACTGGCAGTGGGCCTCGTACTGCTGGGGGCCGCATGTGGCGCCCCATCCGTAGACGGAGACGTGGGAGCCGGTCCGCGGGTAGGCGCTGGCGATGGGCGCGGGCGTGTTGCTGACGTCCCGGTCAAGCCGGACCATCGCGAGATCCGCCGACGGATGCAGGGTGATCCGGGCGGCGGCGGCCGTGGTCCCCCCGCTCTCCGCATAGGTGCTGCCGATGCGGAAGGCGTATTGCGCGGGCTGCTCGACGCAGTGCCTGGCGGTCAGGATATGGCGGGAGGACACCAGGGTTGAGGTGCACATTCCCCGCCCGTTCTGGAACACGCGGGCGTGGTACGTCTGTGCCTGGATCTGGTCGCCGCCGATGATGGGCATGGCCTTGCGCGTCATCGGAGAGGAGGACGTTGTGATGGCGGCTCCGGCGCCACCCGCGGTGGCGGTGTACGTGCGGGCGTCGGCCGGGGCCGCAGTGGCCTGGCCCACGGCGCCGAGGACGGCAGTGACGACGAGACCGAGCGCGCAGGCGGCTATGCGCGGGGACGGCATGGGGGGCTTCATACGGTGAGCTCCTCGAGTTCGGTCGTGGGGAAGCGACGTGGTGCGGGATGAGTGTGAGCCGGGAGAGGCGGTGGTGTGGAGGCTGCTGTCTCCTGATAGCCCGGTGCTATCAGCCAGGCGGAACGACCGCCGAGCCCGGGCCCGCCTCTCGCGTCCGCTCAAGATCTAGACCCACAACTCCCTGCGGACCTACGCTCCCGCTATGGAGCTGGAGGTACGGCATCTGCGGGTCGTGTGCGCCATCGCTGACGCCGGTAGCCTGCACAAAGCGGCACGTGTGCTTGGGATGGCCCAGCCTTCGGTGACCGCACAGTTGCGCCGGATCGAGCAGGCGCTTGGCGGGCAGTTGTTCATCCGGCAGTCGGACGGCTGCCGTCCCACCGTGTTCGGACACCAGCTCCTTGCCCGGGGCCGCCCCTTGCTGGCCGAAATGACCGGCCTGACCGCTGACATGCGTGCTGTGGCCGCCCGCGCCGCTCAGACGCCACAACTACGCATCGGCTCCACACCCAGCCGTGTCCTGACCGGCTGGGCGCGTCGGTTCCGCGACCGCCATCCCGAGTCCGTACCAGCCGTCCAGACCGACGTGTCCTCGAATGCGCTGCTGCGAATGGTTGCTGCCGGCCAGCTCGATGTGGCTTACGTACATGAGATGGACGGCACCCATCTGCGCTTCCCGCCCGGCCTGCGGCAGCGCGTCCTGCTGGAGCGTGAGCCGGGGTTCCTGGCCATCGCCGAGCATCACCCGGTCGCCCGCCAGGAGACCGTACGACTGGAGGACCTGAAGGAGGAGCGGTGGATGATGGACAGGACGGCCGACGGGGAGTGGGAGAGCCTGTACCGAGCACTTCTCTTGGCCGGTCTGACACCACGGCTGCTGCACGGCGACTACTCCACCGCCGCCCTGCTGGTCGCCACCGGTGAAGCCGTCACTGTCTGCCAGGCCACCTCGACCGGCTGGGACGGTGTGGTGACGCGGCGCCTTGCAGGCGACCCGATCGGATGGCGCTGGCTGCTGGCCGCACGTACCGAAACCGAGTTGGACACCGTCCACGACGACTTGATCGCGGCCTATCGGGAGGCAGCCGGGCAAGTTCCGGCCTACCACGCGATGGCGCCACTGATCGAGTGACCTCCCCCACCGCCAGAGCACGTCGGCTGCACGCCGCCGGAGACGTCCGCCTACCGGCGCATCGCCGGCGTCGGCTCGGCATCCACGCGGACTCGGCCACACCCTCGCGGCCTTGGGGCAGCGGCGATGTCGGCCCTCGCAGCAGCGATCGCCCTGTTCTTCAACTCCACGGTGGCGTCATCGAGCGTGGACGCGACACGCAGGCAGCTGCACCAGGACGAGCTGGCCCCATTCACCAGTATCGGACACACCACCTGCGGCGAGGCGGTGCAGGAGAACGCCCGTCCGGCTTCGATGCCGAGGCATACGAGCAGCGCAACACTGTCGAGCGATGCATCAACCGACTCAAGCAGTGGCGTGGTTTGGCCATGCGCGACGTGCGCACCAGGGCCGGGCTTCAGCCGGTGAAGCGCTGTCAGCTAAGCGTACGGCGCCGCCCGAGACGGATGTCCTCTGGATGGATTCCGCGGTCGCGGAACGGTCGTCCCGGGGGGCCGCTCGTACTGATACGACAGACGGACGTGTAGCGGTGAGTGACGACCCGGGAGTGCGGCAGTAATGGACCTACGAGCGCCGGCGCACCGTTGACGCACCGAGGTGCGCCCATCAGGCTCACCAGCGACTCGCCGCCCAGGCGAGCGCGTAACCCAGACTGTTGAGGGCGCAGTGCAGCGCCACGGGTGGGATGAGGCTGCCGGAGCGGCGGCGGAGCTCGCAGAAGAGCACACCGGCGAGGGCGGTGCCCGCGACCGCCGCTGTCACGGACAGGGCGACGCCGACCTGGCCGGCTCCGAAGACCGATTGGGCCGCCGCATTCGCGCGCGTGAGCCCGAGTGACGGCCGTACGTGCCAGAGCCCGAAGAGCACCGAGGCAGCGACGGTGGCCCATACAGGCCCCCATCGTCGCCGAACCATGGCCCACAACACGCCGCGAAATGCGATTTCCTCAAGCAGCACCGTGCCGAGCGGTACGCGGACCAGCACGCGGTACACCAGTTCGCCGGGAGACAGACCCGCGGCCCGCTCGTCCTGGAACGCCTCCCGGGTAAACGGCAGGGCCAGGCCCACCAGATAGACCACGAGAACGGCTCCGGCCAGGACCAGGCCCCAGCGCAGACCGCGGCGGGCCGCGGCCCTGCCGAGCCCCAGATCCGCCCAAGTGAGCCCGGACCGGCGGGCGATCAGCACAAGCAACCCGGCCGCGACTCCACAGACCGGCACGTACCAACCGGGTGCGAGCAGGGCGTTGAGCGCGTTCACGGCCGCGAGCACCACGACGGCCAAGAGCAGCATCCACATGGCCGCACAAGGATCGCCGACGTTCGCGACCCGCGGCTCCGCAACGCGCCGTCCGGCGGCCCTGTTCTCGTACCGGTGCCGCATCAAGCAACGTTCGCCCCGTCCTGCCGGACGGGTCCGCGGCAGGTAGCCGTTGGATGCGGTCCGCGTAGTCTCGCGGTATGCATTCTCATCTGAGCTTCGAGAACCCTCCCGCGCTGCCTCACGGGGTGGTGGTCGAGGCGTTGGAGCGAGCTCTGCATGACCGCTCAGCTGAGGGCGAGGCGGCGGGAATCCTGGTCGGCACCGCGTTGAACGACGACGACGCGGAGTTCGTCGAGCACTGGTGCGTGCAGGTCGGGACGCGGGCTGTTTCGGGTAGTCCGCTGCTCGGGCTGGCTGGGCTGTGCCTGGGCCATACCGCTCGACGCTTTGGGCATCTCAGCGATGAGGCCCGTGCCCTGGCGCAGTCGCTGGCAGCGCGGGCCGAGGCGGACCCGTCGGATGTGGACGGTCGGGCCCTCGACGGCTATGACGATGTCCGAAGCTTCCTTACCTGTGGTGACGTCGCCTGTTGCCGCTGCTGTCGCAGGGCAGGCTGCGGTGGCCCTGCTTACGAGGGCTTAGGACTCCTAATGGAATGACTTGTTGGGGTCGGTTCCTCGTCGTGGGGTGCTGTCGGGCAGCATGAGGTGATGCCCTTCGATCAGCCGCTGCCTCGAGAGGTCAAAGTCATCGATTCGGCCTCGCTGTTCAGGCTGGAGGAGCGGGCGTGTGACCTCAGCCTGAACTCGCGACTGGACCCGGCGTGGGTGCGGGCGAATGCGGCGCCCGATGGCACCCACTACCTGTGGCCGGCCCTGTGGAACAGCCTGTCCCATCGCCCGGACGTTCCACGCCAGCTGCGGTGCGAACTGTTGATCACTCTGCGTGCAGGAGACCGCGTGGTGAGCTGGCTGGACGTGCTTCCCGCCGACTTCACCCCGCTGCCAGGGGTGACCTCACGCGAAGAAGGCATGCAGGTCAGCCAGCTCCTTGACCGTTCTCCTTCGGTCAAGGAATGGCTACTGCGAGAGGGCGAGGGCCCGAATCATCCGTGACAGGCGTCGCCAGCAGATGAGCGCGCGTCCCAAGGTGAGGAAGGCTTCGTGGATGTCGTCGCGGATCTCCCAGCGGATCCTCAGGCGGCGGAACCAGTGCAGGTGGCGAAGACGCGCTCGACAACCCAGCGGTGGGTACCGAGTCCGGAGCCGTGTACTACGGTCTGTCCCTCGCGCTGCGGCACGGTAGTGGGTAGCACGCCAGGCCAGTCGGCACAATCCGTGCGACACGTCGATGTTCCGGTTGGCGTCAGTCAGGTCACGGCTTGGAGCGGCGGGCGGAGCCGCGCGACATCGGCGTCTTCACCCGCTGCCAGGTTCTCGGTGACCACCCCGTGGGCGGCGGCGCTTCTGCTCGGAGCTGATCGCTTCGGAGACGAGCCGATGTTCCCGCCCCTTCCGGCCCCTGGAGGGTGAAGCCGGCCACCCCCAAATAATCAACTGGGCGACCAGTCCATACCGTGAAAGGATCTCAGCTCAGAACATGGGGAGGCGAAGCGGTATGGGGCTGGACTACAGCTACGAGATCTTCATGCCTCCTCGGAACGTTGCGAGGGCACTGACGCGGCTGGCCGAGCTCGCCCCGCAAGGCCGCCACACGCCGCCGCTTCCGATCACGCTGCCAAGCGGCGAGCAGTTGATCGTGCCGTTCACCTCGAGGTTCAAGAGCGAACCGGTCGACTGTTCGGCAGGCGGCACGCTCGAACTGGACACCTCAGTCATGATCGGCGTCGACGAAGCGGTGCGCGAGTTCCACCTCCGGGATTCCGACAGGGTCGACGAGCAGGGACGAGTGTCGGTCGGGTACATCTACCTGACTGTCACGTTCTCGCCCACACAGCACCCGAATTTCGCGTCGCTGCAGTTCATGGCGGCCACATCGAACATGAGCCGGATGTTCATGCAGTCCGCGACCGTCAGGCAGGTGTTCAGCGACCTCACCGCCGCCACCGGTGGTGTGTGCTGCCTACTCGACAACGAGACCTACGTCTTCGACATCTGCTGGCTCAACGGCGAGACGGTCAGTGACGAGACTGTTCCGGGTGCCCGTTTCCCGCGCTTCCACGATCTCGTCGCCGCCTGGCGCGAGCCGGTAGAGTAGGACGCCGTCCAGGACCTGGACCATGCCGGACCCAGACCTTGGCACTCAACCACCAGGGTGGGAAGCCTGTACGGAATCACCCAACTGGGCTCACCGGCCTAACTCTGGCGACACCATGCCCGGTAAACGCTCAACTGGCCGAGCGAAGCGCTCAGTCACACCGGATCAGGGATTCGTTCCTTCGACCGTCCGAGCGATGAGTTGATGGCATGTCGGAACTCCCAGAAAGACAGGTGAGTTCTTCGCTTCCTGACGGGCATCGAGTTGTGCGATCTTCTCTTCAGCGGCGGCCAGGTTGGTGGAGAGACCTTCGACTTCACCAAGCCAGCCTTCGCGTTCAGCTTCCGCAATCCGTTCTCCCAGGTTGTCGCGGATCTCGATGACGCGAGGGCTCTCGGTCGGGGAGACGATCAGAACGGGGCAGCGGACGCACGCATGCTCATGAACGCAGTCGCTTCCGTAGGCTCGTCCGTAGTCTCTGAAAGCGAGTTTGCAGCGCTCGAAGTGGCCGAGGAACTGCTCCCACTCGTCTGGTGTCACTGCCCGGTATTCCTCGGTCGGTCGAAGTGCACGGCGGCGGCTGATAAACGCCTGGTGCGCTTCGATCGCGTCCTTAAGGACAGCGTTTGTCGACCGGTGCCGGAGTCAGTTGGTGATCAGCTGTCTCATGAATGGAAAAATGACGGCACTGTCGTGGCTGCGGACGCGGGCCGACCAGCTGTCCATCAGGGGTGGCTGGCTGACTGCGGCCTGTTCGAGTTTTCAGGTGCGGTCGTTATGACGTCCCGCTGAGAGTGAGGCACTGGGTAACAGAAGGTCGCTCACCCGATAGGGGGAGGCGGATCGTTCTGGCGGTTGATGTCGCGTCGCTGCGGTCGGTGCGATGTTCGGTGCATGGATAGTGCGACAGAGACGACAAGGGCGCCTTGGCGCACGTGGTGGCAGCGGTGGCCGTGCTGGGTGGGCCGGGCCACGATGGTGTGGGCAGTGGCGTACGCCGGCTTCGGCCTGTCATGCGCGCTGAGCGGGACGCCGCTGTTCTACCTGGGCGGCGACCATGGACCCTCGGCGCTGGGCTGGGGGGTCGTGGCGGTGGGGTCGCTGGCGGTGGTGGCCTGTGGTGCGGTGGCGCGATTGGGGCTGCGGCCGCCGCTGCGGGTGCTGCTCTGGGTGGTCTGCGTGCTGGCGGGGATCGCCGCGTTCGGCCTGCTGATGGACGTCATCACACTGGTATTCGGCCAGGGGGTGGACAGTGGGGTGGCCGCTGCGAACCACGTACTGGCGGCGGGCGGGGCCCTGCTGCTTGCGGCCACGGCCCGGTCTGTCCGCCGCCCGTCCGCCGGGGCCGTCGTGGCAGCCCAGTCCGCTGCCTCCCGGCCGGTCCAGCTCGCCGCCTGCGCGGGGACGGTTGCCTTTCTCCCCTACGCGGCGATGAAGCTCATCTGGGCGTCCGGCGGCACCTTCGCCGGGATTGCCGGCCAGGAGATGCTCGCGATCTCCAAGCGCAACGGTGCGTCAGGAATCTGGCTCACCCTGGAGTCCTGGGGCCTGGACGCCACTGTGCTGCTGGCCGCGCTCGGCGTCTTCCTGCTGTGGGGCCTGGTCCGCCCGTGGGGCCAGGTCTTCCCGCGTTGGACGCTGTGGCTGCGCGGCCGGCGCGTCCCCCGCTGGCTCCTCCTGGCCCCGGCCTTGATCGGCGCTGCCACCCTGGCTCCGTACGGGGTGTTCGGGGTGGGCTACGCGGCCCTGGCCACGGCCGACGTAGTCACGATGCGGCGCGGCGACTTCCACTCCTCGAGCGATGCGCTGCTGGTCGGCTGGATCGGCATGGCCGCGTTCGCCATCTATGGGGTCGCGCTGATTGTCGCTACCCGCTCGTACTGGCTCCGGACCCGTTCCATATCTGCGGCATGACCAGCATTTTTCACCAGGAACATCCCGATAAACGGGAGCCTCCCGCCTCCATCGACAACTGACTTCACTACTGCCGAATAGGCCACTGCTCAATCTCCAGACTGACGAGCCCGTTCACCAGCCGCTGCTGATCGCTGCCGGCCAGGTGGCCGACGGCATCCAGAAGCGTCTGGTGCGGCTGGGTCCGTACGAGTCGGTCGAAGTCGCGGCCGCTGCCCTCTCAAGTCACGCCACGCTCTGACGAGGCCTGGTTCCGTTTGCCCTGACGGGTGGGATCATCGGTCCGGCGGCAGCAGCCGCGACGGGGGATGTGAACGGTTACGTTGCTCTCGCGGTCGGGGCCTTCTTACTCGGTCTGGTGGTCACTTCACTGGAGGACCTCGTCAGCGTGGAAGTCCGGGGCCGCCTCGACAGACTTCCGCCGGCGCTTTTGACCCGTCCCGTAGCCCGCCTTCCGGAAGAACTCCAGGGCGAGACGGAGGGTGAGTGGCGGCAGACCCTCGACACCATCCATGCCGGGAACGAAGTGCTGTCCCGGCAGTACCACCATGTCGTGCAGTTGAGGCGCGACAGCGGTCAGCGGGTTGTCCGAACCGCCCTCGCCACGGAACATCTCGCTCAGCGAGCTGCCCCCGTCCGGGCCGCGCAGCGAGGTGACCATGTCACGGTCTCCCACGATGTACAGCGCGGGGACGTCGATCCCGCGCCCCCGGAAAGGCGCGAGCAGTTCGTTGTTGCGTTCGATGTTCCGGTACCAGTTGAAGGCTCCGGTGAACGCCTGATCGCCATGGAGGGCGAAGTCCTCGGCGTACACCTGTATGTCCCCCTACGTCAGCCAGGCCGGGAGTGCCGGCGACTGCGGCATGGTGTCCAACAGGCCAAGGCCGTCGGGTATGACCAACGGGCGCGGCTCCTTGCCGAGCGGGTTGTCGCCCGAGGCGCCGACCAGGAGGCGGCGGAGGGATTCCGGGATGTCCTTGGCGAACTCGGCGTCGGCGACTCCCGGCTGCTGGAAATACACCTGATAGAAGCCGTCGCCGTACTCGGTGCGGGTGATCGAGGGCGGGACCATCCCGCCGGGCAGGATCGGCGGAATGCTGAGCCCGGCCACCGCGCGGACCTTGTCGGGGCGCAGCATCGCCGCGGTCCAGGCAACGGGCGCGCCCCAGTCGTGACCCACGACGATCGCCTGCTCCTCGCCGAGTTCCTCGATCAGGGCGATCACGTCGCCGACGAGGTGGAGCAGGGTGTACGAGGTGACCTCCGGAGGCTGCTCGCTGCGGGCATAGCCGCGCTGGTCGGGGGCGACGACCCGGTATCCGGCAGCCACGAGCGCCCCGAACTGGTGACGCCAGGAGTACCAGGTCTCCGGCCAGCCGTGCAGCAGCAGGACCAGTGGCCCCTGCCCCTGCTCGGCGATGTGCAGTCTGACTCCGTTCACGTCGACGAAGCGGTGGGTGAGCGAACTTTCCGCAGGGTTTTCCTTTTACGTATGAGTGCGCGCTCAGTTCTTCAACTGCGCGTACAGGGCTTCCGGGTCGGCGGACAGCTGCGACTTGACCCAGCGGGTGGTGTCGTCGGCCAGCACCTCGTGGGCCCCCGCCTCGATGCCGTCGAGCGCGGCCACGGCGACGTCGCGGGGGTCGGCCTTGGGCGCGTCGAGACCCGACGTCATGTCGGTGTCCACGTAAGCCACGTGGAGACCGGTCACCGCGATGCCGCGCGGCCGCAACTCCAGACGCAGAGAGTTGGTCTGCGACCACAGGGCGGCCTTCGAGGCGCTGTAGGGCGTGCCGTCGGCCAGCCAGGACAGAGCGGAGTGGACGTTGAGGATGTGGCCGCCGCCGTTGCGCTCGATGATCGGCGCGAAGGCCCGGGTGACCAGCAGCGGCCCGTAGAAGTTGGTCTCCAGGTCTCTGCGCACTTCCTCCATCGGGGAGTCGAGGTACGAGGCGCCGACCGAGGCGCCGGCGTTGTTGATCAGGACGGTGACGTCCTGGGCCTGCTCGGCGGCCGCCGCGACAGACGCCGGATCGGTGACCTCGAGAGCCAGCGGAAGGGCACGGGGGTGCGTCACCGTGCGCGGTTCACGGGCCGTGGCATAGACCTTGCCCGCTCCGCGCCGGTAGAGCTCCTCGACCAGCATCTTGCCGATGCCCCGGCCGCCTCCGGTGACGAGGACGGTAGCGCCTTCGATTGCTGTCACGACTATCTCCAAGAAGTAGAAAACCGATCGGTTTCACTCACTGTAAACCGATCGGTTTCATCATGCAAGCCAGGTTGGCTCTGTACGGCTCGGCGTCGCATAGGTGCCCGGCCGACACCTTGCGGGCCACTCAGGGGCGGCGATCAGCGCCCGCCGTCTTCCGGCGGCGGCGCAAGGACCGCTCCAGTGCCGCCGACGGGAAAGGCGGGCCTCGGACGGCGAGTTGGCCGCGTGCCCGGTGAGGTTGCCTGGGTGAAATGGCGTCGGCCATGTCGCCCAGGCGATCCCCGGCGCTTCCTGCCGGGACGGAACCACCGGCAGGACGAGGTGGGACGACTGGGCGGCGCCGTGGAAGATCTACTGCCGGGCCACGCAGACCGTGGTCGCGTCCCGCACCGGGCACCTCGCCGCCGCCGTCGCCGAGCAAGCTCTGGAACCATTCGGCACGCGCCGCCAGTTGGTGTGGGTTCACGGACCCGTGGTCAGCGCGACCGGCCAGGCGGCCCGACGCACGGCGGCGAAGTTGTCGAGCGCGCCCCGGCTGAAGATGTCGTACCAGCCGTCGACCTGGAAGATGAACAGGTCGACCTGGTCGTGCAGTCCGGCGACGCGGCAGGACCGCGCCCTGTCGGGCTCCCGCCGGGAACGCTCGCAGCCGAGCTCGGGAGGTCATCCCGGGCGAACGCGGGAACCGCTCGGCGCGCAGCTCCTCGCAACCGTCGTTCATCAGGCCGGCGAGACCCGGCACACACCCGGTGACGCTGCTCACGAGCCCGTCGAGGTCGGTGCGGTGGCGTCGCATCAGGGTGCCGGCGCCCAGCGTGAGGGACCGAGGCGCGGTGATGCGAGCTCGATCACGCGACCGCGCGTCCCACAGCCGTCGTCCGGATCGGACCACGTGATCTGCGGCGCGATCACCTCCGGCTCCGGCAGCGCCGCCATCCACTGGGTGTTGCTGTTGCCGAATCGGCTGCCGTCGATCAGGCCGACGGAGCCGTTCGGGCCGGGAAGGTCGGCGGCCCACCGTACGGTGTCGTAACCGTCGCGCTCTTCATACGTCCACGGCTCTCACTCGCCCTCGGAGGCGAACCGGCCCCGGGTGTCCTGAATGACCTCGGGGGCAGGCGTCAGCCGGCCAGCCGGTTGAGCTTGCGGATCTGCTTGTCGAAGACCCCGGCGGGAGCGATGCGGCGCAGCATGCGCGCGCGACCGGCCACGGGACCGGCGGTGTAGCGCAGCTTCGGCTTCGGGTCGGTCGCAGCCGCGACGATCGCCTTGGCGACGACGGCGGGGGCGTCGCCGCCCTTGATCGCGTCCACCATCAAGCGGTCGAAGGCGTGCCGCCGCTTGTCATAGACCGGCAGGGGCGTGTCGGGCCGGGGGCTGTTGGCCTCGAATCCGGTGCTGGTGTAGGCGGGTTGGACGAGAAGCGCCCGGACACCCTGCTCGCGGACCTCGTGGTCCAGGGACTCGGTGTACCCCTCGATGGCGTGCTTGGACGCGGCGTAGACGGCCATGTACGGCGAGGGGAGGAAGCCGACCACGGAGGACACGTTGATGATGCGTCCGCGCCCCCGGGCGCGCATGTGCGGCAGGACCGCCTTCACCATGCGCATCACGCCGAAGACGTTGACGTCGAAGACGGCCTGGGCCTGCGCGACAGAGTTCTCCTCTGCCGCGCCCATCAAGCCCGTGCCGGCGTTGTTGACCAGGACATCGATCCGCCCGAACCGGTCGAGCGCCTGCTGAACCACGGCGGTGGCCGACGCGTCGCCGGCCACGTCGAGGTCGAGGAAGGTCACGCCGTCGAGCGGGATGACGCGGGACGTGTCGCGGCTTGCGCCGACCACCTCGAACCCCGCTTCGACCAGCGCGAGCGCCGCCGCCTTCCCGATGCCGGATGACGCACCCGTCACGATCGCCACCGGCCGATGTGTGCTCATCATGGACTCCCAGACTCATGGAGAAACCGATCGGTTTCATCAACGACTGTAAACCGATCGGTTTCAGGGCGCAAGGCCAGGAGACCACGCGTCAGCGCAAACCCACCGCATCGAGAAGGGTGGCCACCGTGGGGGCGATGAGCCCCGTGAGGCTGTCGGCCCCGATCCCCGCGCGGGCACTGGCGCCGTCGAAGACGAGGCTGAGCTGCCGGGCCAGCAGGTCAGGATCGCTCGCGCCGCCCCGCTCGGCCTCGGCACGGAAGAAGGCCGTCAGATTCCCCTTGACCCGGTGGGCCACCCGGCTCGCGGGGTGACTCTGATCCTTGAGCTCGATCTGCACAGCCAGGTACCGGCAGCCTCGGAACTCGGGCGCCCCCGCCTGCGATTCCACCTGCTCGAAGACGTGCAGGATCCGCTCACGGGGCGAACGGCCGTCATCCGCCGCGGGCAGGAGTGTCGCCACGAAGGCGAAAGCGCGCTCCTCCAGGCTCGCCGCCAGCAGTTCGTCCTTGCTTTCGAACAGCTGGTACATGGAGCGCTTCGACACCCCCGCCGCCTTGCACAGCGCCTCGATGCCGATGCCGACGCCGTCTCGATAGGTGAGCGTGGCTGCCGCCTCCAACAGTCGATCTCGGGGACTTGGCTTCACTTCAGTGCTCATACGGCGAGGTTAACCCGATTCGGACGAAATATAAACCGATCGGTTTCCGTGGGCCGCCGGGACGCCTGGCGCCGCCAGGACGGCGGTCTCCTCCGGTTCCGGCTCGACCGGGATGCGGTGCGGCCCCTTGCGGTCGTACCAGCCCGTCACACCGAACCCGAACAGTGCGGCCACGACGAGGCCGGCGGCCATCATCACCCGGGCCCGGGTCAGGCCGGCGTCGGCCGGGCGTCCGACATGCACATTTCGGACACCGAGACGTTCGATGCGGCAGTACGGGAAGCAAACCGTTTGGGATTCCTGGAGCAGAACGACTTCACACCGTTCCGAGTGACGCGCTTGCCTGCATCGTCCTGTGTCCGAGGCCAAAGCCCCAGGAACCCACGTGTGATCGATGTCGGGGTCATCCTCAAGTGGCGGCTCGACGGCCTCGCTTTGAGGGACAGGGCGGCAATGTGGTCATGCACTTCGACCCCGACGGGAGCCTCACCGGATTCGAACGCGTCGCCAGGCGAGTCAGCAAACTCCGTGCCGCGGCGCCCCTCGCCTGCCCGGACATCGCCCGCGCCTAGCGCCCTCGCCCGAGCGTTTGCCGACCTGGTCCGCCACCAGCGTGGCCAGTTCCTGCACGACTGGATTCGCCAGGCCGAGCAAGACGCTCCGAAGCCGATGAATGGCTTCGCGGGGTTCCTCCGCCGGGACCTCGACGCCGTCACCGCCGGGCTGACCGTCGCCTGGAGTTCCGGAGTCGTCGACGGCCACGGTCAGCAGCTGCGAGCCGGACTCACGCCGAGCCCGATCCTCAATCCACCGCCATCGGGATACCTCACCTCCCGGCATAGCGCGCACCACGGCAGCCGTCACGGCCCGACGTAACCGGACCATTAAAGATCTCTAGAAGCCGCGACCCGGCGAACGGGTGGGCGCCTCACCGCCGTCGGTTCACCCGGTGTCTCCGCCACCCTCTCGCTGGGCCTTCCTGTCGGCGGGGCGGACGGCCGCGGGACGGTCCGGTCGGATGGCTCCGGTCTCCGGATCCATCCGGTAGTCGGAGCCGGGCTCGAACGCTTCCGGCGGGACTTCCTTCGCGGCGAGGTACTCCCTGTCCGCATGGTCGGCCACGGCCTCCAGCGCCGCGTCGATCAGCTTGTCGGGGTCCATGCGGCCGCCGGGCTCGGCCGGGACGAAGGAGTGGGTGTGCACCACAGTGCCCGTGCGTGTGTCGTACACGACGCAGGCCTGGGTCTCGTCGGCCAGACCGGGCATCTCGCTGTTCGTGGCCATCGAGGATCCTCCTAGCCCCAGCGATAGATCATCCAGCGCGCCATGGCCTGTGCCTCGAAGACCTCGACCTTGAACGTGACGCTCGTGACGTTGGTCCGGAACAGAGTCGAGGGAGAGGCGAGCGACGACCAATCGGTGGGGAAGTTCTCCACCCCACTGTCACTGATGATCTGGCTGATATGGGCGATCGCGGAACCGAACTCGGTCCCTCCGTCGAAAATCGAGTACAGGCCGATGTCGGCGAAGACATCCTGGTTGGCCACCTGCACCGTGGTGGTGATGCTGTGGGCACCGCCGAAGTGCCGGACACGCATCCTGTTCGATCTCATGCCGACGACTGCCATGCGGCCTCCCTGGCTCGCGACGATCGCGTGCTCGGATACACCTTCAGAGTCGAGCGCGAGAGGCCGGCGCGCAAACTGGGGCCTGCCCGGCGACGATTGCACCGCTACGTACCAGCACCCCCCCCTCTTCGCAAGCGTGCACGATCGACTTTGCCGCCTCCTACGCTGCACCGCCCCCCCCCCAACGGGCACGAGCGAACCGCACCCGCAAAAGCCCTCGGCCCGGCCCTGGCAACCGGCGGCCGCCGCGCCGTCCTGTCCGTTGAGGGTGGAGCCGTCGCGCCGCCCCGACGGCTACGTCCCCGCGCACGCCTGGCTGCGCCGAGTCCGGCCGGGGTCAGGTGGTGACGGTGAGGTGGGGGGACACAGGGTGCCGCCCTGGCGTTCCAGCCGGCCCAGCGGCGGTCAGTCGGTGGCACGGCCCATGGCCGCCACCTCCGCGCGCCTGCGCCAGACCACGGTGCGAGCGCTCCTGCTTGGTACGCGAACCCGGCCAACGTGAGCAGCCCAACGTGAGCAGCCCGAACACGATGTCGGGTCCTCGCACCAGATGGAGAACCGTGCCGCTCGGCGGTCAGCTCCCCGACGGAGGGCACTCCTCGAGCGGTACCGCGTCCCCCTCCGGTTACCTCGGCCGCTGGTCTGGGCGCGTGCGCAGTCCGCGGCTTGTGTTGCTCCGCCGTGGACGCGGCCGTAGACGCCGGCGTGGAGGCGGCGGTCTCGGCCTGCGGGATGCCGATGCGTTGCTCGCGCACGGAGCGTGAACCGCTTCGAGCGGGGAGTCATACAGCCGCCCCGACAGGGTCCGTGGCTGTGATGCCGCGCATAGGAGCCACGTCACGTCCTAAGGGAGGTAGTACCTGGGAGCCCCGCTATCCCGTACCCGGCTGGCTCGCGGCGGGTCGTTCGCCACTCTTGCTATGCGGTCGGGTAGTACGTCACATCCTTGCGCTGCGCTCGAAGCGCCCCTAACCATGGCTGTCGTTCCGGGGAGCCCGGTTTGCCGGGCCGGACAGCAGAGCTTGTCCGCTCGACCGCCCCGGCCGTCACGCGGAGGTCTGCTCCGCTTCCACCGCGCCGCATTCGGTCGGCGTCCCCACGTCATCCCCACGATGGAGAGTTACTCGCGTATGACCGCCCTCACGCACGCCACCGCCCGCCGCACCGCCCGATTCCGCAAGCTCTCCGTCGCAGGTGTAGCCACCGCAGGTGCCGCAGCAGCGGCGCTCATGCTGGCCCCGTCGCCCGCCCACGCAGCACCGGTGTCGGCGAGCTCGGCAGCGCCGGTGTCGGCGGCGAAGGGTCCGGCGGTGAAGAAGAAGTACGCCGACAACCTCGACGGCTGGATCAAGGAAGCTCTGGACATCATGAAGTCCGAGAACATTCCCGGCAGCTACGAGGGCCTGCACCGCAACATCATGCGTGAGTCCTCCGGCAACCCGAACGCCCAGAACAACTGGGACGTGAACGCGCAGAACGGCACGCCGTCCAAGGGTCTGCTCCAGGTCATCCAGCCGACGTTCGACGCCTATCACGTCGACGGCACCCCGCACGACCTCACCGACCCGGTCGCCAACATCACCGCGGCCGCCAACTACGCGGCCGACAAGTACGGCTCCATCGACAACGTCGACTCCGCCTACTGATCCCTCCTCCCCGGCCCGACGAGCGCCCCCTCTGGGCCGAGCGGCCCTCCCTCCTCTGCCTGCCTCGGACACGCGCCGGAAGGCTCCGGCTCTCGGACGCCCACTGCGGCTGGCCTCGCCTTCCAATGTCCCGAGAGCAGGGGCGGGTCGCGAAATCTGCTGCGTCGAACGAGTCATCCCTCGCGTATGGCCCGGCGAGGCGACGGCCGGGGTAGGCCATGGGTGCGATGTCGACTGTGCGCCTCTCACCCGAGGGTGTTCGAATACGCCGGAATTCCTGAGCCGCAGCCGCACTCGACGCTGCCTGAACTCGGCGGCGGAGCGGTCGGCGGTACCGAACGCGCCGGGCTTGCCCGGAGTCGCCTTGGTGTAGGTGCCGTTGGCACCGACGCACCTACCTTGTTCATGACGGTCGTACCGGCGGTCTCGTCCAGCCGCCAGTAACCGACCGGCGCGTCGGCCATCACCCCACCCTCGTGCTGGGCTCCGTTTCCGGAGCTCGACCGTCGCGGCCACCCTGCCCGCTTGGCCGAGCACCCGGCCGCCCTGGACCGTGATGCGGATCACCAGTGCGTCGTTGCCGTCCCCCGCCGCGGAAGTTGGCGTCGGCCGTCGCGCCTGGGGCGGCGGTGATCACGTCGTTCTCGGCCGTTGACCGGAACCACAAGGTCTGTGGACTGCCAGGTCGTCGCGGAGTGGTTCGGCAGCGGCCCCAACTTTGCACCGCGTCCATGTCGACCTTTGCCGGCCGGACGGCCACCGCGACCAGGTGGTCCTATGGACTAGGTCCATAGGACGCCCGGCGTCAGTTCGATCCGCGTCGTGTCGTTCTCGCGGAAGATGTAGACGGAGTCGGTTGCCGCATTCCACCCGACGGGGACCACGTAGTAGTTGTCGTCGCGCTCGATGAGCAGCCGCAGGCCCGTGTAGCGATAGCGCAGATGCGTGCCCGGGCCCAAATCCTCGGCCTTGAGGCCGGACGGGCCTGTCAGGCTCAGACGCTCGGTGCTGAAGAGGACGACCCCGGGCCAGCGGACGACATGGCGCGCCGCCTGCTTCGCCTCGCGATCGCCGAGCTGTCCCGCAAGTAGCGTGACGGCGAGGAGCAAGAACGCCAGAGCGGCGAAGAGCGGTACCGCCCTCTCCCACAGGCCCTGGCCCCTGCCACGCAACGCGGTCCTGCTCTGCCCCATCAGCAGACCCGCGGCCACGGTGGCCGGGGCAGCCCAATACGGCTCGATCCGCGGCCACAGGAGGAAAAGCACAAGGCCGGCTGCCACAACCAGCCAGTACTGCCCCGCCACGGCGCTCCACAATGCCGCGGCACGTCGCCTGAGGCGACTGGTCAGCGGGAGACGCCTGATGAAGTGCGGTGCACTTGTGAGCAGAAGCAGGGCGACAACGGCGACGAGAACCGGGCGCGACAGCACTTGCAGGCTCTCGACCACGTATTCGGAAAATCCAAAGCCGAGGGAGGAAGGAGAAAGATGGAAGTTGCGATAGTACCGGTTGGTGTAGATGAGCCCCACGTAAAACATGAGCGCCGCGATGAAGGACGCCTCTGCGACGACAAGCTTCAGGATCGCCGTCGAGTTGACGTCGTGCCCGGAATCCCCCTGCGCATTGTCCGGAAGCGTCACGGTCGGGCGGCGCCTGGGGTGATGCCGTTGGACGGAACACCACCACTGGTGCTGTCCGGAGTCTTCGGGCCGGTGGTGCGCGGAGGAGGAGGGGGAGGGGGAACGTCGGTGTCTCCGCCACCCGTCGAGCCCGGCTCGTCGGTATCTCCGTCGGTCGGGGCCGGCACGTCCGGAGAGGATGTGGGTTGATCGGTTTCCGGTGTGCTGGTCTCAGTGACTTCCGGTGATGGGCTTGCCGACGGCTCATCCCCACCGTCATCCCCGTCACAGGCGACGACAGACAGACAACACGCCGCCAACACGCCGACCAGCCTCACACGATGGCCCGCTCGTCGCATCCGAACCCTCCTCGCTGTCGCCCCGGACAGTAGCCATGCGGGGCGAAACAGACACACGCCCTCCTTGTGTGTCGGGCAACACCACGCGGATGGCTCAGGCCGCACGCGATGAGGGGGAAGATCGGCGGAAGTGCTGTGCCGACGCTACTGAGCCGAGCACGTTTCCGTGTACCTGGCTGAGCACTTTGGCGAGTACGCCGACACCTGCCAAGCCCTGTCCACATCCGCGTCATCAGCGCCGGTCTTCGAGTACCACAACCACGCTGCCGGCGCCGCCCGGCGCTTCGACAGGTGCTCGATCTCCAGACGAATCAACGTACCTTCAGCGGAAGTTCGCCTTCCAGGTCCCGCCAGGCCGGCCCGGTGGGTCAGACGCGGGTAAACCGGTCCCATGCCTGGGTGACGGCCTTGCCGTAGTTGGCGGTAGCGGTGCGGGGGGGGAGACCGCGGGCTCGGGCCAGGTCTCCGGCTCGGCGAAGCGGAGCTCCGGCCCGTGCTTCGGAGGCCGGCCGGCCTTCGGGCCGTAAACCGCAGGGTTTCGACAGCCGCATCACGCGGTCGCCGAGGGCGCGTCCGGCCAGCTTCTCGCCGGGCAGCGCGGTGTGCTGGGCCCGGGCCGCTTCGACGGCGGCCCGGGCGACCAGGGCGGCGCCTTCGACCTTGCGGTTCTTCAGCCAGGTCTCGATGCGCTTGTCCCCGCTGCGGCGGATGACCGCCGGCGTTCGGTAGCCGGTCAGCAGCAGGACCGAGCCCTTGTTCGTGAGGCTGAGTGTTTGCTCCAAGGCTGAGCAGATCTCCAGGAGTTGCTCCCGGAGCCGGTTGATCTGACGGGTGCGGTCGTTGACCCGTTCGGTGCGGTGTCGGACCAGGATCTTGAGGTCGAAGGCTATCTCGTCCACGGTCCGGAGCACGCCGAGGCCCTTGCGCATGCGGGCCTTGATCGGCGATGACGAAGTCGTCCTGGGCATCCGTCTCGCCCCGGCCGCAGTAGGCGGCCGATGCCGGTGAACAGCGAGGCCGGTGAGGTAGACCATCGGCTGGTCGTGGCCAAGCAACAGACCGATGCGCCCCCGCCACGGTTGATGTCACCGCCCACAGAGCGTCTTCGGAGAGAGCGAGTACGTCGCCGATCAGCGCCAGCAGCGCACTCTCGTCGTTCAGGACTCGTCGCGACAGCAGACGTTCGCCGCTGCGGTCCTGACCACCACCTTGCGCGGAGCCGCCCCGCAAGCCATGGCCGCCTGTGGCTCCGAGGAGCACAGGGCCTCCCCGGCCATCACGGATCGACCCACGCCCCCGGCGTCGGCTTCCCCTAGGGGTTCATCGAACGCGTCGTCCGTCTCGCACTCCGCCTCGGCCTCCCCGGCAACGGCAACGGCGACGGCGACGGCGGAGGACCCGGAGGCCGGGTTCGAGCCTTTGAGGTGCGGGAGCAGGCCGTGCCGCTTTCGCACCTCGGCTTTTGACGGGCCAGGCCCGGTTAAGCGTGTTCGGACGGCTTCGATACGGGATGTCGTGTCGTGCGTGACCGAACTGGACGTCTCAGCGATGCTGGTCAGGCAGAACGGTAGGGGAGCGAATGATGGTTGCACAGCGACTGCGTCAGGCGATCAATGACCATGACCTGGACGCGTTCGTCGATTGTTTCCGCCCCGACTAGCGCAGCCGGCAGCCCGCACATCCTGCTCGTGCCTTCCAGGGAAGGGAGCGGGTGAGGAAGAACTGGTCGACCTTCTTCCGCCAGGTCCCCGATCTCAGGGCGGAACTGCTGGGCACGGTCAACGCTGACGGCATCGAGTGGTCGGAGTGGCATTGGCACGGCACCCGCGAGGACAGCACGCACTTCGAGATGCGCGGCGTCATCGTCATGGGGCTTCAAGACGACTGCATTTCCTGGGCCCGGCTGTACATGGAAGAGGTCGAAGCCGGCGGCGAGGACATCGAGTCCGCCGTTCAGCGTCTCACCGGACCCGAGCGCAAGGATTCTGAGTAGCTGAAGCTGTCGGGGATCTTCAAGGGCCGGGACTCATCCGGATGCTCGCCATGACGGAGATGTGAGAGGGATTCTCGCTCTGCGGGCCCAGGGCGACACGGAAGGCACCGGCGCCCAGATCCGCGTCTGGCAAGCCCGGGCGCTGGATCGCTCGTAGATTGGAAGTGACGGCAGTCGCGCTCGCAGACCATGGAGAGCGCGTGATGACAGCGGAGATCGATTTCACGGCCTTCGTCGACGCCACACCGAGCCCGTACCTGGTGCTGGACGCGGACCTGGTGATTCGCTATGCCAACCCGGCATACGTACAGACCACCGGCCGGACCAGGGACGAGCTGATCGGGAAGTACTTCTTCGACGCCCTGCCGGAAAGCCCCGGTGGCCCCAGCGATGCGCAGAGGAACCTGATGGCGTCACTGCGCCGGGTCCTGGAGACCGGGAAGCCGGACACCCTGGTGCTACAGCGGTACGACATCCCTGCTCCCGACCAGCCGGGCGGGTTCGAGGAGCGTTGGTGGTCCGAGATCCACACCCCGATTCCCGGGCCTGACGGCAAGGTGAAGTGGATCGTGCAACGAGCCGAGGACGTCACCGCCTTCGTCCGCTCACGCCGGGCACGCCGGCTCACCGAGGAGTCCTTCGAGCGGGAGAAGGGCATGGCAGCCGAGTTGTACGCGCGGACCCGCGACCTGCACCGGCTGTACCAGGAACTGCGTCAGGCCCACGCCCGCGAACGGCAGGTCGCCGTGACCTTGCAGGAAGCCATGCTCCAGGCCCCCGACCTGGACCGGCACGACAACATCGCCGTCCGCTACCTGCCGGCGACCACATCACTCAACGTGTGCGGCGACTGGTACGACGTCGTCGATCTTCCACCCGACCGCTATGCCGCGGCGGTCGGAGACGTCGTCGGACACGGCCTGAGCGCCGCGGCCGTCATGGGCATGCTCCGCAGCGCCCTGAGCGCAGCCATCCGCGCCATTCCCAGCCCCGCCCAGGCCCTGGAAGTCCTCGGGCTGTACGCCCGCTCCCTGGACGGCGCGACGGCCGCAACCGCGGTCAAGGTACTCATCGACACCCGCAGCAGGCTGATCATCTACAGCAACGCCGGGCACCCACCGCCCGTCCTGCTCCATCCCGACGGAACCTGCGAGCTGCTGGACCAAGCGACCGATCCCCCGCTCGGCGCCCGCCCGTACCATGTCCCCCGCCCCCAGGCCGGACTCACCTACACCCCGGGGGACACCCTCGTGCTGTACACCGACGGTCTCATCGAGCGCCGCGACGAGGACATCGACGCCAGCCTGACACGCCTGACCACTGCCCTGGCCCAGGACAGCACCCTCACACCCGACCAGCTGGCCGACGCGCTGCTGGCCCGCCTCGGCGTCGCCGGCGGCGCCGTTGACGACATCGCCCTCATCATCATCCGCCTGTAAGGGGCCGAGGCTCCGCGTCTGCTCGGAGGTCGCACCGCGGGAACGCCGCCCGAGGGAACGCGCCCGAGCGCGTGGGTAGCCTCACTAGAGACCGCCAAGCGGTACGAGCGCCGTCGGCAGCTACTCCTCGTGCAGGGTGCTCGCCCGTACGGCGGCCATGGCGACTTGGTGGCCGGGGTGTTTCAGCCATCCGTCTGCGGCCGCCACACACCCGGTCCGCCGCCGCGCCACTCGATGACCGCCGGGTTGTCGAGCACGATCTCTTCCGGCTCCAGGCCGTGCTGGTCCAGGAAGTCCCACAGCTCCGCAGGCCCCGCACCGCGCCTGCGATCGTGCCGTCGAGGCGCACCTGCCTCACTCCGGCGCTGGTCCGGTGGACAGACGACGAAGCGCAGCTCCGTACCCACCTCTCCACCGTGCCCCGGCGGCACGGCGCCCACATCCCGGTCCCCCGCCGGGCGCCGGCCGATCTTGCTGCCGCCCGCCGCACGGCCTCGCCCGTACGGGATGGTCGGACCGCAGTGCGGCGGCACCCGCTGGTCGCGGTGCGCCGTATGCGGTTCCGCCGGGGGTGACGCGCTCCGCTGATCGCAGGCGGGCTTCATCGCCGAAGTCCGCCGCTGGGCGAGGCAGGGTCGAGCTTAACGGTGGCGCCGGCGTCGTCGCCGAAGAGCAGCCCGGCATTCACCCCGTCCAGGACGACGCGCCAGCCCTGTGGGGTCAGCCCTTGGGCGGGAGGCTGGTGGGACATGGCACGACGGCGGTCACCGTCTTGCCCACCGCGCGAACGTCGCCCCGCACGTCCGCCGACAGCTTGCGCAGCAGGTGCTGGCCGAACCCACCCGGCTTGGTGGCATCCCAGGGCAGCCACCCCCGCTCGGGGTCGGGGTCGATGTCGTTTGCATGGGCGATGCGCAGCTGTCCCCACCTCGGCAGAGGTGAGTTCACGGCTGAGTACGAGGTACCTGAACGGCTCCCCTTCAACGACGGGCCAGAAGGTGAACCGTCCGGCGCGCGTATTCCAGGACGGGCTGCATCACGACCACGCAGCTGAGTCTCCCGCATCCCCTTCGGTACCGCCTCCCGATTGGGGCGCGGCGTCCTCACCTCGGCCACAACCGAGCAGCGAGGGAACCGGGTTCGTTCGGAGCTGCCTTCCGCTGCCCACGTGCCCACCTAGGTGTACGCCGACGCCGCGCGGGAGTCGGCCGCCCGCGGGTCGCAGGCCGCGCCGGTCAGCCCGTGGCGGCGGTCCTTCCCGCCCGTCTCGCGGCTGCGGCGGCCCGTATCCGGTCCAGCGGGATACCGGCTTGGTCGCACAGGGTGGCCAGGTCGAAGTAGATCGCCTCACCCGCCATCAGCCCATCCTGGAAGGGGACGACATTGGCGAAGGGCACCTCGAAGGCGCCTCCTCCGGGCGGTACCCCGAGCCACTCCCCGCGGCTGGTGCCGCGCAGCGTCCCCCATACGACGATGACGTCCTCCCCGAAGGTCATGCCCTCGTCCTCGGGGGCGAGGTCCGGGAACGCGGTGAAGTACTGCTGCTGGTAGGCGGCGCGCACCGCGTCCCTTCCCTGGCTGCGCAACCCGAGCGCCTTCGTCTCGAGGAAGCAGTCCCCGACGAACGTTCTGAGGATGCCGGCGATGTCCCGTGCCGTCTCCGCCTCGCGGTGGGCCTCGAAGAGGCGGCGCATCTCGGTGGTGTCCATACCCCTGCTCCCGCTTCCGGTGGCCCGCTCGGTCCCCTTTCGATCGTAGAAGGCGGCCGATGGGCCGACCACCGGGACCCGCACCGCCGCCCTGAGACACCGGCTCGGCCGATGCGGGGGCGGCTCGACGAGGCGGCATGGCTGCTATCGACAGCCGCGAAGGGGACGATGATGTCGCTGTGGCCGGTGTCGTCCCCAGCAGTACGGCAACCCGCGCCAGAGAGGCCTCGGATCTGCTGGACCACTGCCGGGACGCTCTGGTCGCACCAGGACTGTCTTGCTTGCCGTGCGTCCACTGCTCAGGCGGCCCGATCCAGTCGGCCATCGCCTGGTTGCTGCCCTGGCACGTACCCCAGCGCTGCCGAAAACTCGGGTTCTGGCTCACTTTCCGTGAGTGGCAGGCGGGTGCTCGCGAGGCAGAGCGGTGCTGGGGCACGGTGAGGCGAGCGCATCTCTCATGCGCTCATCCTGACGTCTTCAACTTGGCCCCAGGGCGTTGGGACGATGGGTCAGCGTCTGACGCGGTTGCGGATGGCCAGGACTGCCAGGCGGGGGCGGGTTCGGTCACCCAGGGACCATTTCGTGGGCGCTCTGTAACAGTTCCTGTCTCTGCTTCTGCAGCCACGACGCGCCCTGCACACCGAAGTCTCACCGCACCGGTGCCGCCCGGGAACTTCGCAGTAGCGCCGCTCGGACGGTCCTTCCTCACCTTGCCGCAGACTCGGTCGGCCGGCCGAATGATCCACAAATCGGGCAACTGTTCAGAAATGCCGATCCGGGATCTCCGCACAGCGGTGCGGGTCGGCGAGGCCGTGGGGTCGGCGGGCGCCTGGATCGGCTCGTCAGCGCGCCAGACAGACCGGAATGGTCGCGCAGGCGTCACCCGACAGCCGGTCTCGTCTGCTCGCCGAAGCGAGGCTCGTCGGCCACCGTGACGTCCAGGTGCTGGGCTGCGTCCGCGCCTCCTTCTGCGCCGGGCGCTCCCCGGAGTGTCCGAACAGAACCGCGCGCTCGTCGAATCAAGTGAATTCAGACGATTTTGTGTTGATAATGCCTAAGTCATCGGGCACGTCTCCCCCCAGCGGTTCTCGCCGTTGAGAGGGACATGAATGACGAGTCAGACCACCGAAGCCGAGTTGGAGGGCCTCCTCCACCAAGCGCTGCAGGCCACAGGTACAGACGCGCGTTGGACGGCCCACACGGACGAGACGTGGTGCCGCGTCGCGCCCCGGTCCGGGTCTCAACGCGACCAGGGCTGGAAGCTGCACGTGTCGGCAACGGCCACCTCCGCGCCGACGGTCCTCGCGAAGGCCTTGGACGTATTGCTACGGGAGGAGTCGGCGTTCAAGTTCGCCCGGTCGCTCGACCAGGTGAGCGCGCTCAACTCCCGCGCCACGCCCCGGGGAAGCTCGGGCAAGTTCATCACCGTCTACCCCCGCTCCGACGCCGACGCGGCGCGGCTGGCCGAGGAGCTGCACCAGGCCACGGCGGGGCTGGCCGGCCCCCGGATCCTGTCCGACCAGCCCTACGCCCCACACAGCCTGGTGCACTACCGCTACGGCTCCTTCGTCGCCCGACGACGACTGTCGGACCACGGCCTGTTGGTGTGGTTCATCGAGGACCCCGACGGCAATCCCGTGGAGGACAAGCGCACAGGCCAGTTCTCTCCGCCGCCGTGGGCGGTCTGCCCGTTCCCCGCCTCGGTGCCCACCCCTCCGCCCGCGGCGGAGGCGGCAAGCAGCCCGGTGGTGCTGGGCGGCCGTTTCGCGGTACAGGAGGCCATCCGGCACACGAACAAGGGCGGCGTCTACCGGGGTACCGACGTCGACACGGGCGCCCCCGTCGTGATCAAGGAGGCCCGGCCGCATGTGGACGCCGACGCCTCCGGCCGCGACGTCCGCGACTGGCTGCGCGCCGAGGCCCGGACGCTGGAGAAGCTCAAGGGCCTGGGACTGGCTCCGGAACCGCTGATGCTGTTCGAACACGGCGGGCACCTGTTCCTCGCCCAGGACCAGGTGCCGGGGATCACTCTGCGCACCTGGGTAGCCGAGCACTTCCGCGACGTCGGAGGCGAGCGCTACCGCGCCGACGCGTTGGCCCTTGTCGCACGCTTGGTCGACGTGGTCGCGACGGCCCACGCCCACGGCTGCGTCCTGCGGGACTTCACGCCCGGCAACGTCATGGTCCGCCCGGACGGCGAACTGACCTTGATCGACCTGGAACTGGCCGTTCTGGAGGACGACACCCCCCTGCCGACGCGTCTGGGCACCCCGGGTTTCAGCGCTCCCGAACGCCTGGCCGACGCACCCGTCTCCCCGACGGCCGACTACTACAGCCTCGGCGCCAACGTGTGCTTCGTCCTGGCCGGGAAGGTGCCGAACCTGCTGTCCGAGGAGCCTGTCGTACGGACCTCGGAACAGCGGCTCGCCGCATGGCTGGCCGCCTGCGCCGGGCCGCTGCGCCTGCCGGACGGCCTGGCGGACATGGTCCTCGGACTGATGAAGGACGATCCCACCGAGCGCTGGGACCCGCCCAGGGCCCGCGAGGCTCTCCGGAAGGCGATCCCGGCGCAACCTGTTGGCGAAGCCACCGCCCACCCGGTACGGGACGACAACCCGGTGCGGGTCGACGACCCCGACGATCCGGTGGCCGGGATCGTCGACCACCTCATCGACTCGATGACCCCGGCGGACGACCGACGGCTGTGGCCCGTGTCCACCACGGCCGGGGAGACCGATCCCTGCACCGTGCAGCAGGGCGCGGCCGGCGTCCTGGCGGTGCTGACGCGGTACTTCGAACTCACCGCCGACCCGCGCCTGCCCGAGCTGATCTCCACCGCGGGCCACTGGATGGCACGCCACACCGACACCCGCTCCACACGCCCCGGCCTGCACTTCGGCGGCCGTGGGACCGCATGGGCCCTGTACGACGCCGGACGCGCCATCGACGACCGTCGGCTCATCGATCACGCACTGGCCCTGGCCCTGGCACCGCAACAGGACACGCCCAGCCACGACATCACTCACGGCACCGCGGGCAGCGGCCTCGCCGCCCTCCACCTGTGGCACCGCACCGGCGACGCGCGGTTCGCGGAACTGGCTGTCGACGCCGCCGACCGGTTGGCCGCCGCCGCGCAGCGCGAGCCGTCCGGAGTGAGCTGGGCGGTTCCCGCGGAAGCCGTTTCCGAGGAGGCCGGCAAACGCTACCTCGGCTTCGCCCACGGGACGGCCGGCATCGGCTGCTTTCTTCTCGCCGCCGCGGCCGTCTCGCAACGCCAGGAGCACATGGACCTGGCCGTGGAGGCCGGCGGGCACCTGCTGGCCAACGCCGTACTCATCGGCGAGGCGGCCCAGTGGCCCGCCCAGGCCACGAACTTGCCCACGGCCCCGTACTGGTGCCACGGCGCCGCGGGCATCGGGACCTTCCTCGTCCGACTGTGGAAGGCCACCGGCGACGACAGGTTCGGCGACCTCGCCCGCCGCGGTACGCACGCCGTCGCGGAGCGCGCCTCTCGCGCCGCCCTCACCCAGTGCCACGGGCTGGCGGGCAACGGTGACTTCCTCCTCGACATGGCCGACGCCACAGGTGATTCCGCCTACCGCGTCATGGCGGAGGAGCTGGCCCGTCTCATCCTCTCCGAAAGGGCCCAGCGCCACGGCCACGTGGTCTTCCCCAACGAATACGGGGACGTCTCGACCAGCTGGAGCGATGGATCCGCCGGAATCCTGGCCTTCCTCCTGCGGATCCGCCACACCGACCCCCGGCACTGGATGGTCCAGATGCCGGCCTGAGCGGCATGCAGTACTGCCGCCACCCACAGAAAAGGAGAACCCATGGAACACCAGGATCTCGAACTGCTGGCCCGGCTCCACGCCCTTCCTGAGACCGAGCCCGTCACCATCGACGCGGACGCCGGCTCCCAGACGTGCGACTGCATCGGCCTGCTGACCCTGCTGAACACGATCTGCATCGGCGTCAGCTGCGCCTAGGCCAGGCAGCACTCTCCGGCCGGCGGCTGCCACTGGACAGCCGTCGGCCGGAGTGATGGCCCGATCTCGCGTGCAGCCGTCCTCGTCTTCGCATCCTCTGCGCACCACACAGCGAAGAGCCTGGACATCGCAGCTGCCCAACCCCACGGCGAGCCCGGCCCTGACGACGCTCCTGAACGGCGTGAGCATCACCCAGACCGCATCCCTGCCGACGCCGGTGGGGAGGCTGACCCGGTGTTTTCAGGGAGGACGCGCCATGCCGTACTCCGCGCACGCCAGGGTGGCCGCGGACGGCGAATCCGTAGATGAGGACCAGACCACATGCAGCTACACGCCGGTGATGACGATGTCGCCCCATCAGCCCTCATGACAGCTGCCATCACCAGCCCGCACGCCGCACACCACTCCCCCGAGCCCGTGTACGCCATCAGCGCTCGCGGCCTGGTCAAGAGCTACCCGGGCCCGGAGGGCACCACCAGCCACGCCGTACGCGGCTTGGACCTGGACGTGCGACAAGGCGAGACCTTCGCCTTCCTCGGCCCCAACGGCGCCGGGAAGTCCACCACCATCGCCTTGCTGTGCGCCCTGGCTCGCCCCACCTCCGGTCACGCCACGGTCGCCGGCGCCGACGTGCTCACCCAGCCCCATCAGGTACGGCGACGGGTCGGCATGCTCTTCCAGCACAGCGCCTTGGACCCGGACCTGACGGCCGACCAGAACCTGCACATCCACGCACGCCTCTACGGGCTCCGCCGCCGCCACGCCCGTCGGCGCGCCACCGAGGTGCTCGAGATGGTCGGACTGACCGACCGGCGGCGCTCCCCGGTACGCACGCTGTCGGGCGGGATGCGGCGCCGCCTGGAGATCGCCCGCGGCCTGCTGCACGCTCCCCGCGTGCTGTTCCTGGACGAGCCGACCACCGGACTCGACCCCCATGCCCGCGCCCAGGTCTGGGAGCACCTACGCACTCTGCGCGACCGGCATGGCAGCACGCTCTTCGTCACCACTCACTACCTGGAGGAGGCGGAGAACTGCGACCGCATCGCCATCATCGACCACGGCCGGCTGGTGGCACAAGGCACGCCCCTCGCGCTCAAGACCGCGATCGGAGATGACCGGGTGGTGCTGCGCACCAGCGACGACACGACTGCACAACAGGTCGTACGCCAGATCCTGCCGTCGAACGGGGCGATCACCGTGGACGCCGACGGTGTCTGCCTGCGGGTACCCGACGGCAGCGCCTGGATTCCCCGCCTGTGCGCGGCCCTGGAAGGCCACGGCGTCGCCGTGCACGCGGCGTCCGCCACCCCGCCCACGCTCGACGATGTCTTCTTCCACCACACCGGCCGCAGCATCCACGCCACCCAAGCCGGTCAGACACCGACCACTCCCACCCAGTGCGCGACCACGACAGAAGCTGACGGCGGCCGATGACGACACTCCCCCTCCACGCCTCAAGTACCTCTGGCAGCGAACGAACGGCCCGCCTGCGGCACGAGCTACGCGCGGTCCACGGCCTGATCTACCGAGATCTGTTGCGCCTGGCCGGCCAGCGCACCCACACCGCACTGATGCTGCTCCACCCCGTGCTCTACCTCTTCGCCCTGGGAGGCGGACTGGCCGCCCTCATTCCCACGACCTCCCTGGGCGTCGGCTACCAGATCTACCTGTTCCCCGGGATGCTGATGATGACGGTGCAGATGCCGGCCATCACGGTCGGCGTCCGCCTGATCACCGACCGGCAGAGCGGCTACCTACGAGAACTCCTGATGGCCCCGGTCAGCCGCTCCACCCTGCTTTTGGGAAACTGCGCCGGGGGCACTCTGGTCGCCACTGTCCAGGGCGCTGCACTGCTCAGCCTGGCCGGCGCCGTCGGCCTGCCCTACGACCCGCCCCTCCTGGTCATGCTCCTCGCCGGCATGATCCTGACCTCCTTCACGCTCACCGCCCTGGCCCTGGCCCTGGCCGTGAGCATTGCCAGAGCCGAGACGTTCCACATGCTGCTCGGCCTGGTGATGATGCCGCTCCTGTTCCTCTCGGGCGCCTTCTTCCCCCTGCAGACCATGCCCGGCTGGGCCCACACTCTGGCCAACGCCAATCCGCTCGCCTACGGAGTGGACCTGCTCCGCCGCTGCATCGCCCTACGGGTACCGGACCAGGCAGCCGTCGGCGGCATCGAATGGGCCGGCTGGCAACCCCCCTTGCCCCTCGTGGCCGCCCTCCTCCTGACCAGCGGCGCGATGGCCCTCCTGTGGGCCGCCCACCGCTTCGGCCGCCCGGAGTAGCAAGCCACCTCGGTGGGTTGCTCTGGACGCCCGCGCGCTCGGCTTTCCGTAAATCGGCGCGCGCGGCGGTCGCCCTGTTGCTCCTGGCAGCGCCAAGCGGTCCCGCCGACGCGGACGGTCACCGGGGAGTCGCTTGAACTGCGCGCTTGATGGGCATTGGCGACTTCCAGAGCGGTGGAACACGACGTGCTGCCGCTGCCGAACACGGCGAGTCCGTTGACGCTGTCCGATCCACTGCCGCGACGGCTACACGAGTACACCTCCCCCACCGTCACTCATTCGGGCCAGCGCTGCCACCACTCGGACAGCGCCTTACGGACCAGCAGGCGCTGTGGACGCCCGTCGTCCCGTATGGGCGGTTCGAGTGGGACGTGGACGGGCAGGCGCCTCGATGTGGAGGGACCTGCCATCCCAGCAGTGCGATGTCGGGCCCGCGCACACCCGTGGTCGGACAACCCCGGTATGACGAGCCGGAGCCCGTACGGACGACCTCAGCTGAGGGCGAGGAGGGACAGGACGCCGGGCGGTCGGGCCCGTTACCGTGCCGTCTGCGGCACGGAGGCCGTGGCGGAGGCGTCCCGGCGGGATGCCGCGACCGGCGGATCCGCCGCTTCGGCGGCGCGGCGGTATTCGGCGTTGATGCGCCGGGCTTCTTCGAGCTGATCTTCGAGGATGACGATGCGGCAGGCGGCCTCGATGGGGGTTCCCTGGTCGACGAGCTCGCGGGCTCGCGCGGCGATACGCAGCTGGTAGCGAGAAAAGCGTCGGTGGCCCCCCGGGGAGCGCAGGGGGGTGATGAGGCGAGCTTCGCCTATGGCGCGGAGGAAGCCCTGGGTGGTGCCGAGCAGTTCGGCGGCCCGGCCCATGGTGTAGGCGGGGTAGTCGTCGTCGTCGAGACGGCCGTAGAGGTCGTCTGCTGTCATTGGCACCTCTCTGCGAAACGCGTTGAGGGGCCCTGGTGCCATACCGGCACCAGGGCCCCGAAGGAACTGCTACACCATCTGTCGGCCCTAGTGCTGCGCCGACCTTCTGTTTCCGCGGGCCCGGCTTGGGTGCTGCCGGGGGCGCGGGGATCGCGGTTGCGTGACCGGAGACCACCTGCCTATCGATGTCCTGCGGTACCCGGACTCAGTACTTCCGTCCGGGCGATCCTGATGGCGCTCAACTCCTCCGTTCTTCCCTCTGAACCAATCACTTGCCAAACAGGTACTGCGTACTGCTGTGGCCTCGAACAGCGCCACTCTCCGGCAGCCAGCCCCGTCGCCCGTCCTGCATCTACTCTGGCTTGGAACCCCACTGCCGAACTTCCCGGTACGCGCGTCCGCAGTCAGACGCCTTTACCGAGGAACTGCCGGGAACCTCACTGCTGGTACTGCTCGCGGCGGCCCCTGATCACTGCGGGCCACCCGGTCCGGCCGTCAGCCCCGTCGCCATCCTGCAACCGCTCCGGCTTCGGAACTCCACCGCCGCACCGTCCTGCGAACTGCAACTTCAACTGCAGGTACTGCTGCCCGGCAGTTCGTCTCTGCCGGGCCCTTCTCGATCTCTGCTACGAGAGAAACCATAACCACACCACCATCCAATGTCTACTCCGGCCAACATAGATTTCCGTGTGTTCGATGGTGAGATAGTCGCCTTCGAACGGCAGAGGGACCGCCGGGGTGTGGACCTACCTGTGGCGCGGCCACCGCTCCGGTCGGCGCCCTCGGTACCGCCGGCCCGACGCGGACACGGGAGCGGGGTCGGCACACCGGCTGGGTACGGCGGATCGGGCATCGACGATCCGGAGTGCGGGTGCGGGACGTGATGGATGGGATCGGCAGCCCGGCTCCGGGCCGGGCAAGCGAGAGTTGAGTGGCGCCAGCGGTATCCAGGTCGAACGCGCGCAGCGCCGTCGCGGCCGCGTCGGCGCGGCCGCGTCGGCGCGGTTCAGGGCTGTTCCGCCAGGGTGACCGTGGCGTCTGCACTCAGCAGCGCCACCTCGGTGGCGTAGGCGGCGTGGCCGGTGAAGGCAGTTCGGCGCAGCGGGACTGCTAGAGGCGTCCACTCTCCGGCGCGCGTCCCAGGGCTGTCACTGCCAGTGCACCGGCAGCGAGCGCGCCCCCCGTCCACATCACCGGCTCGAGCCCGGCGCCGTCCGCCACCAGGCCGCCGACCAGTGCTCCCAGGGCGATCGCTCCGTTGAAGACGCCGACGAACAGGGAGGACGCCGCCTCCCGGGCGCGCGGGGCCGCGGTGAGGAGCCAAGTCTGGGTGCTGACGGAGACACCACCGTACGACAGGCCCCACACGGCCAGCAGAGCCGCGGCCGTCATGACCGAACCGCCCAGCAGCGGCAGCAGTCCGATCGTCGCCGCCAGCACCAGGCTGATCGCCACGAGCGTACGGCGCGGTGACCGTCCAGCGCTGGATCCTGCGGCGAAGTTGCCGAGGACGCCGGCCACTCCGTACACGAGCAGCAGTGTGCCGATCGCCGCGGCGCTCGCTCCGGAGATCTCCTCCAGGGCGGGGCGCACATACGTGTAGGCGGCGAAGTGTCCGGTGACCAGCAGGGCCACCACGGCGAGGCCGGTGGCCACGCGGGGGTTGCCGGCCAGCCGCATCACACCGGCGACTCGGATGTCCTGTTCCGCGGGCAGCGCGGGCAGCAGCACCGCGAGGGCCACCAGGACCACCAGTGCCAATCCGGCGAGGGTCAGGAACGCCGTGCGCCAGTCGGCGAGTTCGCCGATGTACGTGCCCGCCGGGACACCGAGGACGGACGCCACCGCGATTCCGCTGAAGACGAGGGAGGTGGCAGGCGCCACGGACTTCCCCGGGACCAACCGCACGGCGAGTCCGGCCGCGATGGACCAGACGCCGCCCATGCCGACGCCGACAAGCACGCGGGCGGCGATCATCACGCCGAAGCCGGGCGCCCACGCCGCCAGCAGGTTGCCGAACGTCAGGACCGCCATCAGGACACACAGCACGAGCCGCCGGTCGAACCGCCCGAACGCCGGTGTCAGCAGCGGCGCGGAGACCGCGCCGACCAGGCCGGTGACGGTCAGCGTCAGCCCGGCCGTTCCCTCCGTCACGTTCAGCGCGTCACCGATGGGCGTGAGCAGGCCCACCGGCAGCATCTCGGATGTGACCACGGTGAATGTCGCACCGGCGACGGCAGCCACGGCGAGCCACCCCCGCGCCCCTGGGCGCCCCGTCTCCGCCACGACGCCCGCGATTTTCTCTGTCTGTGCCATGTGGCCAGCCAACCCGGCGGTGACCTGCGGGAACAACGGCCAATCCCTCATCCTTCCATGAGCGGGGCTACTCGATCGGTCGCTCCCTGGGGGAAGGAGACGCGTGAGCGGTCTGGAGATGCGCGAGCTGGAGGCGTTCCTCGTCCTCGCCGAGGAACTGCACTTCGGCCGGGCGGGCAAGCGGCTGTACGTCTCCCAAAGCCGGGTCAGCCAGTTGCTGCGGGCCCTGGAGGGGCGTATCGGCGCCCCCTTGTTCGAGCGCACCAGCCGCCGGGTGCGCCTCACCCCTCTGGGCGAGAGCCTTCTCGCCGACCTGCGTCCCGCGTACGAGGCGCTGCGCGCGACGGTCGACGACGCCCGCGCGGCGGCCCGCGGGATCGGCGGGGTGCTGCGCATCGGTTTCCAGGGTGCGGTCGACGACCATCTGGGGCAGGCCATCGCCCTGTTCGGCAGTCGGTACCCGGAGTGTGCGTGGGAACTCGTGGAGGTTCCGCTGTCGGATCCCTTCGGCCCGGTACACCGCCAGGAGGTGGACTGCGCAGTGGTCCTCCTTCCGGTGGAAGAGGATGACCTGGTCCTCGGCCCCGTCTTCTCCCAGCAGCCACAGACCCTCGCCGTCTCGGTCCGTCACCCCTTCGCGGCACGGGAGTCGGTGTCGGCGGAGGATCTGGCGGAGTGCGACCTGATCGGTGTCGGCGCCCCGGCCCCTGCCTATTGGCAACTGGCCCAGGCACCGTCCCGAACGCCGGGCGGCCGCAAGGTACCGGCCGGGCCCGTCGTGAACACGCTCCAGGAGGGCCTGAGCTTCGCGGCGGCGAACCGCGGGGCGATGCTCCTCTGCCGCTCGACCGCCGACTATCACAGCCGGCGCGGCTCCCTCGCGTTCATCCCGGTCGAGGGCCTCCCGGACTCCCTCCTGGGCCTGATCCGCCTCCGCGCTCACGCTTCGGCCCAGGCGCAGGCCTTCGCGCAGGCGCTTTCGGAGGCGGTGGGGTGAGATCCGGCCACCCGGGGCCACTGACGGTTCGACGGCCTGAACGACGCACGCGCATGAGCCGTACACCACCGGCCCCGCCCTCTGACCACAACCCATCGGCCCGGTTCCGCGTCCTTCTCTCAAAGTCATCTCCGGCCGGCCGGCCGGTGCGGAGCGACGCCGACCCTGGGGAACATCATCAGTACGTTCACCCCTGACCGACCCGCCCGGACCGGCCGCACGACCGGAATCGGCAGGGCACTGCTGGGCGGCGTGGCGGGTGTCCTGCTGACCGCCGCGGAGCGACCGAGAAGTACCCGGGGTTGATAGGCACTGGCGAGATTGCGGGCCGGGTGTGGGCGCCCGCGCGGTCGGCGGAGGGGTGGCCCGCGGCTACGGCGCGGTACTGGGTGGGGTGGCCCGGAAAGCCGGTGCCGAGAAGCCCGGTGCCGGAGCCATGGCGGCTCGCCGGCCGCAGGTGCCGTGGGCGGCGAGCCGCTGTGGGGTGGGGTCAGTCCGTGTCGCGGGGGTCGAAGGAGTCGGTGTCGATCGTCAGGGGCTCGGGGAACGCGGTGGCGACGGCGTCCCATCGGGTCAGCTTGAAGTTCGTGCCTTCCCGGCCCCCGTCCGCGGGAGTGGCCTCACCGTCGTGCGTGACCAGCAGCCCCTTGGGGAACGGCCTGCCCAAGGGGACGTTGACCACGGTGGCACCGTCGGAGTGCTGCACGCCGTCGGTGGCGGTGCTGTCGGTGATGGAGAAGGTGCCGACGTAGCGGTTGTCGCCCTCACGCTCGTACACGGCGAAGGTGTTGTCGCCCTGGCTGGAGGAGAGTACGTATCCGGTGCCGTCCTCGGCGTGGTAGACGGTGACGCCTTCCGCGTCGGCGGAGAGGTGCTCACCGCCGAATCCCGGGTCATTGTCCGTGTCGAGGACGCACTCCTCCTCCGTGGTGTCGTACGTCCACGGGGTGCCGTACTCGCGAACGCGGTCCATGAGTTCCGCCCCGTCGAACTCCTCGTCGTCGAGTTCGATGCGCCAGAGACCCACCGTCTCCTGCGCGGCGTAGAGAACGCGCTCCTCCTGGTCCACGGCCATGCCTTCGACCTGCGGGCGCTCGCCGGGGTCGGCGCACGGTGACCAGGTGGCGCCGTCGGGCAGGGTGAAGGTGTCGGGGAGGTCGAGGGTGTCCTCGGTCCGGTAGCCGATTCGCCCGCCGCGGTCCTCAAGACGCAGCAGGCGCAGTCGGGTCTCCTCGCGCTGCGACGCCACCACATAGGCGTTGTCGTCGTCGCTGAAGGCGGTCAGGCCGTAGGCCGTGCGCTGATCGTCCACCTCTGCCTCGTCGGCCGCGAAGACCGGCGCGACATCGGGCGCGGTGACGTCCCTGAGCGGCGGCCTGCCCGCCGCGACGGCGCCGGGATCGATGGCGAAGGCCCGGATCCGGTCGCGACCGCGGTCGCTGACGAGGGCCAGATCGGTCTTCCTGCCGGCCAGGTCGAACCCGTAGACGATGTCGACATTGTTGAAGCGGCCGGGCGCGGCCTCCTCGTGCGGGGCCCCGGGCGCCGGTATGTGCTGCAGGCGGCGGCCGTCGAGCCCGTAGACGTCGAGGCCCGCCTCTTTCAAGGTCCCGATGACGATGCTGCGACCGGAGTCGCGGGGGTCGACCCAGACGGCGGGGTCGTCGGCGTCGGCGTTGCCGCCCGCCTCGTCGTCGTAGACCGCGGGGGTCTCGGCGCGAGCGGTGATGGACAGCGGGGGATGAGGGGCGGTTCCGGTCGCCATGAGGAAGGCGGCGGCCAGCGCGCACAGAGCGGAAGCGCTCACGATACTCCTCGGTAGGGGGTGGGCGCGGAAACGCTATGGGTGACGGGCAAAGTCCGGCACACACGCTGATGAACAGCGAACGACCTCTCAGATCGCTTCGGCCGCACGGCGGACGCGCGGCCTAGACGCCTGATCGAGGACGATGGCGGCTGTCCGACGTTCCGGCAGTGCACGACCGGGAGGGCTCGGCGACTCGGGACTTCTCGGTGGGCCGGCGTGCTGCCTGCCGGACAAAGGCCGGCTGGTCGGACCGGCGGTACGCGTTCAACTTGCCGCGCGTGGCGACGCGATGAGCGGACCGACGCACGGGTCATGCTCAGGCTGGTCTGAGAATCTGCGAATCCGCGTCGCTTCCGCCTCCGACGTCTCCAGGCGAGCGGGCGCCGAACTGCTCACCGATCCGTACGAGCGACGCCGCGCCGTACTGGACGACGACCTGTTTCCGCGAGCACGAGCCGACGCCGGATCCTCGTCCTCGGCCGCTACGACGAAGACGGACGGATACGCCCCGTTCGGCCTGCTCCGTGCCTCCGGCTGACAGCTCGGCCAGGGCGGAATCCCCTGCCCCCGGCACGCCGGTCGTGTGCGAGGGACGGCGTTCCCGGGTGCGCCCCAACCCGAGGCCTCGACCGCGCCGGCCCCCTTCCCGGCAGCACCCTGCGGCCGCCACCGACGTATGAGTCAGCGCCAGCTCGGGTGGCCCTCGGCGGTGATGCCCGGGGTCAGTGAGCGGGGTTCGGTGCCGTCTCGGCGGACGGCCCAGATCCAGGGCTTCTCGTAGGGGCCGCGGACGAAGGCCAGCCAAGCGCCGTCCGGGGACCAGGTGGGGTCCATCTCATGGACTCCGGTCGCCACCACCGCGCGGTCGTTCTCACCGTCGGTGCCGACCACGTGGATGTCGCCCTGGGTGCCCTGGCCGTACCGGCCCGCCGTGTAGGCGAACGCGCGCCCGTCGGGCGACCACACCGGGTCCAACGCCGGGTGCGGCAGCCGGGTCACCTGCCGTGGGGCGGTTCCCGGCGCGTCCGGATCCACCAGGTGGATCTGCCAGTTGCCCTCCCCCGCCTCCTGGCAGACTGCGATGTGCCTGCCGTCCGGCGACCAGGCGGGGTCCTCCACCCGGCCCGAGCCGGTGGTCAGTTGCCGCGCGGTCCCGTCGGCCACATCCACCGTGAACAGCTGCTGAACACCGCTCTTCTTGCGGAGCACCGCGAGCCGGGTGCCGTCGGGAGACCACGACACCCGGCCGCCGGCGATGGACGCCAGCCGCCGTGGATTGGTGCCGTCGGCATTCGCCGTCCAGACGGCCGCGCCCTCGACGGTGACCCGCGTGAAAGCGATCGAGCGCCGGTCCGGGGACCACTGCGGGAGTACGGAGCAGGTGTCGTCGGCGATCAGGCGAACGGGCGCACCCCCTCCCGGGTTACGGAGAGCGATCACCCCGTGGCACTTGCCCGGCCAGCCCGGTGCGGTGTCCTGCCGGATCAGCAACGGCTCGTTGGGGAAGGGAGCCGGGGTGGAGGAGGCGGACGGACCGCCGGTGCCGCCGCCCTTGCCGCTCTGCCCGGACTCGCCGGACCACGGCTGCCATACCACCAAACCGGCCGCGGCCAACGCCACCACGGCACCCACCACGACCGGCACGACACGGCGCCCACCCGGCCGCCGTGGAGCAGAGTCGTCAACAGTCCGCACCGGCTCGATCCGCTCAGGCCCAGGTTGCTGGGGCCCAGACCGCTCGGACCCAGACCGCTCGGACCCAGACCACTCGGACTCAGGGTGCTGCGGCTCCGTCCGGTCAGACTCAGACCGCTCGGACCCAAGGCGCCCGGGCTCCGTCCGATCAGACTCAGACCGCTCGGACCCAGGGTGCTGCGGCTCCGTCCGATCAGACTCAGACCGCTGCGGCTCCGTCCGCTCAAGCTCAGACCGCTCAGGCTCGATCCGCTCGGGCTGGGGCTGCACGGGCTCCGTCTGCTCCGGCTCGGTCCGCTCCGCCGCGCTGTCCGTTCGCGGATCCACGGGCGCGGGATCCCGGCGGGGCAGCAGAGCCGTCGCCGCGTCCGGCAGCCAGGCGCCGTCGTCCCGGTGGCGGACCGTCAGGCGGCGGAGGCAGTCCGCCGGGGTGGGCCGTGTCGCCGGGTCCTTCGAGAGGCAGTCGGCGACCAGCCCCCGCAGGGGGTCGGGGACCGCGCTCAGGTCCGGGTCCTCGTGGACGACCTGGTACAGGCGGGCCGCGGACGGTCCGTCCCCGAACGGCGAGCCGCCCGCCGCCTGGGTCAGCACCACGCCCAGGGCGAAGACGTCCACCGCCGGCGTGACCGTGCCTCCCGTGAGCTGTTCGGGGGAGAGGAACCCCGGAGTCCCCACCTGGTAGCCGGTCCGCGTCAGCGTCGTCCCGTCCAGGGCGCGAGCGATGCCGAAGTCGATGACCCGGGGCCCGTCCTCCGCGACGATGATGTTCGCCGGCTTGAGGTCGCGGTGGATGACACCGGCCCGGTGGATCGCCTCCAGCGCCTCGGCGAGCCCGGCGGCCAGCACCGTGAGGGTGTCCGCCGGCAGCGAGCCGACACGCGCGAGGACGGCGGCCAGCGTCGGCCCCGGCACGAACGCCGTCACCAGCCAGGCCGGATCACCCTCCGGATCGGCGTCCACCACCGGAGCCGTGTGGAAGCCGCCCACCCGCCGCGCGGCCGCCACCTCGTCGGCGAACCGGCGCCGGAAGCCGGGTTCGGTGCTCAGCTCGGGTCGTACGACCTTCACGGCCACCGCCCGGCCGGACGGAGAGCGGCCGAGGTACACCACGCCCATGCCGCCCTGACCGAGCCGGTGCGTCAGCTGGTAGCGGCCGTCACCGACCGAGTCGGGATCCCCCGGTGCCAACGGCTTCATGCGTGCGTCCCCCCGTTTCCGTCCCCTGAGCAGGGGCAGGCCACTGCCTACCCGTCGAGGCGTACGCCAGTCAAGCAGGGGACTCCGGCATGTCCCTGAGGGCGATCGGCTCCCGGGTCGGCGCGGCCCCGGCAACCGCTCGTCAGTTTTGCGGGTGATGCCGCCGTGCTCCGCTTCCTCGGCCGGGCGGTCCAGCTGGCACGCCGGTCGGCAGGAGTCCCGCCAAGCGGCCGTCGAGGCCGTTCTGACCCCTGCCTTCGACCTCATGACCAGCAGGTTCGTGCCATCGGAGCGAGCCGTACGAAGCGTGGGTGCGGGAGGCGGCAGCTGCGATCCGTACGGTCGAGCGGAGTGATCACTCGATCGTGAGTTGCTCCGCTTTCGCGCCCCGTGTGACGCGATGCTCGGAAGGACGGCGTGTGACCGACGCCGTCTGGACATGCGGTGAATGGGGAGAGGGCATGACGCAGGAAGCGGAACGGTGCGGGGGGATGGACGGCCAGGCGGTGCTGCTGGTGGCCGGGCTGGCCGACCTGGCGGTGAGTACGCTCGGTTCGGCCCTGGGGACGGTGCGGGGGCTGCTGCGCCGCTCGGACACCGCGGAGTTGGCAGCGGAGGCCGAGCACGACCTCATCGCGCGCGGACGCCTGGTGCTGGACCGATACGCGACCGTACCCCCGGCTCACCTGGAGGTTCTGGCCCGGCACTCTCTGGCTCGACGGACCGTCGATGGCGACTGACCGTTGGGAGCCGACCGCGTTCAAGTGCCGCGTCGACGAGGTACTGCACCGGTTCGTCGCCCAGGAGGCAGACCGGTTCGCGGCGATCGATCCACTCCTGGGCCCGGTGGCCGAGCAGCTGGAGGTGGCGGTCGCGGACGGCAAGCGGCTGCGGGCGGCATTCTGTTACTGGGGTTGGTGTGCGGTGGGACAGCCGGACAGCGACGCGCTGGTGCGGGCGGCGGCCTCCATGGAGCTGGTGCACGCCGCCGCGGTGGCGCACGACGACCTCATCGACGACAGCCCGCTGCGGCACGGGCGGCCCACCGCACACGTCGCCCTGCGCGGTGCCGTACGCGGTCGACCGCATGCCGCCGGCGCTGCGAGGTCGCTGGCGATGCTGGTGGGAGATCTGCTGATGGCGCTGGCCGGGCAGCTGTTCGCGACCAGCGGTCTGCCCGCCGCGTACCTCGCCCGGGCGCGCCCGTTGTGGTGGGTGATGGCCCGCGAGCTGGTGGCGGGCGAGTGCCTGGAGATCCTGCGTACCGGAGCCGGTCCCGACACGACCGCGTCGCTGAAGGTGATTCGCTACAAGACCGCCAAGTACACCGTCGAGCAGCCCCTGCTGATCGGCGGCGCCCTGGCAGGGGCCGGGGCCCGGCTGCGCGAGGGTTACTCCGCGTACGGGCTGTCGCTGGGCGAAGCGTTCCAGCTGCGGGACGATCTGCTCGGCCTGTTCGGAAACCCCGAGCACACCGGCAAGGCCAGCGCCGATGACGTGCGCGGGCACCGGCCCACGGCGCTGCTGGCGGAGACCTGGCGCCTCGCCGGCCACGACGAACGGAAGCTGCTGCGTGCCCTCCTCGGCCGACCTGACCCGGGCGGTGAGGATCTGGAAACGGTCCGCGAGGTGATGCGCGGGCTCGGAGCGCCCGACCGCATCGAGGGCATGATCAGCGCACGGGTCGAGGCAGCGCTCGATGCCCTCTCCGAGCTGGACGTACCGACGCACGCCGCCGCTGCCCTGACCGCGCTGGCGCATTCGGCGGCGGTCCGCCTGTCCTGACCCTCGCATCGGGGCTGCGCGAACCGATGCCTCCCCCCAACCCGTGCCTCACCCTCCGCCGGCCTCCCCCCAACGAGTGCCTCACCCTCCGCCGACCTCCCCCCAACCCGTGCCTCATCCTCCGCCGGCCTCCCGCCGGTCGTGGACGGTCCCCATGAAAGACCCCATGAAAGACAAGGAGCGCTGCCATGACGTACCCCGAGGCATCGATGGACGCCCTGCGGGCGGCCGGTGACGAACTCGCCGACGCCACTGTCGCCGCCCTCTTCGAACGCGGGGAGGTGGGTACGTTCAACACCCTCATGCGCTACGTCTCCACCGCCGGCGCTCCCCTGCCGGACGGGCTGCCCGACGTCGCCCGGGAATACCTCGAGGCCACCCGTGTCCCGCCGGCCTGGGTGGACTGGGGGGAGATGGAGAAGGCCCGGCTGTTCTTCATCGACAACAACGTGCACATCTCCACCGCGCTGTCCTTCGCCTCCATGCCCGCCTGTTACGTCGTCCCGCGCGTGGCGAAGCTGCTGTCGACCACCCATGGGCTGAAGTACCCCTCCAAACGGATGGCGGAGACCGGGCAGTTCACCGTCTACCTCATGCAGCCCGACGCCTTCGAGGCCGGCAGCCGCTTCATCCCCGCCGCCCAGAAGGTGCGCCTCCTGCACGCCTCCATCCGCCACCACCTCACACGCGAGAACCGGTGGGACACCGACGCGTTCGGAACGCCGATCTGTCAGGAGGACATGATCGGGGGGCAGATGTTCTTCTCCCTGCTGGTGCTGGACAGCCTGCACCGTCTCGGCATCCACATGTCCACGGAAGGAGCGGAGGCCTACTACTACGCCTGGCGCGTCGTGGGCGCCATGCTCGGCGTCGACCAGGACGCCGTTCCCAAGACCCTCGACGAGGCCCGCCGGTTCCTCGACCTGTACATGATCCGGTACATGGGGCCCTCCGAGGAAGGCACACACCTGACCCGGCAGCTCATCGACCTCTACGAGGAGGTGGTGCCCGGCACCTTCTTCGACCCGATCGTCTCCGCCCTCATCCGCTACCTCATCGGCGACACCTGCGCCGACTGGCTCCACGTGCCCCGCACACCGTGGGACACCCTCATCAAGGCCGCACCCCACCTCCTCGGCGTCCTGGAGACCATCGAGGACCGCTCCCCGCTCAGCGCCTGGGCCCTGGACCGCCTCGGCCACCTCACCGCCATCTTCGAGTTGTCCTCCCTCACGCGCGGACGCGTGATGCACTACGCCATTCCCGAACAGCTGAAGAAGGACTACGGCGTTTCCAGCACCGTGCCCCGCACCCACCGCTGGACCCCACCCCGCCCCACGGTCTCGTGAACCCACGCGCTCAGGATTCGAAGCGCCCGCTCACCGTTCAGTGACACACGTCCGGGGCGTGCCGGGTGAGGGCGGTGAGGGGTACGAGTTCCCGATCTCCGGCCCCGGTGCGGTTCCCGTCCCCTTCCCCTTTGCGTCGCGCGGGCTGTCCGGCCACCGCTGACCGTGGGCCGTGCCGGGCGTCGTCACCGGCTGTTCGGGGGACCCCTGGCCGCCTCCGGCGCTCCTTTCACCCAGCGCGGGCATCCCTTGATGAAACGAAGGAGAGACACGATGCCGCTCTATCTGTCGAGGTTCAGCTACACACCAGAAACGTGGGCGAGGCTGATCGTCCACCCCGAGGACCGCACGAAGGCCGCTGAGTCGTACATCAAGTCCGTCGGTGGGAAGCTCCACGGCTTCTGGTACGCCTTCGGCACGCACGACGGCTATAGCCTGTGGGAGGCTCCGGACAACGTCTCCATGGCCGCGGTCGCGCTGGCGATCAGTGGAGGCGGCGCGCTCAGTTCGTTCGAGACGACCGTTCTGCTGACCGTCGATGAAACGCTGGACGCTCTGCGCAGAGCCGAGAGAGTCCAGTACCGACCCCCTGGCGTGGAGCGGTGAGCACTGCTCCACTCCCCTCGGTCCGCCACCGTGCCCGGCCCATGCCGCGGATGACGCAGCTCGCATCAGGCTGGTAGGGAGGCGCATCCCGCACGACCGTGCTGGACATCCGGTCGGTGCGGGCGCATGCCGGTCGTGGCCGGCCTGTGGGCTGACGCGTAGTGCGCTGATCTTGCGCAACGGTACGAGATGGCGCCGGCTGTCCCTGTGCCGCGGCGTCGAGCACGGGCGGATGCGCCGAGCGCACATGGTCACCCGCCCGGTCCGTGCCGAACCGACGTACGACAGTCGTCACCGGAGGCGTCCAACAAGCAGGAGGCGTGGGCGCATAGGCGCGACGTGCGCATACGCGCCGAGTCCGATCGGGCGCGCCGAGTAGATGCCTCCAGGGCGGCAATTGCGTCGAGGAGCCGCATCGGCCGGCTCTCCTCTCGCGCGGCCCGGCCGTTGACACGCCCGTCGCAATCACGCGTAAAGGCAGCCCCTCGGCACGGCAGAGCGCCGCCGGCTCGGATTCAGGAAGCCCGCGAGGAGCGCGCCACCCCCTCGATGCGAGCACGGCCCAGACCGCCCTCGACTGAAGAGTCACCCGACGAGACGCAACCGTTGGGTTGCACCTATGAGGGCGATGTGCAACCGTGGAGTTGCAGGCCGACGAAGAAGGAGAAGGAGCCCCTCATGAGCACTGACCGCATCGAACGCGAAACCCTGATCGCGGCACCCCTGGAGCGGGTCTGGTCGCTGGTGGCCCAGCCCGGGTTCTGGGTCGCCGACAAAGCGAGCCTGCCCGGCACCGTGGCCAAGGAGGGGGAGTCCATGGTGGCGAAGAACGCCGAGCACGGCGACTTCCCGGTACGCGTGGAGAAGGTCGAGCCGCCGACCTACCTGGCATACCGCTGGACCAGCGCGTTCCCCGGAGAGGAACTGCGCGAGAACAACAGCACCCTCGTGGAGTTCACGTTGACCCAGGAAGGCGACAAGACGCGGCTCCGCGTCGTCGAGAGCGGGTTCGCGGCGCTGGCGGGGTCGGAGGATCTGCGCAGTCAGAACCTGAAGGACCACAGCCAGGGCTGGCCCCTGGAGCTCGACGCGCTCAAGGCACGCGCGGAACAGCCCTCCACGTGACGGAAGAAGAACGTCCCGCCGCCGCCGAGGTCGTCGACAGCGTCCTCGGTGCGCTGGCCGACCCGACACGACGTCAACTCCTCGATCTGCTTGCCGCGCAGGGCGAGGCCACCGCCACGACACTCGCCGAACGACTTCCCGTCTCACGGCAGGCGGTGGTCAAGCACCTCGCCGTCCTTGACGCCGCGGGGCTGGTCTCCGGCGGCCGCGTCGGACGGGAGGTGCGGTACGCGGTGCGGCCGGCGGCGCTGGACGCGACGGCGCGGTGGATGGCCTCGCTCGCGGCCGACTGGGACCGACGGTTGGCGCACATCAAACGCGTCGCCGAGGCAGCGGAGCGGGATTCCGATTCGGCACGCTCCGACTGAAGGAAGCACCTCATGGACACGACAGCACTTCGTAGCGCCTATGACACGTTGCTCGATGCGGCGGCCGTCCCCGACCTCGGCGACGCCGACGACGGCGGATGGAGCGCCGACCAGGTCCTGGCTCATCTCCTCGGCGTCGACGCCTCGATCGCAGCGGTCGCTCTGGGCGTCGTCGCCGGTTCGCGGCCCGTCTTCGACAACCGGATCTCCCTCGACACCTGGAATCTCGACCGGATCATCGCCGAACACTCAGGTCGGACAGCCCTGATCGACCATGTCCGGGACCAGGCCGCGGTCCTGTGCGACATCGCCGACCAGCTCAACGAGAAGGCCGCCTCGGTTCTGGTGCCCACGCTCCTCATGTCCAACGACGCGCTCGTGCTGGATCAGCCGATTCCGCTGGCAAGCCTCATCGACGGCCTGGCCGAAGACCACG
This sequence comes from Streptomyces sp. NPDC006551, assembly GCF_040611675.1. Lineage (NCBI taxonomy): Bacteria > Bacillati > Actinomycetota > Actinomycetes > Kitasatosporales > Streptomycetaceae > Streptomyces > Streptomyces sp. NPDC006551. Next base: position 69,324 of record NZ_JBEXOT010000009.1, read on the forward strand.
TTCCCGTGCATACGCGGCAGCTCCTCGATCTTCGCGTCGCCGTCTCGGGAGACGCATGAGAGGTAGGTTCTGGCCGTGACTGGTGACTGGCGGACTGGTGACTGGCGGATGGACCGGATCGGGGCCGCGCCGAGGGGTGAGAACCCCACTGTGGTGCGGCGGTTGACGTCGGGGTTCGCGGTGATCGGGGAGACTCGGTCCGCGGCATGACGTGCTGCGGGACGCGATCGGCGGCGAGCTGGACCGGCTGAAATCGTCGACGTGACCGGCGGGGCCGTCGAGCGGCCGGCCCTGGCAGGCCTTGCCGGGGAAGCCCGGGCGCGTCCGTCTACGCCGGGAACGCATGCCTCTTCTGCCGGCTCCGCGGCTCCGTCTCGCAGGGCAGCTCGACCAGCATCGGCGCGCGACTCCCGGCGGCAGCCGGATACTCTCGGCGAGCATGATCCGAACGGGTGGGTGAGAGGGACAGCGGTGGACGACGAGGCCAAGGCGATGGCTCGGGCGGACGACGCCCTGGCGGCTCTGCGGGCGAGTAGGACGGTGCGTCCGGCCGACCCCTTCACCGCGGAGGAACTCGGTGCGTGGCCGATGACTCTCCCGACCGCGGTCCGCCGAGTGCTGCTGGAGGTCGGCGGCATCGTCACAGGCGGGCCGGACGGGCACCAGGGCGACTCGTACCGCTTCGGACCGGCCGCCGAGTACGCCTCGCGTGCCTTCCGTGACGGCTACTGGGAGCTGGGTGAACGCCGTCGCGACTGCCTGCGGGTGCTCGTCGGCGTCGACGGTGTGGACCGCACCGATTGGGGGCCGGTGCTCGCCGCGTCGTTCGGTGAGGACGGCGAAGTGTGGGTCCTCGCACCGACGTTCACCGACTGGCTGACCGGACTCGCCGACCCCCCGTCCGCCGAGACGGGCGAAGCGGGCGCGACCGTGACGCCGTCCGTGTCCGCCGTGCCCAGCGTGGCGGTGGCCGAGGGCCCCGACTCCGAACTCGCCGCGCTCGTCGGGCGCGGCGACCAGTTGACGGACGTGGTGGACCTGGCGGCACTGCCCGGCTACCCGTGCCGGGTGAACTGGGAACCGTACTACTCACTGGAGTTCAACACCGCCGACACCGGCAGCAGCGAGGTCGAGGCGGCCGTCTCCGGCGGTGGTCGGCTCCTGCTGCTCCGCAGCATTGTCAGCGGCGACTTTCTGGGCCGGCCTGTCCGCAGACACACCGTGCCGGCGGACGCGGGGGCGCGGGCGGTCGCCGAACTACGGGCTCTGGCCGACGAGTTCCCCACGCGGGTGGAGCTGGCCCCGGGCTGCCCGGACGGAGAGATGGACCGCTGGCCGGTTCCGATCCCGGCCGACATACGAGAGGTGCTCCGGGAGCTCGGCGCCGTCCGGATCAGTGGGCTGCCCGACCTTCTCCTGCTGCCCGGCGCGACGGAGCACGAGGTGGCCCCGGAGACCCACGCCATGCTCGGCGGCGACGGTACGTACTGGCCGCTCGCCCGGGTCAGCTACGGGCGTTACACGGCGCTCGCGCAGATTCGGCTCGACCCGGCCACGGGCGCGTGGGGGTGCGCGGTGTCGGTGATGTCCACACCCGACACCCTGCGGGAGTTCCCCGACCTCACGCTGATCGCCGAGTCCCTCCCCGACCTGCTGCTGACATACGTGCGGCTGGCCCGGCAGGCGGCGGCCCGTGAGCGGTCGGGAGCCGGGTGGCGGCCGGAGGCCGACTGGCTGTTCCCGAACACCGGCGAGGCGTGGCCCCGCCCGGTGCCGGTCGAGGAGTGGGCCGGTTCCGCCGATCCGCTACTGGCGGCCGCCGCCGAACTCCCGCCCGGCACCCACGGGGTCGACCTGCGCGACGTCCCGGTGCCCGCGGACATCTCCTTCCACCGCGCGGAGGACTGGCCGTACCGACACCCGCTGAAGCGGCTCACGTTCCCGGGCGCGGGCACCCTGGTGCTGGCGGAACTGGAAGAGGGCTGAGAGCTGTTCCGCGGCGACTGCCCGGCCAGCGCGCCCTGGGCCGGGGCGAGCCATGAGTCTGGCCGGCGAGGGTCACGGGGCGCTGATCAAAGGATACGTCGACGGTCGTGACCGGTCTCCGTCGCCGACAACCTCAAGTCGGACACCCGGCGGGTCGACGGCCATGCCGCCGTGGTAGGGGTGACGACTCCATGGTGGGGCGCATGGGCGAGGTGCACCCACCGCTGCGGCCCTGCGGCGTCTCCCGCACCCTGCCGGCCTGGTCCGGGCGCCGTTTGTGGAATGCCGTGCGTCGACGAGCGGTTGGCTGGGACGAGCGAGTACTCCTTGTCTCCTTGTGTGCCGTCGTCGAGAGGAACGCCGTGGCCGAGCCATTCTCCGTAGCCGTTGCCGTCCGTGGATACGAGACCGATACCCAGGGTCATCTGAACCAGGCCGTCTATCTCCAGTACGCGGAACACGCCCGCTGGTCGCTGTTGCAGAAGGGCGGCATCCGGCAGGCGGATCTGCTGGAACAGGGCGTGGGGCCGGTGGCCCTGGAAGTGACGGTGCGCTATCTGCGGGAGTTGCGGGCGGGTGACGAGGTGGAGGTGACGTGCGCCTTCCTCTGGGGTGAGGGCAAGACCTTCCGTATCGAGCAGACGATCCGCAAGGCGGACGGCACCGTGGCCGCCGAGGTGACAGGCGTCGGCGGCCTGATGGATCTGAAGGCGCGCAGGCTCGTGGAGGATCCACGCGAGTACTTCCGTGCGCTGGCCGACTCACCGGAGGTCTTCGGCCTCTGACCCGGGAGGCAGAGGGTCGGCGGCGACGACGGCGCAGGGTGCGGGTCCGCGGCGTGGGTGGACCCGCACCGCGGCGGTCAGGCACCGATCAGCGATATCTCACCGGGACGCTTCTCGTGGTCGGCGCTCTCCGCCCGCCGTCCCGGACGACGGTGAAGGCGCATGCGCGGGGCCCGCCCCCGTCCACTCGCCGTACAGGACGAGGTTGTCGGCGTACTGGCCGGTGGCCGGGTCGTAATCGCCGGCGCAGGTGAGCAGCGCGAGGCGAGGGGGGCCGGCGGAGGAGAAGAGGTCGGCCGGCAGTTGGGTGTGGGGGTACGTGCGACGGGCGGTGATGCGGTAGCGGTGGGTGCGTCCGTCGGCTCCGGTCACCTCCACCTGTGTGCCGAGGTCCAGCTCGTGGAGCTCCGCGAAGGCGCCCAGTCCTTCCTTGGTGTCCACGTGCCCCGCGATCAGCACGGTGCCCCGTGAGTCTCCCGGGGCGGCACCCAGGGCCCACCAGCCGGCGCGGTCGCGGCGCGCCGGCACGGTGAGGTCTCCGTCGCGCGTGGCGGCGACGGGGTCGACCTCGGTGTGAAAGCCGCTCGCTCCACGGACGGCGACGGCGACTGGTGGCGCATGCGTCTCGACAGCCGGGTCGGCGGCGGGTGAGGCGGCAGGCAGGGCCCCCGAGTCCACGCCGGGGTGGACCCGGTCGAGGAGGCTCCAGCCGGCCGCCGCCATGAGTACGCCACCGGCCATGGCCGCCGTCGCGAGGCCGACGCGATGGCGCCGCCTCATCCCGTCAGCTCTCGGCGTCGCGGCGACGTCCCCGCAGGGCCAACAACCCGGCACCCGCCACGATGAGCCATCCGCCGGCCAGCGCCGCCGTGCCCAGTACGGCGCGGTCGTTCATGGCGGCCGCCAGATGGCCGCCGCTGCCGGCACGGACGGTCTTCGGGTCCTTGGCCGCGTGGCAAGTGCCGCCACGGACCATGTCCAGGTGCGTGGCGACGATCGGGCGCGCGGCGCGGGCGGCGGCTACGATCTCGGCATGGTCGCCCTTGGCGATCTCCTCGTCGATCCGGGCGAGCGACTTGGTGTGTGCGGCGTCCTGGTCGGCCAGCCACGCCTTGTCGTACGCGGCGGTCCCGGCCTTGGCCCGTACGGCCATCAGCTTCTGCTTGTCCTCGGGAGCGGGTGAGCTCGGCAACGCGATGCCGTGCTTCTTCGCCAGTGCGGTCAGGCCCGCGTCCAGCCGGCTGTGATCGCGTACCACCGTGTCTGCGACGGTCTTGACACAGGCGGTCGTCGCGTTCTTCTGGCCGTCCCGCCCGGCGGCGATCTCGGCGAGATTGGCTTGGTGTGCCGCTTTCGTGAACGCGGTGTCCTGGTCGCCGCCAGGCGCGGCGTACGCCTGCGATGCGCACATGGCACCGGCGGCGGCTATGAGGGCGACGGTCACGAACTGCTTCCGCATGGGAGTACTTCCTTTCGCCACCTGGATCGGTGGCACGGCGAGCGGGCGCCCTTTAGCACCCACGCCTCATGTGTCCCGTCGCGACACGCCCGCCTCTGCGCCAGAAGTCGAGATTCACTACAAAGGGTGACGAATGATGACATACCTTCAACGCTGTGTGATCAGTGCTGCGACCGGTCCGTGCGCCCTCTGCGAAGCCTCCCGCGGCGGCCGGGGACGGCACACGCCCCCTGCGGCGCTGGGAAGCCGCCGCCGAGAGTCCAGCACCCAGAGCGGTGTCGCCCTGGCGTCACGGGAACCCGCCGGGTACCGCGCACCGATGCCCTCGACGGGCCCCATTCCACACTGAGCAGCTACCGCTTTCCCGACCGGGACCGCGTCGTCGCGGCCGACAGGGGGTGGACCGGCCCGCCAAGGGGCCGCCACGACGTAGAGGCGTTCCGCGCGACGTCCGGCCGCTGCTCGACACTCGGTGCTCGATGCTCACGATGGGAACGAGCGGCGCCAGGCGGTCAGCCAGAGGACCTGGAAGACCGCATCGAGGAAATACACTCGCCGGATTCTCCCCCGGGATGCGTAGATCACGTCGATGGCGAGCAACGTGCAGGCCGCACCTTCGCCGATCCTCCGCGCGCTGCGCGGGTCGGCGCCGGCTGCCCGGATCTGGCCCCAGCCGGTGACGACCAGCAACCCGGACACCGTCTGCAAGAGCCACACATCCACCTTCGGCCCGGTGATCGCCTCGAAACTACGTCGATGGACGAGGGGCCAAGCACCGGTCACCACGTGGAAGCAGCCATGTGCTCGGGCGACAGTCGCGCTGTTCACAGCGATGCTCCTTCACTCCCGGCCCCGCTCATCGGGTGGGTGGCCTCAGGTCGCTTCCCAGCAGAGTCCGCTCGGGCTCGGGCCGTCATTCGCTCATCCGCGCCGGAGCCGACGGGGCAGCGTTCGCACGCCGCGAACCGTCCACGCCCGGCCAATGCCCCGACTCCCACCCCGTATGCGTCACCGGTTCACCGGCGCGGCAACCCGCCGACGACCGGGGCGCCCGTGCCTTCGCACGGGCGCCCCTGCTGCGTACGGGATGAGGGTCTCGCTCCTCAGCTGGTCGGCGGCCCAGGCCGGCCGCTCTGGCCCCGGACCTCGTCGGCGGCGTTCTTGCCCATCTCGCGCAGGCCGCCGGCCGTCTCCTGTCCGGCCGTCCGGGTCTCTTCCATGGTGGTCTGAGCCGCGCCCTGGGCCGTGGACTTCACCGCTTCCACCGCTTCAGCGGCCGGCTCGCGCAGCTCTTCCTTGACGTCCTGCGCCGCCTGGACCGCCTGTTGCTTCACGGGCTCCAGAAGTTCCTCGGAGTGCTCCCGCAGCTGCTGCCCGGCACGCTGCTCCGCCTCGGTCGTCGGCAGCAACGCGGCCGTCAGCATGCCGGCGCCGAAGGCGATCAGACCGGCGGCGAGAGGGCTGCCCTGGGTCTGCTGCCTGACCTGGGCGGGCGCCTGGGACAGGGCGTCGCCGACCCGGTCGGATGTCTCCTTCGCCGTCTCGGCGATGCTCGCCGACGCCTGCCCGGCGGAGTCCGCCACACCCTGCGTGGTCTCGGCCATCCTTCCGGTGGTCTCACGGGCGGTGCCCATCACACGCTCCTTCACTCCGCTCAGCCGGCCCCGGGCCGCGCCGACCTTGCGGCGCGCCACCTTGCGGGGGGTGACCTTGTCCGTCAACAGGTCGACGTTGCGGGCCAGATGGGCTCGCCGGTACTCCACGTCGGTCCTCAGCTCGTCGGGTGTCGGGCCCATCGGGCATCCTCCTTCAGTGTCTCCATGGCCTGTTCCGGCTTGAGGTTGACGTCACGCAGACGTTTGCGTCCGGTGGTGTACAGCACCGCGCCGACGATTCCCCAGACGGCGGTGACGATCAGCGCGGCCCAGGCGGGGTCCATGACGTTGGCGAGGGCGAAGACCGCTGCCAGGCTGCCGAACAGAAGGACCAGGTGGCCGGCGTAGCCGGCTCCGCCGAGCATGCCGACGGCCTTGCCCGCCTTGGTCGACTCCTGCTTGATCTCCGCTTTCGCGAGTTCGATCTCGTCACGTACCAGCTGCGACAGGTCCGAGCTGATCTCCCCGATCAGGTCGCCGATCGACTGCTCCTCGTCCCGTCCTTCCGGGGAGACGCCGGGGGGCGTTCGCGGCGGGGTGCCGTACGGGCTCCCGGGCGGCGTGCCCGGGAAGGATCCGGGATGCGCTCCGGCCGGGGCCGGGCTCGGCGGACGGCCTGTCGGTGCTGTGGTGCGCTGCTTGTACGGGGTAACCACGCTCAGCTCCCTTGCGTCGGTCGCTGCGGTCCCGCCGGCGGCGGAGTGGGAGGCGCCGCCGCGGCAGGCCGGGTCTGGGTCGTGGGGGCCTGCCCGTAGGACGGCGTCACGTGGGGCGGCTGGGACTGCCCGTAGGTGTCCAGCGGATCCTCATAGCCCGTCTGCGGGACGCCCGGGCCGCTGCTGGATGCCTGGTGACGGGGCGGGCTCGTCGGGCGCGGTGGCACGCCACCTTGCCCCGCACCGCCTTGCCCCGCACCGGCGCTTGACGAGGCAGACCCGCTGACGCCCTTGCCGACCCGCGCGACAGCGAATCCCGCGAGGGCCGCTCCGGCCAGGAACACGCCCGGCTTGCGCCTCGCGAAGTCCTGCAGGTCGCTGACGAGGCCGTCAGGTCCTCGCTGTTCGAGCCGGGAGGCCACCTGATGTCCGCCTTCGGCCAGTTGCCGCACGACACCCGCCGCGCTGGACTCCGGTTTGCCGCTCTCGCTCATCTCCCGAAGCTCGTCCGCCAACCGACGTACATTCCGCGCGAGGTTCTGCGTCTGGGAGTGTGCCTGGCCCTGAAGCTGATCACGCAGCTCCCCCACCAGGTCACGGGCCTGACTCGTCGCTTCGCCGACGACATCGGCGGCCTGCTCCTTGACGGTGCCGGTGACGTCGGCAGCCTTGTCGGCCACCAGCCCGGCACCCTCGCTCGCCTTGTCCTGAGCCGTTTTCGCCACCGCCTCCGACCTGCTCCGGTCCGGACGGCCGCTGTCCTGGAAGTCGCTCAAGGCTCCTCCTGGTCAATCGAAACGATCAGCTTTCCGGTTGCTCACGCACGCCACGCGTACCCCTTTTCCGCTCATCTACGTCTATGTTCTGAAAATGCTGCGATGGGCCGGCATCGCCGTCGCGGCAATCGGCGCCCTACCCGCAGTCGGCCAGGGCATGACGGCCGTAGGAAACGCGCCCCTGTCGGAGCCGGCGCGACCTGCGAGGTATGGGAATCGGCCGCCGGGGCACTCAGCCCTGTCGGAGACCTCGAGCCGAGGAACATCGCGGCATCCGTGTACCCAAGCCGCGACCGAATGACCGAACTGATCGACTGACCGACTGACCGAGCACCACGGGATCTGGTACGACATGCCACGCTCGAAGCAGTACGCCGTCGCCGCCTCCGGACAGTGGACGGACGAGGAGGAAGGCCGGCGGCGGCTGCCCGCCGGAGAGGTCCACGCCTGGGAGCCCGGTATGAACCAGACCGTGTGCGGCCTGTCCCTCAGCCGCTCCGAGCTGGCACGCTTCCCTCACATCACCTGGGCGGACACTTTTCCGGAGTCGGGCGGCGCGGCGGACCGCGTCCGGCTCCAATGTCCGCGCTGCGCCTCCGTCGCCGGCCGCCGCGGCGGCGACGCCCGCCCTCGGTGGCACCGCACCAACCCCAGGCCGTGAGCCTCGCCCCCGGTGGCGGGCTCCCAGGATGAGACGGGCCGAGGGGGCTACGTCGGGCCCGACCGAGGCGCGCCCGTCGCCGTGCTCTGTCTCCCGCCATAGGTGGAGAAGTGCTGGTAGGGGTGGTGTGCTTCGGGCTTTTCCGGGGACATGGGTCGACATGTCGACAGGTAACGAAGGACTCCCCACGGCTGCGGCCGAGCCTCCCCTCCAGCGGGCCCTCACCACGCCCCTGCTCTTCTTCTTCATTCTCGGAGATGTACTCGGCGCCGGTGTTTACGTCCTGGTCGGGCAGATCGCCGCCGACTCGGGCGGCGCCGTGTGGGTGCCCCTCATCGTGGCCCTCCTCCTGGCTCTGCTGACCGCCGCTTCCTATGCCGAGCTGGCGACGAAGTACCCCAGGGCCGGCGGGGCTTCTCACTACGCGACGCGGGCGTTCGGCCCGGCCGTCGGCTTCGTTGCCGGATTCTGCATGCTCGCCGCCGGAGTCGTCTCCGTCGCGGCACTCGCCCGAGGCTTCGGCGGCGAATACCTGTCGGCATTCGTGACGCTCCCCGTCGCATCGGTCGCCGTGGTCTTCCTCGCCGCACTCGCGCTGCTCAACGCGCGAGGCATCAAGGAATCCACTCGCGCGAACGTCGTCGCCACCGTCATCGAGGTCGGCGGCCTCGTCGTCATCGTCGTCCTGGGCGCGTGGCTGCTGTTGCGCGGCGAAGGCGATCCGGGGCGACTCACCCAGCTCGGCACACCGGAGAAGGGTGTTGTGCCCGCTGTCCTGAGCGGTTCCGTGCTGGCGTACTACTCCTTCGTGGGATTCGAGACGTCGGTGAACGTCGCGGAAGAGACGCGAAATCCACGACGCTCCTATCCGCGAGCGCTGTTCAGCGCGCTCGCCGCCGCGGGCGTCGTCTACGTGCTCGTGGGGATCGCGGCCTCCGCCGCGGTGCCGACCGACAAGCTCGCCGAGTCGAGCGGCCCACTGCTCGAAGTCGTCAAGGCGGCGGGAGGCGTTCCGACATGGCTGTTCAGTGCCGTGGCCCTGATCGCCGTCGCCAACGGCGCGCTGCTCACCGGCATCATGTCGTCCCGTCTCGCTTACGGCATGGCGCGTGACGGGCTACTGCCCGCCGGGCTGACCAAGGTGCTGCCCGGCCGCCGTACCCCCTGGGTCGCGATCGCGGCCACGACCGCACTGGCGATGCTGCTCGCGCTGACCGGCAGTGTCGCCGAACTGGCCTCCACACTCGTCCTGCTGCTCCTCGTGGTGTTCCTCATCGTCAACACCGCGGTCATCGTCCTGCGCCGGGATCCGGGCGAGAGCGACCACTTTCGGGCCCCGACCGCCCTTCCCGTCCTGGGCCTGATCTCTTGCGTCGTGCTCGCCACAAGGATCGAGGCCGAGGTGTGGCTTCGTGGACTCGCGGTGCTCGGCGGCGGCGTGGTGCTCGCGGCGATCGCCGCCACGAGGCGGGGCAAGGCCGTCGGCAGGAGGCAGGGTGAGGCCGCCGGCACGAAGCGGGGCAAGGCCGCCGGCGCGAACGGTTCCGACGAGGCGCCCGGCGCGGGCGTGGCTGACCGAAGCAGGCCGTCGGTGTCCGAAGAGGGCAGTTGACGGCAGATCACGGTCTCTTGCCGGATGTCACTCGTACGCGCTCGCGTCGTGCGGCGCTCGGCGGAGCGAGCGGGCGTAGAAGTGGAACGTCACGGCCGTTTGACGGCCGCTCTTTCTGCGGAAGGTTTTCATGACGACGTCGACTGAGCCGGTCGCCCCCGTCCCCGTCGCGGGCCGGAGTGTAGGGGCCGTGGTCGTCTCCTGGCTGACGACGACCGATCACAAGAAGATCGGGCATCTCTACCTGATCACGTCGTTCGTCTTCTTTCTGCTGGGGGGGCTGCTCGCGTTGATGATCCGGGCCGAGCTGGCGCGGCCCGGAATTCAGATCATGTCCCCGGAGCAGTACAACCAGGCGTTCACCCTGCACGGCACGGTGATGCTGCTGCTGTTCGCCACGCCGACCTTCGCGGGTTTCGCAAACGCGATCATGCCCTTGCAGATCGGCTCTCCGGACGTCGCTTTCCCCCGCCTGAACATGTTCTCCTACTGGCTGTTCCTCTTCGGTGGCCTCATCGCGTTCGGTGGTGTGTTCACCACACAGGGAACGGCGGACTTCGGATGGACCGCGTACACGCCGCTCAGTGGCGGTGAACGCACTCCCTATGTGGGAGGCGACATGTGGGTCATGGGGCTGGCGCTCGGCGGTTTCGGCACCATCCTCGGCGCCGTCAACTTCATCACCACCATCATCTGCATGCGGGCCCCGGGCATGACGATGTTCCGGATGCCGATCTTCACCTGGAACGTCCTGCTCACCTCGGTCCTGGTACTGCTGGCGTTCCCGGTCCTGGCCGCGGCGCTGCTGGTGCTGGAGTCCGATCGGCGGTTCGGCTCGCACGTCTTCGACCCGGCCAACGGCGGGACGCTGCTGTGGCAGCACCTGTTCTGGTTCTTCGGGCACCCCGAGGTGTACATCATCGCGCTGCCGTTCTTCGGAATCATTTCCGAGATTCTGCCGGTGTTCTCCCGTAAACCGATCTTCGGCTACATCGGGCTGATCGCCGCGACGATCGCCATCGCCGGTTTGTCGGCAACGGTGTGGGCGCACCACATGTTCGCCACCGGGGCCGTTCTGCTGCCGTTCTTCTCCTTCATGACCTTCCTCATCGCGGTGCCGACCGGCGTGAAGTTCTTCAACTGGATCGGCACCATGTGGAAGGGTTCGCTGTCCTTCGAGACACCGATGCTGTGGTCGATCGGCTTCCTGGTGACGTTCCTGTTCGGCGGCCTGACAGGCATCATCCTGGCCTCGCCGCCGATGGACTTCCATGTCACCGACACCTATTTCGTCGTGGCCCATTTCCACTACGTCGTCTTCGGCACCGTCGTCTTCGCGATGTTCGCGGGCTTCTACTTCTGGTGGCCGAAGATGACGGGAACCATGCTCGACGAACGCCTCGGGAAGATCCACTTCTGGACCCTGTTCATCGGCTTCCACGGCACCTTCCTCGTCCAGCACTGGCTCGGCGCGGAGGGAATGCCCCGGCGCTACGCCGACTATCTGCAAGCCGACGGCTTCACCGCGCTGAACACCCTGTCCAGCATCGGCGCGTTCCTGCTCGGTATGTCGACCCTGCCGTTCTTCTACAACGTCTGGAAAACCGCGAAATTCGCCCAGCGGGTCAAACTTGAGGACCCCTGGGGCTACGGTCGCTCGCTGGAATGGGCCACCTCCTGCCCGCCCCCGCGGCACAATTTCGTCACCCTGCCCAGGGTCCGCTCCGAGTCCCCGGCCTTCGACCTCCACTACCCGGAGGTCGCCGCCCTGGACGAAGGCAAGCACGATAAGCGCGACATCCTGGATGATTCCTCGGCCGCGACGCACCCGGGACGCGACACCGGCCCGCACGGCTCGGCGCCTCGGTGAGGCCGCGCTCCGCCAAAGGGGGCGACGGCGCCGCAGAGGGCCTGGCACGCCTCGAGGGCTACCTCATGAGCCAGGCCATCGAGCAGGAGGTGAGGCAGACGAGTGAGGACCTGGCCCGGAGTCTGTCCTGGCTCGGCCCCCTGGAGCAGGACGAGATCGCCCGCCGCTTCGCCGACCAGCACCTCGCCCTCCGCCTGCGGATGCTCCGATCGACCCTCGATCGCGCCGCCGAGCTCCGCGCGGAGTACAGCCATCGGTACGACATGCTCCGACGCCGCACCGTCGCCCTCGCGCTGGGCACCGTGGCCCTGGCCGTCGCGGCCACTGCATGGATCGCGATGCGCGGCTGAGTCCGTGTACGGTCGGCCGGCTCGGCGGGGCAGGCGGCCGGGAAAACGAACCGCTCGCGGGTCCGCCCCGTTCTCGGCCTCCCACGCCCCGACGCCCCCCGGCCGGAGCCGGGAGGCCGTGGTGTACGAAGTCTTTGTGAACGAACAGATTCAGACCTCGACCGTCCGCGTCTTCATAGCTCTCGCCCCGCCCGACGAAGCGAAGGACGAACTGGCCCGCGAGCTGCGGCCCGCCTACGACGCGTACCCGAACATGCGGTGGAACCGCATCGAGGACTGGCACATCACCCTCGCGTTTCTCGGCGAGCTGCCCGTCACAACCGTTCCGCTCCTGCGAGCACCGCTCGCACGCCTCGCGGCAACGCGTCCGCCCTTGCAGCTGGCACTACGCGGCGCCGGGTGTTTCGACGAGCGGGTGTTGTGGAGCGGGATCGACGGAGACCTCGAAGGACTGCACCTGCTCGCCACCGAGGTCCGCGCCGTCGTCAAGGCTTGCGGGGTCGCCCTCGAGGACCGCCCCCTGCGTCCCCATCTGACACTGGCCCGATCCCGCCGCGACGACACCGGCAGCGCGGTGAAGGCCGCCGCCGGACTCACCACATTCACCGGCCGGCCCTGGCGCGCCGAACGCCTGCACCTGGTCGGCAGCAACTTCGGCCGCGGCCCCGGGCCGATCCGCTACCGCGACATCGACGCGTGGAGCTTCGGCGAACACGGGGCCGGGGCCGGGGGTGACGAACGGTCGTCCCGCTCCGAGGTCTGACCGGGCCGATCCTTCCCACGGACATGTAGCCCACGGTCCACCGCGAGGCACGCCGCCGGCGTCGGCGGCGAACGTCTGAGCGGCGTGCCGCGGACGACGTGGTGCGCCGCACGTCCTCGGGCCGGTGCCCTCCCCACGCAAGGCCCTTCCGACCGGGGGGTGATGGCGGCCTTCTTCGCGCTGCAACGGGCGAAGGGGGTGCCGTTGCCGGGCGCCAGGCATGGCCGTGGCCTCCATGGATCACCATGGAGGCCACGGCCATGCCGGCGGAGGGGGCGCCGCGATCATGCGCCGAGCAGGTGTTCCGTCACCTCGCGGTAGGTTCGCAGGGTGAGCCGGAGCTGTTCGGTCTCGACGCCCCGGTCGCTCGAGTCGCCGTTTCCCTGCCAGCCCGCCCGCAGCGCGGCGCGGCGGTCCCGAAGGGATGCGATGAGCTGTTCCTCCACCTCGTCGAGCACCTCGGCCGCCTCGGCGACCGAGCTGCGCGGCGAGTCGACGAACCCGGCGAGCGCGTGGTGCAGGCGCTGTCCCAAACGGTCGCGGTCGGCGTCACCGAGCAACAGCCCGAGCGGACGGTTTCCGTCCGGACCGGGAGCGTGGCGCGCTCCGTTCGCGTAGGGGTCGCCACTGCCGTCGTCGCCCGACTCGCGGCCGGACCCGGGGGTGTGGCCGTCGTGAGTGAGCGGGTCCGTCATCTGCCGTCCGCGCGGCGCGGCGGGGGTCGCGGCGGGAGCCTCCGTATGGCTCCTGCCGTTCCGGCCCGTGGCGCCGGGGTCGCCGGACGGTTCAGCGGACAAGGGTGACGCGGACAGCGGTGTCGCCGGGGTGCCGGCGACCGGCGGCGCGGGCGACGACGAGGTCGCGGGCGCCGACGGTCCGGGGCGGTCGGTGGTCTGGGCCGGTGCCGCTTCGAAGGGGACTCCCCCACTCGCGGTGCGGTCCGGTCCGTTGTCACCGTCGCCCGTCGAGCCCCGGTACGCGGGGGCCGGGGGTTCGTGCCGCAGGTCGTCTCCGGTACGGCCCTCTGCCCACTGGTCCCGGTTCTCGCGTGTCATCAGACACCACTTCCCTTCGGCTTGAGCAGGTGCCCGCGGCCATGCGCGGAGGCCTCGTGCGGACGCGCCTTGCCGCCCCTCACCGACTCGGCCGCTGTCAGGCGCTCGAACAGTGCGCGTGCGTGGAGCAATGCCTCGCGCAGTTCCTCGGTGGACGCGGTCCCGGAGTGCGCGGTCCGGCGGACCGTACGCAGCCCCTCCACCTGGCGCGGATGGTGCACCGAGAGGGCGGCGAGCTGCTCGTCGTGCCGGTCGGCCGCCGGGAAGCCCCGGGTCGCGGCGATCCGCGCGAGGAGCTGTTCGGCATCGGCGACGGCCTGCCGAGGGGCGTCTACGAAGCGCTCCTGAAGGGTGGTCCACTGAGCGTCGTACTGCTCGCGGACGGCGGGTTCCAGCGGCAGCGGCCGGATGTGTCCGTGCCGCTCGACCCGCTCACGGAGGTCATGGTGGGCGGCCTCGGTGTCTCCGCCGTGGCGCGCGAGGGTGCGGTCGTACTCGGGGCCGAAGCGCCGCTTGAGAGAGCGCGTGCCGCTGCCCGTGCCCGTGCGGGCCCGGAACACGACACCGGCCACCACCAGCACCGCGACCACCGCCGCGATGATGAGAACTGTGGTCAGGGTCGACATGGCTGCCTTCCTGGATTGTGTCTCCTGGCTGGCTGTTCGTCATTGCTTGCAGAGCGCTCGTCAGTTCGGCTTGCCGCTTCTCCGGAGGCCAAACCCGAAACGGCCGGCCCCGCTCTCCCGACAGAGATCGAACGAGCGTTCCGCAGTGCCGAAGATGTCGGCGTACGGGAGGGTCAGCAGCGTTTCGAGGCCGGGGCCGCTGGAGTCTCCGGCCGCTTCGACGGGGACGCCCGGCCCCGTCGTCGGGACACGCACGCCGTCATCGGGCGTGAGGGCGACGTCCACGGAGCCGGCGCGGCCGGCCAGAGCCTCGTTCACCGCCCGGCCGACGACCTCGAACACCAGCTGGGACCAAGGGCGCGGAGAGGCGGGTGAGCGCCGTCCCGGAAACGGTCGGCCCGCGAGTCGCGGACATGGGCCTGAGAGCGGCTCGGCCGTCGGACAGGCTGGGCCACTGCACCACGGTCCTCAGGGCTCCACGCCGCAGCGTCGCGCAATGGTCTTGAGGCGTTCGAGTTCGTGTCGCGCCGCTCTCGGGTGGGCGAGGTCGAGGGCCATCCCGGCGCGGGCTGTGATGTAGCGGATGTCCTGGCGCGTGGTGGCGTCGAGTCCTGGGGCGTTCTTAAGGCGGCGGCCCGTGACGCTCAGGTAGACGGCGAGGCTGTCGAGATGCTCGCGCAGGTCGACGGGAAGCACCTGCCGCAGTTCGTCCTTGGCGTAGTCGCGCGCCTGTGCGTCGGCCTGGCAGGGGCGAGGCAGCAAGGGGGCCCAGAGGAGGCCGGCTTCCCGGGCGTCGTCGTACATGCCCGCCAGCAGAGCGCGTGCAGACGCTGGATCACCTTCGGCGGCGGCCGCGCGGGCCGACTCCAACGTCGAGCGCAGTCGGGCCCGGGCCTCGGGGTCCTCACCTGTGCGGGCGTCCAGATAGCCGGACCACACGTCGAACGCCTTGCTCAGTTCAGCGTCCAGCATGATCTTGTATGTGTCCGGCACTCCGCCGCCTCTCCCGTCGGGCCGTCCCTGTGTGGAGGCCAGCGGTACACGATAGGACGGGTGATGAGCGCACTGCCCGCGATTTACAGCACGCGGACTGTGGCCCATTCCGCATACGGCTTTCCCCAGCTCGGCCCCGTCGGGCGCGCCGGATGCCGGGGGCCGGCCGGGGCCGTCACTCGGTGGCAGTCCACCCCGGGACCGTCGGCAGTACCTTCTCGGCGATGCGGTGGAGCACCACGTCGTTCGGTATCCCACCGCCGGAGCGCCACAGGGTCACCTCGAAGGAGCCGCCGCTGTCCTTCGCGTCCTGCGCCACGGCGAGGGCGCGGGCCGGGACGCCGGGACCGCTGTCGGCGTCACTGCCGTCGAGGCGGAAGCTGATGCGGAGCGTGTGGCCCGAGTAGATGACCGCCGGGCGGCCCAGAACCGTGCGCTGCCGCGCGTCGCCGCCCAGGAGGGCGGCGGAGCCGGCCACCGGAAGGCGATCGTAGGTGGCGGACAGCGTCACGGTGTACGTGTCGAACTCGACGCGGGCCGAAGGAGTGGCGATCGCCTCGCCACCGGCGAGCTCGAGAGAGCCGCCGTCGCCGCTGGCGGTCTTCGCGATCTCCTCTGGTGTGCCCAGCAGTTCAGCGAGGTCGGGACGGTTCAGCGCCTGACACAGTTGCGCCCCGGAGACGTGCCGGGGCGCCTTCCCGCCCTCCCCCGGCGCCTTCTCCGGCTCCCCACCCGAACACGCGGCAGGCGCCAGGGCAGTGTCCGAGCGCGGCGTCTCCCCGATCTCCCCCAACGCCCACAGGCCGACACCGAGTACCGCGACCAGTGTCACGGCCGTTACTGCCTGCCCCAAGGTGCCGGCGCCCCTCGGGAGCGCGTCGATATCGCTGTCCATCTCCCCCACAAGCGGTGATCCCCCCGGATACGTGCCCGGGGACCTTAACCCGTGATCTTCGGGCGGACAAGGAGGGGCGGCGCGCGGTCGAGCGCGGGATCAACCGGCTGAAGCGCCACCGCGGTTGCGACGAGGCACGAGAGGTTCGCCGTCTCCTATCCGCGCGACCTCGGTCTCGCCGGCATCGAGAAGTGGCTGTGGCGGCAGGGAACCCGCTGCGGCCCTTCGCCTGCGGTTGGCGACCTGGTCGGAGGGGTGAGGATCACTCCGTCAGGCGTCCCGAACCAGGAACGCGTCGACCAGCTCGGCGAACTCGTCGGGTGCCGCGATCCGGACGCCGAGATCCTCCGCCTTCGTGCGCTTGGAGCCGGCTTTCTCGCCCGCGACCAGGAGGCTCGTGCGCTTGGAGACGCTGGACGAGGACTTCCCGCCCGCCCGCTCGATCAGCTCGTTCATCTGGTTGCGTGACAGCTTCTCCAGCGGGCCGGTCATGGCTCCCGTGACGACCACCGTCATCCCGGCGAGAGGCTGCTGTTCCGTCCCTTCACCGCTCTCGGCGCCCGCTTCCGTCCCGGGCTCCGGGGGCGGTGTCGCGCCGGGCTCCGTCATGTTGACGCCCGCGTTCACCAGCTTCTCGATCAGCGGGGCGAGCTCCGCCAGTTCCGAGACCACGCCCGCCGCCTTCTCCTTGCCTATCCCGTCGACCAGCTGAAGCGTCTCCGCGTCGGCGGCGACGATCCGGTCCATGGTGGCGAAGTACCGGGCGATACGCCGGGACATGGAGCGCCCCGTGCCGCGTACCCCGAGGGCACAGAACACCCGTGACAGCGGACGGCTGCGGGCCGTCTCGATGGCGGCCAGCAGATTGTCCGTGGAGGTCTCGCCCATCCGGTCCAGGGCGAGCAACTGATCGCGTTCCAGGGTGAAGAGGTCGGCGAAGTCGGCGACCAGGCCGGCGTCGACGAGCTGCACCACCCGGGTGGAGCCGAGGCCCTCGATGTCGAGCTGGTCGCGGCCCGCCGCGTACGAGACGGAGGCGACCAGGCGGCAGTTGCGCCCCCGCGTGCACCGCCAGCGCTGCTCGCTGGTGTCGATCTCGGAGCCGCACTGCGGGCACGTCCGCGGGAACTCGATCGGCTGCTCCTCGCCGGTCCGCAGATGGGCGACGGGCGCCTCGATGCGGGGGATGATGTCGCCCGCCTTGTAGACCATCACCTGGTCGCCCAGGCGTAGATCCCGCCGCCTGATGTCGGCCGGGTTGTGCAGGGTCGCGAAGCTGACGGTCGATCCGTCGATCTCGACCGGATCCAGGACGGCGCGCGGCGCGATGATGCCGGTACGGCCGACGTTCCACTCGACGCCCAGGAGGCGGGTGACCTTCTCGACGGCCGGGAGCTTGTACGCGATGGCCCAGCGCGGCGCCCGCGTGCCGGACCCCGCCTCCCGCTGGTCGGCGGCGAGATCCGCCTTGATCACGATCCCGTCGATCCCGAACGGCAACGAGGCGCGCAGCGCGGCGACTTCCTCGACTCTGGCCTGCACCTCCTCGGCCGTGGTGACAGTGCGCGGCGCCACGTCCGTCTCCGCCGCCGTGTGCACGCCGAGTCCGGCAACGTACGCGACGACCTCGCTGTGCGGGAGCTCGGCCAGCGTGGCGGTCAGTTCCCCGGAGTCGGGCAGCGGGATCGCGCCGTACGCGAAGAACGTCATCTCGACGCGATAGGGCCGGTCCTTGGCACGGAGTGTGCCGGCCGCGCCGTTGCGCGGGTTGGCGAAGGGGGCGCCGCCGTGCTCCGTACGCACCGTGTTGGCCTGTTCGAACTGCTCGTTGGTCATGAGGACCTCGCCGCGCACCTCGATCGTCACCGGTGAGCCGAGCTGTTCGGGCAGACCGACGATGGTGCCGATCGCATGCGACACGTCCTCGCCCGCGGTGCCGTCGCCTCGGGTGATCAGCCGGTCCAGCCGGCCCTCGTGGTAGCGCGCGGCGACGGCCAGCCCGTCGAGTTTCGGCTCCACGCTCCAGGCGGCGACGGGTCTGCCGATGCGCCGCTCCAGCGACGCGGCCCAGGTGACGAACTGCTCGGCGGAGAACACGTTGTCCAGGGAGAGCATGGGGACGGTGTGGGGTATGTCGCCGACGGCGGCGCCGCCCGCGACCTTGCCCGTGGGTGAGGCGTCCAGCACCCCCTGGGGGTGCTCGGCCTCATAGGCGGCGATCCCTCGTACCAGGCGGTCGTACGCGTCGTCGTCGAGCGTGCTCTCGCCCGTGGTGTAGTACGCGGCGGCGGCCTGCGCGGCCTGGTCGACAGCGGCGGCGTACGCGGGCGCGTCGGCGAGCACAACAGCTGAGTTCGTCGTCATGCCCCCATCCTCTCGCCCACCACTGACACTCGGCCTGACGGCGGCGAGGGTCCCGAGCTGCTGCTTGGCCAGGGTCTCGTTCGCTCTCGGGGGTCGCTCGGTGAGGGCGTCGTGCCGCCAGGGTCACAGCATGCGACGCAGCAGCCTGTCACGGTCGATGAACTGATGCTTGAGCACCAGACCGACGTGGAGGGCGAGAGCGGCGAAGAACGCGACATGTGCGGCGATGTGGACCAGGAGGACGTCGTCGCCGGTGGTGAGCAGAGCCAATCCGGTGGCGGGCACGAGGAAGGTGAGCCAGTACAGCGCGCTCTCGGTGCGGTGGGCGAGGCGTCGCTCCCGTGCGGTGAGCGTCGGCGCCCAGGGCGGCAAGGGAGTCAGCCGCCGCCAGGCGAGCCGGACGATGCCGAGCACGATGATCGTGACGCCGAGGAGGACGTGCGCGGTGAGGAGCGGGTCGTCCCCGAAGGCGGCGTACTCGTCACCTCCCCTACCGCGCCCCCGCCCTGGTCCACCGCCCCTCCCTCTGCCACGGCCACGGCCCGACTCATCGGCGTCGAGGAGGTAACCGACGACGAACTGCGCGGCGAACGCGGCCACCACACTCCAGTGCAGGACCTTGGTGAGGGGCCGGTACCCGGTGCCGCTGCTGCCCATGACCCCAGTGTGAGCCACCCCGCCTCGGTCCTTCGCCTCCCGCCCTCCTCCCCCTACGGCGCGACCGCGGCCTCCGGCCGGCGGACATGGGCCGCCCATGTCCGCCGAACGTCATGAAGCGCCGGGCTGCGGTGCCTGGGGCGCGTGCGCGGCCGGGGTGCGCAGGGTCAGGATGGCGATGTCGTCGTCGTTGTTCCGGACCGGGCGGGCGCGCTCCAGCAGCAGGTCGGTGAAGGCGGCGAGGGGGCGGTGCACCAGCGAGGCGGCGTGCTTGCGCAGCCGCTCCAGGCCGTCGTCGATCGAGTGGTCGCGGCTCTCCACGAGCCCGTCGGTGTAGAGAACCAGCGTCGACTGCGGAGGAAGGACGATGCGCGTGTCGGTCCGCTTCGCCGACAGGCCGGTACTCAGCAGCAGCCCGTGCCCTTCCGTGAGGTAGCGGGCCTGCCCGTCGTGCGTGACCAGGAGCGGCGGCGGGTGGCCGGCGTTGGTCCAGGCCAGGTGCCAGGCCCCGTCATCGGTCTGTTCCAGGATGCCGAAGACCAAGGTCGCCATCGAGACCCCTGCGATGTGCATGGCCGACTCGTCCAGCCGGTGCACGATCGCGCTGGGCAGGTCGCGGTGGGTCCACGCGTACGCGCGAAGGATGCTGCGGACCTGGGCCATGCCCGCCGCGGCGTCCAGGTCGTGTCCGACGACGTCACCGATCGCCAGCGCCGTCGTGCCGTCGGCCAGCGTGAAGACGTCGTACCAATCGCCACCGACCTGCGAGGCGTCCGGCGAGGGGACGTAGCGCGCGGTCATCTGCAGCCCCGGGATGGACGGCAGCTGCGGCAGGAGGTGGCGCTGCATCGTCTCCGCGACCTTGCGTTGCCGCTGGTACAGACGTGCGTTGTCCAGAGCCAGCCCTGTACGGCGGGTGATGTCCTCCACCAGGGACAGGTCCGCCGGGGTCATCGCGTCCGGGCGCTTGGACCGCCCCAGAGTCAGCGCACCGAGCACGTCCCGTACTCCCCGTATCGGCGCGATCGCCGCCGAATGCATGCCCGTCGCCTCGAACAGCCGCCGCTGCTCCATGGCGATGCCGGAGTCCGGAGGCCCCTGGTACGTCGCCGGCGTCACCAGCGTGGAAGCCGCGCCCCGCAGGGCCCGCGACAGCGGCATCGGCGACTCGGCCGGGACCGGTGGCATCGGCCCCTGGAGGTCCTCACGGAAGATCAGCGCGTCGTCCTCATAGTGGACCACGATGACCCGCTCCACCTCGTCGGCCTCGGTGATCAGGTCCACCACGACCCAGTCCGCGAGCCGGGGCACCACCAGTTGCACCAGACGGCGCAGCGCCTCGTCGCTGTCGAGTGTCGAGGTCAGCTGCGTGGTCGTCTCGGCCAGCAGTGCCAGGCGCTCGAGCTCCGAAAGGGTCGCGCCGGCGCCTGCGGCTCCCTCGGGGGTGGCCAGGCCGGTGCCCTGGTCGTGGAAGATCATCAGCGTGTCCGCGCCGGAGTCCGTCGATCCGGCGCAGGGGATGATCGACCAGGACAGCTCGGCCAGGCTCCCGCCTCCCTGCTCGAACCAGCCGCGGCCGGTCTGCGTGCGCCGGGCCAGGACCGCTTCCTCGACCCGGCACCGAGCCCTGGCCAGCGGCTGGCCGTGGCCGTCGCGGTGCAGAAGGTCGTGGGCGTCGCGCCCTATGACGTCGGCGGCCGTGATCCTCAGCAGCCGCTCCGCGTGGGCGTTCACCGCAATGATGACGCCGCAGTCGTCCACGACGCATGCCGCCGCCGCAAGCCCACCGGGCAGCTCGGGAGGCGAAGCCGCACCGCGCACGGATTCGCTCTCGACATCCTCGTCCTCCATGATCGCCCGTGCCTCCTTGGCCTGGCCTTGGCCGTCGTTGTCGTCAGCCTTGCAGATCGCCCCGGGACCTCACTTGCAAACACTATGGCCGTCTGCGCTGATCGGGTGCCAGGGCGGGCGGGCACCGCAGCGGGGGTCGAACGCCTTCGCCGACGCCGGCGAGGCGACACATGCCCGGCGTCGGATACGGAATGGGATCAGGAGTCGGCCCTCCTGGGCGCGGGGTCCCGTCCCGGCCGCGGACGACCGCCTGAGCGATCAGGTCGTGCCCTGGCAGGGCAGTGGGGGATCACTCGAACGGGGACACCGCGTATGAGTCGCCGGCCGTCCCCACTCGCCGGG
Organism: Streptomyces sp. NPDC006551; assembly: GCF_040611675.1. Lineage (NCBI taxonomy): Bacteria > Bacillati > Actinomycetota > Actinomycetes > Kitasatosporales > Streptomycetaceae > Streptomyces > Streptomyces sp. NPDC006551. Next base: position 90,680 of record NZ_JBEXOT010000009.1, read on the forward strand.
CGAAGCGACACGACGACCCCGCGAGCAGGGCGACGCGGGTCCGGTCGGTGAGCCTGGTTCTATGGGGCGAACCGGTACGACGTGTGCTGCCAATCGAGAGCGATCAGCGTGTCGTGCGGGCCGACGGTGGAGGCCGGCCCTCGCTGGACGGCCCCGACCAGGCGGTCCAGACGCACGCCATCCGGATCGTCGTCGAGAGCGACGAGGCTCCAAGTCCGTACCGCGCCTCCGGACGTCACCTGTCCGTCCCCCGGCGGCGAGGCCTTCGAGGCAGCCATGAGTCAAGGCAAGCGGCCAGGTGGGCCGATAGAGTGCTGGGTGTGGGGGGACTTGACTTCGGGATCGGCATGAAGCCGTGCAAGTGGTGCAAGCGGCAGCTCGAGCAGCGTGCGCGGTGGCGCTCGAGGCGCTTTTGCAACAACTGGTGCCGGGTGAGGTACCGCGTGGCCAGGACGGTCGAGGCTGTGCTCGACAACGTCTGAGCTGCCGACGCCGGCGGTGTCGCCGCCGCGCCACGACCTCGGCCGGGCTCAACAAGGAGCCGTTGGGGTCGCGGTCGGAACCGTGGACCGTGGACTCGGGGCCTGGCGAACGAGGCGCGCAGGCACCGGCGGACCGTTCACGTCCGGGTGTTCAGTGAACGGTCCGCACGGCTGCCGATCGGTCGTCAGTGCGGGTTGCCCGCGTGGGTGAGCGTCTCCCACGCCACGAACAGGTTGTTGGTGCCGGCCGGGCGCTGCTGCTCGGTCAGGCGCTGGGTGTTGGTCATGGTGTAACCCATGCGGTTGGCCAGGGCGTTGAAACCGACCTCGGTGGTGGGACCGAGCTTGTCCTTCAGGACTCCGCCGCAGAGGTTGCCCGGCACCGGCTCGGCGCCGAGTTGGTACTTGGAGTGCAGTCCGAGCGTGTGCCGCAGCCGGTCGGCGACCTCGGGATAGAGGTCCTGCCCCTGGATGCGGCTGGTCTCCGCTATGTGGGAGATGGCCGAGAAGCCGTAGCCCGCGTGGGTCAGGTCGCGGCAGGTCTCTTGACCGAGTCCGTTCCAGGCGAAGGTCGACTGGCCCTGCCAGTAGCGGACTATCTCGTCGCGTGTGTCCAGGCCCGAGCCGGGGGCCACCTTCGGCAGACTGCCGTCGCTGGTCAGATAGATGTACGCGGGGACGCGTCCGCGGAACTTCGCGACGGCCCTGTCGTAGGCGGTGCGGTCTTCGAGGAAGACCGCGATGCCGATCGCGGCCTCGGTCATGCTGAGTTCCCAGTTGCCGTTGGAGTGGGAGCCGTTCGCGACTTCCGGGAGGTAGACGTCGCGCAGCATGGTGCCGAAGCGGCCGGAGTTCGGCCACCCGCCGGAGTAGGTGTACTTGATGATCTCGGCGGCCCTGGGCCAGGTGGAGCCGGCCCAGCCGGACTGCAGGGGCGCGTTGCTGTTGGTGTGGTCCCTGATGACTGCCGACCAGGCGTCCATCAGCTCGATCGACTTCTTGGCGTACCGGCTGTCGCCCGTGATGTACCAGGCCAGCGCCGTGGTGTAGGCCGCGATCGCGTCCTCACGTTCGTCGGTACAGCCGAGGTTGGGGTTCGAGTACGACCCGCACTCGACGACCGCGCGCGGCTTGGGGACACGGGAGAGGGAGGCGTACCTGCCGGCCATCATCTGGTCGTAGGCGGCCTTCCACGGCTGAGCACCGGACGCCACCTTCGCCTTGGTGAAGTCGAGTTGGGGCCGGCTGACGAGGACGCCGGGATGTGTGAAGGACGCGGGCGCGGCGACGGTCGCCGGTCTCGGCGCCGCCGTGCGTTCTCCTGCCGAGGCGGGAGGCATGAGGGACGCCGCGAGAAGCCCGGCGACGACAGTGGAGAGGGACAGTACGAAGACTCCGGGCCGGCGCCGGTCGTGTCTGGCCGTGGTTCCGGTGCGCATGGGCTGCCTTCCGGTTGTGGGGGGGCACGCAAGCGTTCATGTCCATGAACAAGGGGCTTTGTTGTGAACGCGTTGGGTGTGGAAGGTAGGGGGCCAGCCATGGGCACGTCAAGAGAGTGCGTTCGGCGCATGAGCGTCGTGAATCGAGCGGCGGCGGCGGCCGTCAGCCCGGGGGATGGTCCGGACGGCGGGGGCTCACGGGGGAATCGGCTGTTCGGCCCAGATCGTCTTGCCCGTCGAGGTGTACCGGGTGCCCCACTGCTGGGTCATCTGGGCGACGAGGAACAGGCCGCGGCCGCCCTCGTCCTCGTTGCCGGCGCGCCGTAGATGGGGGGAGGTGTGGCCGGTGTCGGAGACCTCGCAGATCAGAGAGCGGTCGCGGATGAGCCGGAGCTGGATGGGGCCGGAGGCGTAGCGGATGGCGTTGGTGACGAGCTCGCTGACGACCAGTTCGGTGGTGAAGGAGAGGTCGCCGTCCAGTCCCCACGCACCGACCTGCCGGGTGGCCAGCGCGCGGGCCCGGCCCACCACTTCGAGGTCGTCGGCCAGGTCCCAGGCGGCCACCTCGTGACTGTCGAGAATCCGGGTGCGTACGAGGAGGAGTGCGGCGTCGTCGTCGACAGGGCCGGGCAGCAGCGTGGCGACGACACGGTCGCAGAGGTCCTCCAAAGGGCGCCGGTGGTCGGCGAGGACGCCGTGCAGCGCGTCGAGTTCGGCGTCGCGGTCCCTGCCCCGGCCCTGGACGAGCCCGTCGGTGAACAGGGCGATGACGCTGCCTTCGGGGAGGGTGAACTCGCCGCTCTCGAACGGCAGGCCGCCGAGGCCCAGCGGCGGTCCCGCCGGAAGGTCCGGGTGGGCGACCGCCCCCGTGGCGGGGTCGACGACGGAGGGCGGCGGATGGCCCGCGCGGGCCATGCTGCATCGCCCGGTCACCGGGTCGTACACGGCGTACAGGCAGGTCACGCCGAGTGCCGCGTCGTCGGTCTCGGTCTGAACCGTGGCCTGCTCGTGGGCGTCCTGGGTGATGAGTTCATCGAGGCGGGCGAGAAGTTCGTCGGGCGGCAGGTCGAGCCGGGCGAGCGCGCGGACGCTCGTCCGCAGGCGGCCCATGGTGGCGGCGGCGCGCACGCCGTGGCCGACGACGTCGCCGACGACCAGGCCGACGCGAGTACCGGACAGGGCGATCACGTCGTACCAGTCACCGCCGACTCCGGCGCTGCTGTCCGCCGGCAGATAGCGGTGGGCGACGTCCACACCGGTCAGCCGCGGAAGGTTCCGGGGCAGCAGGCTGCGCTGCAGGGTGAGGGCGGCGGCGTGTTCACGGGTGAAGCGGCGGGCGTTGTCGATGCTGACGGCGGCTCGGGCCACCAGCTCCTCGGCCACGAGCAGGTCACCGGAGTCGAACGGGTCGGGGTGGTCGTCTCGGCAGAGGGTGACGACGCCGAGCGGGGCGGCTCCGGCGTGGAGCGGCACGGCGAGCCGGGAGTGCGCGCCGCCCGCGTCGCGTGTCCGGCGTTCCCCCACGGAGCGGCCACCGGCCAGGCAGCGGGCCTGGAGCGAGTCCGGCGCGTGGTCGACCAGCCGGGGGCGGTGCTCGCTCCGTACGGGCGGGTCGGTGGGCGCGAGCTGGTCGGTACGGGCAGCCGCGTCGGTGGGCGCGAGCTGGTCGGTGCGGACGGCTGAATCGGTACGGCCGGGCGTGTCCGTAAGGCCGGTCGAATCCGTATCGCCGGGCGTGTCCGTAAGGCCGGTCGAATCTGTAAGGCCGGGCGTGTCCGTATGGCCGGGCGTGTCCGTAGCGTCGCCCGGGTCCGTTCGGGCGAGGCGGTCCGGGTCGACGTCTGGCGCCGCCACGGCGGACGGTCGTTCCCAGACCCGTACGAAACGCCTGGCGGTGGCCGTTCCGGGGGGCGGCTGCTCGCCCTCCAGGACGACGTCGATGAGGTCGACCGTGATGCCGTCGGCGAACCGCGGGACCACCACGGCCGAGAGTTCCTGCGCCGTACGTGTCATGTCGAGGGACGTGCCCACTCGGCCGCCGGCCCGTACGAGAAGGTCCAGCCGCTGCTGGGCGAGGTAGCGGTCGGTGATGTCGACCGTCTCCTCGCAGACGCCCACGGCACTGCCGTTCGCGTCCTGAAGCCGGTAGTAGGAACAGGACCAGACGTGGTCATGCTCGGGGTCGGCGGGCGGGCGGCCGCTGTAGTGGAGCTCGATGACGGGCTCGCCGGTGGTGAGCACCCGGCGCATGGTCTCTTCCAGCGTGGCCGGGTATCCGTCGGAGAGGATCTCACCGTCGGTGACCATCTCGTCGGGGCCGAGTCCTGCGTACTGCGTGGGCCCCATCTCGTCGCAGAGGGCGCGATTGGTCCAGACGACCCGCAGGTCGGTGTCGTAGATGGCGAGGCCGACGGGCGACTGGGTGGCCAGGCCCCGGAGCATCGACTGGAGGGCCTCCCACCGCTCCGTCTCGTCGGCGTCCGCCAGGAAGAGCAGCCGGGCGGGCCCGGCCCCGGTGTGGGACAGCGGGAGGGACGCGGTAGCCACGCGGATGACGTGGCCGTCCCGGTGCCCCATGTGGAGCACCTGGTGCCGGGCCTCGGCCGCGCCCGGCATGGGCTTGGCCGCCCGGTGCCGACCGGGGTGGTCCACGACGAACGTGCCGATCGGGCGGCCCACCGCCTCGTGCGGGGGGTATCCGAGCAGCGCGTAGGCAGCCGGCCCCCAGCCGACGACCGTGCCGTCGGCGTCCAGGACGGCAGTCGCCGCTTTCGTCACGTCGAGAGGACCGCGGAAGTCGGCGTCCTCGGCCGCGTACACCGCGCTCATGGCACCTGCCTTCTTACGTAACCTCATGGTCGGTCGGGGGTACGTGCGGCACAACCGCGCTCGGCCCGGACGGGTCGTCCCCGGCCCCTCGCCACCTCCGTCGCCTCGATCGCCTCGATCGCGTCGATCGCGTCGATCGCGTCGAGTCCAGGCCGTACGAACAGGTCTCCCGTCGCACGCCCGGGCGCCCCGTTACAGGCGGCGGGGGCCGGGGTACCTCTGCGCGGACACAAGCGGTGTCTTCGTATCGAGGAGAGGTACGACTCGTGCAGATCGGATACAAGCTCGCCGCCGAGGCCTTCGGTCCGGCGGAACTGGTACGCCAAGCGGTTCTCGCGGAACAGGCGGGGTTCGACTTCGTCGAGATCAGCGACCATTACCATCCCTGGCTGGACAACCAGGGGCATTCGCCGTTCGCCTGGACGGTCCTGGGCAGCATCGCGGCCAAGACCTCACGGATCGGGCTGGCCACGGGCGTCACCTGCCCGACCGTGCGCTATCACCCCGCGATCATCGCGCAGGCCGCCGCCACCCTCGCCCTCCTCTCGGACGGGCGCTTCGTCCTCGGTGTCGGCTCCGGCGAGCGGCTCAACGAGCACGTCGTCGGCCGCGGCTTCCCGGACACGGTTCGCACCCGGCACGAGATGCTCAGGGAGGCCCTGCAGATCATTCGGTTGCTGTGGCGTGGCGGGTACCAGTCGTACGAGGGCAGGCATCTGCGGTTGGAGGACGCCCGGGTCTTCGACCTCCCGGAGAAGCTGCCCCTGATCGCGGTGGCCGCGAGCGGCGGGCCGTCATCGCGTATCGCCGCCGAGCTGGGCGACGGCCTGTTCGCCACCGAGGACAAGCCGGAGATCGTCCGGCACTACCGTGAGGCCGGCGGGACCGGGCCGGGCTACGTCGAGGTCCCCATGGCGTGGGCGCCCGACGAGCGGACGGCGGCGAAGGCGGTACTGGAGACGTCCCGCTGGGCGGTCACGGGGTGGAAGGTCATGAGTGAGCTGCCCAACCCGGTCAATTTCGAGGCGGCGACCACGACCGTGCGCGAGGAGGACGTTCTCGAGAAGTTCGCCTGCGGCAACGACCCCGCGCGGTACACCGAGGTGGCGCAGAGCTTCGTCGACGCGGGCTTCGACCGGCTGGTCATGCAGAACGCCGGCCCCGACCCGGACGGCTTCATCGACTTCTTCCAGCGCGAGCTGAACGAGCCCATGAGACGACTGAGGCCGAACGTCAACGAGGCCTGAACCCGCCCCGGCGCGCTGGTACCTGACACCCTTACGCCCTTTCGCCCTCACGGCCGCAGGGCGCGTCGGTCACCCTCAACGGCGGGACCAACAACTGGTGGGCGAGCACCATGGCCGACAACGGCCAGTGGGGCTGGGTCCCCGAGGTCTACTGCACGGGAGGCGCCGACAACGAGGACGACGCCGGCCTGCTGATGCCGGGCCCGATCAGCTGCGTCTACCCCTGCAGCAACCTCTACCCGATGCCGCCGTGGCGGGTCTGACGCGGTAGGTGGCCGCCCGTCCCACGTCGAGTGGCCGCGCCGAGGCCCGTGACTCCTCCTGGGACGGACACCTCGGGACCCGCCCTCCATGGGCGGGGCCCTCGTTCTCGCCGTCCGTGCGGGGTGCGCCGAGGACGCGCGCCGGGAAAGGCAGGCCGTCAGTTCATCGGCTTCGCCGACGTCCTGGCGCAGAGGTACGGACGCGCGAGCAACAGGCCGGTGGCGGTCGTGGCGATGCCGAAGTAGACCGGCGCGAGGTGGATGAAGTCGGTGTAATGGATCGCGCCGTGCACCACGACGGCCGGCAGGAAGCCGGCGGCCGCCGCCACGGCCAGGCTCCAGAACACCCAGGTCTCACCCCGCCGCCAGCCCCACGCGCTCAGCAGAGTGATCGCCACCGCGGCGGCCATCAGGGCGCCGCCGAACCCCGCTCGGTCGTGGGCGACGAACGGCACGAGCCGGGGGTTCACGGCTTCCAGCGTCTGCGTACTGGTGCCCAGGAACACCAGGTCGGTGGGTACGAAGACACCGGTCAGACCGACCACCGAGATCACCGCTCCGCCGACGAAGAGCCCCGCTCCCGTGACGATCAGGAGCAGCTGGCCGACCAGCGCCCGTCGGCGCTCCGGCTCCGGTCCCTCGGGGGCCGGGTGCCACCGCGGTGCGTGCGGGGTCCGGCGGACCGCGGCCACGAACATCGGGAACAGCACGAGGGCGGTGGCCGTGTGCAGGGGTTCCACGAAGCCGGTGGCCAGGAAGTAGAACAAGGTGGGGAAGCCGATCGCCCCCGAGAGCAGGTACACCTCGCGGGCCCAGGGCCAGCCGCGTCTGATCCCGCCCACGGCGAGGCCGGTGTAGAGGGCTCCGATCGCCACCATGGTGCCGGCCATGGTGATCCGGTCGTGCTGGAGGAAGTGCACGAGGTGGTGGTTGGCGGCATGCAGCTCGTCCAGCGTCATGCCGAGGTAGTCGCGGTCGTACCAGAGCAGCACCGGCCCGAGCGTGATCGCCGCGGCGCCGAGTCCGGCGCCCGTCATGCCGAGCCCGACGAGCAGCGCCCACCACCAGGACGGCCAGCGGCGGGGATCGGGGCCGACGTCCCGTAGCACCGGAGCGGGCGCGGTGGGTGTGGCCGCCTCGATGACCCGTGCGAACCAGCCGGGGCCGGCCTCGACGAGGACCTCGGGCCGGGCGAGCACGACGGCGCCCGGCTCCTCGAGCGCGGCGGCCGCGGCGGTGACCGACGGGTCTGACACACGGAGCATGTGCGGGTCGTCGCCGCTGGTGAAGCCGTCGACGTGGGGCGCGAGAGCGGCCTCCGTCTCCGGGTCGCAGGCGCGGACGACCATCGGGATCGAGCGGCTGGCGGCGGCCTCGCGGACGGTCTCCACGTCGGCCGCCGAGACGGGCGACACCTCGACGACACCGGCGCCGAGCGGGGGCATGGCGCGTATCGCCTCGCGGGCGAGCGAGGGCGGGACGGATATGCCGAGGCGGACGGAGACGGGTACGCCGGCGACCTCGCCGGCGAGTGGCTTCGGCGGATGCCGGTGGCCGAACCCCCGGGCGATCAGCCGCGCGCCGGCCGGACGGGAGCCGATCGAGGCCAGCAGCCGCAGTGCGGTGCGCTGCGAACGGCGCAGGCCGAAGACGCGGGCGGCCGGGCCGCGCAGCGGGTGATACGTCCAGTCCGGCATCAGTGGCTCTCGTTCTCCGTCGCGGTCACTCGGTCACCCGGGGCTTCTCCGTCGCTGTCACTCGGTCACCCGGTCGCCCGGGGCTTCTCCGTCGCTGTCACTCGGTCACCCGGTCGCCCGGTCACCGGGCGCGGTCCACCCGAGCACCGGCGTCATGGAACGCAGCGTCACCCACGCCGGCGTCAGCCGGGCCGCCGTGTCGCGCACCAGCACCGCGGGCGGCCACGACAGCTGGCCGACCGCGCCGAGCCGGGCGGAGCGTCGGGTGACGGCCTGGGTTCGCGGGCGGCGCACCAGGTCGTACGAGCGGAGCGCGGCGGCCACGTCCGGGGTGCCGTCGAGGCAGTGGGCGAGGGTGACCGCGTCCTCCAGGGCCTGGCAGGCGCCCTGGCCCAGATTGGGGGTCATGGCGTGGGCCGCGTCGCCCAGCAGGGCGACCCGGCCGCGGACGAAGGAGGGCAGCGGCGGCAGGTCGTACAGGTCGTGTCGGAGCACCGCGTCCGGGGGGACGGCGGCCAGCAGGGCGGGGATGGGCTCCGGCCAGGAGGCGAACCGGCGCAGCAGTTCGGCGTGCTCGGAGGGGCCGGAGGCTGCTTCCGCAGGCGGCCGCGACGCGGTCGCGAAGCAGTACATCCGGCCGCCCGGCAGCGCGGTGTAGCCGAATCTCGCCCCGCGGCCCCAGGTCGCCGCGCCCTCGGAGGGCGGCTCGGCGAGGGGCTCGGTGACCATGCGCCAGGCGGTGTAGCCGGCGTACCGGGGGCCGACCGCGTCGGGCCGCACGGCGCGGCGGACCGCACTGCGCAGCCCGTCGGCGCCGACCACCAGGTCGGGCCGGGACTCGCCGCCGCGGTGCTCGACGACCAGGTGTTGCCCGTCGTCGCGGACCGCGGTCACCTCGCTGCCCGACCGCAGGCTGTCGGCGGGCAGCGCCTCGGCGAGCGCCCGCAGCAGGTCCGCGCGGTGCAGGACCACCAGGGGGTGGCCGAAGCGGCGGGTCAGCTCCGCGTTGTCCGTGCGGGACAGCCATCGGCCCCGCCGGTCGCGTACGCCGCCGCCGGTCTCGACGGCGCCGAGTGCGCGAACGGTGTCGGCGAGGCCGAGCACCTCGAGCGCGCGCAGCGCGTTCGGCCAGAGGGAGATGCCGGCGCCGACCTCGGTGAACTCCGGGGCCCGTTCCAGCACCTCGACGCGCCAGCCGCGGCGGTGCAGGGCGATGGCCGTGGCGAGGCCGCCGATCCCGCCGCCGACGATGGTCGCGGCGCGCTGCGGCATGGGTCCTCGCTCTGGTCTCGGGGGTGCCGCCCCGGTCGAGTGGCAGCCGATCCGGTGCCCGAGCGGCATGCGTTGCGGCGCAGGTCAGGCTGAGCAGCGCCTTATAGCAACATGTCGACAGACGCCTGTCAACGTACCGAGGGGCGGACGGATCGGACCAGGCAGGGGCGTGGTCAGGTGGGTGTCGCCACGGTGCGTGGCGATGGCCGGTGGGGGCGGGCGCGCCGGTCCGGTCGGCGAGGGGCGACTCCGGTCACTTGCGCGGAAGCACCGCTGCCGCTCGGGGGTGACCGGCGCGTGGGAGGGCGCCGGCCCGCCCGGCGGACGCCCTGGGTGCGTGGTGCTCTATGCCGTTCCTCCGGGAACCGCGGCGGGTGCGGCCTCCCAGGGGGCCGGGCCGGTTCCCTCCGTCCAGGCGACGAGGGCTTCGTGGTCGAAGCACTGGATTCCGCACTGTTCCGCGTACTCCGTCGCCGGCTGAGTGAACTCCCCCGTGGTGACGACGGCAGCGACGGACGCGTCGTGCACCGCGAAGCAGGTGCCGCCGAACCTCTGCACGTCCTGGGAACCGACCTTGTTGACCGGCCCGTAGCGTTTGCACTGTATGACCAGATGTCGTCCGTCGGGCGTGGTGGCTGTCACGTCGGCCCCGAGATCACCGGCGCCGCCGACGACTTGGACGTCGAGACAGCCGTCGCGGGCGCACAGCGCGGCGACAGCCTGCTCGAAGGTGTCAGGGTCCATGGCCACGTATTCGTCCGCCTCGAAGCGGGGCAGGACGGTTTCGACCTCCGTGGTCGACTCGCTCGCGAGCACGTCCTCATGGACTGTCGTCCCCTCGCCTTGATCGGGGAAGACCGCCCGCGCCCTCGCCCTGCGGCGTGCCGTGCGGCGGTTGCGGACGCTTCGCAGCGACACCGCCACAAGGACGACCACCACCACGATGGTCGCCACCTGACCAGGATGCCGATCGGCCGTCCTGACCATCACCTTCAGCAGAAGTCCTGCGGCACACAGGGCGATCGCCATCAGTCCGAAGAAGAGGAGAAGCTGCCGGATGCTGAATGCCGGCCTCTGGTGTGCGCGGCCGACGCGCTTGCGGGGAGTGGTCATGGGCGGAGCCCTCCGGCGGCGGCAAAGATGTCAAGATCATTCATAGGACCCCTCTGCCCGGGCGACCCGAGTTCAACAGCTCTGCGAGGCGCGCGCGTACGGCAGTTCTCGTACCGAACCGTGGCGGCCGGCGGCTGAGGCTCAGGCCGCGGGGAGAGGGACCGCCGCTCCTGCGAGGGCGTCCGGCGAGCGGGCTGATGTCCTCGGAGCCACGACGGGACGGCCGTGTGGGCCGGTCGTCGCCCGGGCGATGCGCGCCGGTAAGGTCCCCCTGACGTCACAGCAGTTACCGCAGTTGCCGCATCACCGCCCTGGGGGGTACCCGTATGTCCACGCCGAAGTCTTCCTTGAGCCGCAGATCGGCGCTCGTCGCGCTGACCGGTGCGGCGGTCGGCGGCTCGCTGCCGCTCGCGCCGTCCGCCTTCGCCGCCACGCCGGCGACGGCCGCGGAGACCACGGCGGCGACCGCCTCCGTACCCACGGCACCAAGTGGCCGGCTTCCCATGGCGGCCGACCCGTGCGACCCGTGGCACTTCGCCGCTCACCCGGCCGGGGCGCTCACCACCCGTACGATTTCCGGCACTCCCGCGCTGCTGGAGGTGTCGGACGCCCAGGGGGTGCTCGCCACCCTCACCCACGGCGCCACGACGGTCACGCTGCGCGGACCGAAGCGCTGGTTCACCGAGCAGAAGAAACCGTTCGCCGACGCCTTCACCCGGACCTTGCCCGCCGGCCAGAACGGCTGGGGCTCCTCCCCCGGCGGCGGCAAGTGGTCCACGTACAACGGCCCCGACACGAACTACTTCCTGGAAGGCGGCCGCGCCGTCATCCGGCTCGACCTCAACGAGGCGGGTACGAGCCGCCACGCCCTGCTCCCCGACAAGGCCGTCGGAGATGTCAGCGCCGCCGCCCGCTTCTCGTTCGACAAGGTTCCGACCGGCGCGGCCGCCTCGCTCGCCCTCACCTTCGCGGTCACGGACGTGAGCAACCACTACCGGGCGCGGCTGATCGTCACCCCCGCCGGAGAGGTCCAGCTCCTCCTCGAGAAGGCGCTGGCCAACAACGTGACCGTCCTCGGTGCGGCCGTCACGGTCGGCACCGGCTTCGCGGCGTACGACCACTGGTGGGTGCGGGTCGAGAAGACCGGAACCCTCCTGCGCGCCCGCGCCTGGCGGCACGGCACCGACGAGCCCCGGGAGACGTGGCACCACAGCCTGGCCGATCCCGAGAAGGACCCGGCCAAGGTCTTCGACACGGGCACCTTCGGAGTCCGCGCGTACGCCTCCCCCGGCAGCACCACGACTCTGGAGGCCCGCGTCTACGACTTCGACGTGGAGTCGGCGCTGTGGGCCGACCCGCCGGTGGTCTGCCACGACACCTGGGTACGGGTGCTGCCGACGCCCTTCGACGGCACCTGGACGCCCGCGCTGGAGCAGCGGATCCGCGCATGGGCGGGCGACACCTCTCCCGACGCGCTCGCGTACGCCTCCATGTACCGGCCCTTCGCTCCCGCGGTGACCGATCCCGCGCTCCAGGGTGCGACCGTGGTCGGCGAGTCCGAGTACAGCAAGCCGGACGCGGCCGGGCTGCGGTACATCGGCGCCGACTTCCACGAGTACATGGGGCTCGACTGGACCTTCACCGCGAGCGGCGAGAGCAAGGTCGCCGATCCCGCCTTCAAGGGTTGTCTGGACTGCTCCGGCTTCGTCCGGATGGTCTACGGGCACCACCTGGGCATCCCGATGGTCGCCTACAAGAACTTCGACGGCCGCAACCTGCCCCGCACCTCGCGGCACCAGTCCGCCAGCGGTCCCGGCGTGGTGGTGGCCAAGGGCACGAGCGCGGCGCCGTCGCTCACCGGGCTGCGGATCGGCGACGTCGTCTACTTCGACGCCACCGTCTCCGACCCCGCGGATCCCGAGACCGACGAGGGCGTCATCGACCACACCGGGATCTATGTCGGGCAGGACCAGCACGGCGGTCTGCGTTTCGTCTCCAGCCGCAAGACGCCGAACGGGCCGACCCTTGCCGACCTCGGAGGTAAGTCGATCCTCAACGGCAGGAAGTCGACCGCGGAGCAGAAGGGCGACCTGTACACGGACTCGCTGCGGGTGATCCGCAGGTTCTGAACCGAAGCCGCCCGCTGCCGCGCCCCGGTCGGCTGCGGAGTCGGCGGCCCTCCGTCCGGGAGGCGATCGGTCACTCCGTACCCGCCGCGAGTGTGTCCTTGGCGACCAGCCTGGGGCCGGAGTAGCACAAGCGGTACAGATCGACCTCATCCAGGAGGCTGCCGCTCGAACGGTAGAAGTCGCAGGTGGCGCCGGGCGGTCGGGGCGCGGCCTTGGCCTCGTCAGGGGGGTACGGGAAAGGCCGTGGCGGGAGGAGGTGCGCGACGTCGGTGCGTGACTGGCCGACGCGCATCTCCTCGTAGCGGGAGGGCGGCAGGACACTCGTGGTGAGCTGATGGGCCAGATAGGCGGCAGCGGGCAGGAAGAACACCGCGGCCACGGCCGGGACGGCGAAGACGGCCGCGAACCGTCGCCGGGCGCTGCGCCGTACGTGCTTCAGCCGGCGTGCCGATTCGGGTGCCGCGCCACCGGTGGCGTCCTCCGAGAGAGCGTCCGTCGTGCCGCGTGGGGGCAACGGGTGGGGGGGTTTCCTCATCGGGCCGTTCCCCTGGTGCCGCCTGGGCGGTCGCGTGGTGCGGCAGGGTGGCGCTGACGAGGAAGCCACCCTCATGGGTGCCGGTTCGCAAGGTGCCGCCGGGGACCGTCACGCGTTCGCGCAGTGCTGCCAGACCGCTCTTGCTGCCCTCCGCGTCGGGCAAACTCCGCTCGGGCGAGACGGAGTCGACGACGCGGACGCGGGTGTGGTCGGTGTCGTGCGTGATGGCGACCCGTACCGTGCTGCCCGGGGCGTGTTCGGTGGCGTTGGTGAGGGCTTCTCTCACCAGCCGGTACACGGCGCGTTCGAGCAGGGCGACAGCCGCGATGCCGATGAGCACCGCGAGGGCGACAAGAACCAGCGTGACGATCAGGCACGTCCTGGACCTCCTCGGCGGTCGGGGCGGCGGGGCCCAGCCACCGCCCGCGCTGCCGGGAGGCGGCTGGCGGTCTCCCCACCACGGAGGCTGTTGTCCTGACGCGTTACCCATGGCGCTCACCTCTGTCAGGGCAACTCCTTCCAGCGTGCCGCCGCGTTCGCGTTCGAGCACGCCGACGGTGTCGATCACGACGACCGGCCCGGAGGCTCTGAGGCATACGCCTGGTAGCCGCGCACACCGTACGAAGGCGGCACCACAGGGCCGCGATCAGTCAGAGCGCGGTGCCCGTCTCGTCGGCCAGCGTTCGCAGGAGGCGGTCCTGGAACGACTCGTCGTGGACGGCGCGGTGTGGCCGCATCAGCTGGCGGTGGTACCAATACCCGCCGGTGGTCAGCGCCTGCGGCTCGTCGCTGGAAGCGAGCCACTCCTGCGTCCGATGCCCGAGCTCGAGATCGTCCGGTGCGTTCGGTCCGCCCATCTTCGTCGGCACCCAGCCCGGATCCACGGCGTTGCTCAACACCCCTGGGCGCAGGCGAGCCACCGCGGCCGCGAGTGTGGTGACGAACAGCTTGCTGTCGGAGTACGAACCCGCGGTCTCGCCCCGCCAGTCGACCCCGGCGAGCGAAGGGCGCCCACTGAAGTGAGAACCGCTGCTCAGATACACCAGCCGGCGCGGTCCGCGCAGCAGGGCCGTGAGCAGATACGGCGCGATGATGTTGACCGGCATGACCGCCGGTCCCCTCCAGACGCCGGCGTTGTGGACCACCGCGTCGAGCGGTTTCGCGTCGTTCAGCTCGGCGGCGACGCGCCGTACGGCGTCCCGCTCCGTGAAGTCGCCCACGACGATGTCCGCCCCGCGGTCGACCAGCGCGTGAAGGCTCGCCGCACGCTCCTCGTTCCTGGCGTGCACCACGACCTCGTGTCCCGCGGACAACAGGGAATCCGCCGCGGCACGCCCAAGGCCGTCCGCGGAACCGGTCACCAGGATCCGGCTCACAAGCGCACCGCCTCTCGGACGCCGGCCTCGTGCATGACAGCTCCTCGCATGGGAGTCCTGGACCGGACCACGAACCTCACATCGCCTCCCCGCCTACCGTAAGACGGCGATGCCACCAGAGGTCAGCACGCCACTGCCGTCGATCGGCGAAGGGATCCGGCAGAGTGCGGTCGAGGTGTACGGCGTCCAGGTGGGCCACTCGGTGCTTCAGCTCGGCTCGGGACCGGCCGCGCGCTCTCCTTCGTAGACGTACGCCTACGCGGTGGGTACGTCAGCCGGCCAGGCGTTCCACCAGCAGGAAACCGCCGATGACGATCATCATGGCACCGGAGACCCGGCTGACGGCCCGGGCGGCTGAGGGCCGGGACTTCAGCACGGTGCCGGCGAGGACGCCGACGGTGAGGTAGACGACGGCGCACGCGGTCAGGTGCACAGTGCTGAGCAACCCGGTCTGCGCGGCGACCGGCCAGCCTGTGGCGGGGTCGAGAAACTGCGGGAACAGCGAGAAGAACAGCAGGAGCGCCTTCGGGTTCAGGCCGCTGGTCCCGGCCCCCTTGAGCATGATCTGTGTGCGGGAGAAGCCCACGGCCCCCTCTGCGGAGGCCAGGGCGGCCGGCTGCCTCAGTACGCCCCAGCCGAGCCACAGCAGGTAGCCGGCGCCGGCGATGGTGAGCGCCGTGAGCACGGCCGGGGAGCTCGCCACGATCACCGCCAGGCCCGCGACGGCCATGAGCGCGTACGCGGCATGTCCGGCGATCAGCCCGGCGACCGCGGGGACGACCGAACGGTCCCGCAGGCCCGCCGAGATCGCATAGGCCCAGTCCGCGCCAGGCGTGAAAACCAGCAGGAGATCCACTGCCAGGAAGGCCGCCAGCGTGGTCGTGTCCATCGATCGTTCCCTCTCACATGTTGCTCCGAGAGGGAAGGCTAGGCGTGATTTGCCCGAAAGTGTTTGCGCATTTACCCCGTGATCTCGTCTTTGCGGGGAGAATCTTCCCCATGGATGCCCTGGACCGAAAAATTCTTACGGAACTGCAGCTCGACGGCCGTCTGACCGTCACCGAGCTCGCCGCCCGCGTGCAGCTCAGCGTCTCCCCCTGCCACCGCCGCCTGCGGGACCTGGAACGCGAGGGCGCGATCCGCCGCTACCGCGCCGTCGTCGACCCGGCCGCCGTGGGCCTGAATTTCGAAGCCCTCGTCTTCGCCACCCTGCGCTGGGAGGACCCGGACACCGTCACCGCGTTCGAAGAAGCGGTCACCGCCATCACCCACGTCATCCAGGCGCAGCGCCTCTTCGGCGAACCCGACTACCTCCTGCGCGTCGCCACCACCGACCTCGCCGCCTTCCAACAGCTCTACGACCAGCAGCTCGCCCGGCTGCCCGGCGTCCAGCGCCTGACCTCCACCCTCGTCATGAAGAACGTCATCGACGATCGCCCGCTACCCGAGTAGTCACCCGCCACGGCAGGACTACGCGGCGTACTCCTGCTGCCCCGGCGATCGGCCGAACCGGAGTCCTACGGCGGGGGAAGGGAACGCCCAGTCCGGTTCACCGCGGAGCACCTGGCCGAGCCCGGCGCCCCGCCTCGCGGTCCTGATCGGTGGTGTCGGCCTGGGCTCCGAAGACGGGCGCGCCGGCGGCCGAGGGCCGGGCTGTCAGCGCAGGTCGAGCCGCATCAGCACGCGGGGGTGGCCGGCCAGCACCGAGGTGGTGTCGGCGGCGTAGGTGAACCCGGCGCGTTCGAAGTTCTTCCGGATTCCGGCGTACGCCATCGTCAGGTCGACCTTGGCGTCACCGTTGTCGAGGGGGTACGCCTCGATCGCCGGTGCGCCGTGGGTGCGGGCGAACTCGACCGCGCCGGCGATGAGGGCGTGGGAGATGCCCCTCTTGCGGTGACCGGGGCGTACACGGATGCACCACAGCGACCAGACCGGTAGGTCGTCGACGTGTGGGATCTTGCGGTTGCGCGCGAACGAGGTGTCCGCGCGGGGGGCCACAGCGGCCCAGCCGACCGGCTCGTCGCCGTCGTAGGCGATGACTCCCGGAGGTGGGCCCGTACGGCACAGATCGGCGACGTACGCACCGCGGGCCTGCCCGCGCAGGTCGTTGTTGACCTTGGACGGGATCCGGTAGCTCAGGCACCAACAGACGTTGGCCTCGGGGGACTTCGGGCCGAGCAGGGTACGGACGTCCTCGAAGACCGTGGCCGGGCGAACGTCGATGGTCATGACACCACGATGTCACGGCGTACGGGACAACGCCGCACGGCGCCGAGGCGCGCCCCACGGCGAGGCCCGCGCGTCCGGAGGAGCCCCAGCTCGGCCGACGTGCGGAGCTGGGGCTCTCCTCGTGTGCCCCGGACTTTCCGAAGTAATCCGAAGTAATCCGAAGGAACGAGGCGACGGCACGGGAGGACGGGCAGAGTCGCTCGCCCCGTACATACGTCCGCCCAAGTGGGCGGGGTGGGTGAAGGATTGGGCCGTTGGTTTCAGGGGGGTCGCGGCGTCAGCGACCGTAGGTGTCGCGGCACAGCCCCGTAATGCCGGGATGGACGACGCCGTCGGACTGTCGGCAGAGATTCCTCATGTCGTACGTCGAGCGAGGCGCGGCGGGGGCGTGCGCGGGGCGCCGCTTCCGCTTCTTGGCCTGCTTGCTCCCCGCAGGCTTCCCCGTCGCCTTCTCTCGCGGCGCGGGGTGGTGGCCCGGGGCCGGTTTCCGTCGGCCCGGCCCGGCGGTGCCCTTCGGGGTCTGCGGTGGAGTGGATCGCTCGCCGTTCGCCGGCGCGGGTTCGGCGGAAGCGAGTTCCTCCCGGAAGGGTCCCGGTGTCGGCGACGACGGAGTCTCGACGACCGGCTGGGGGGCGGGCACGCCCGCGGGCCGAGGTTCCGGAGCCTGGGGGTGCGGCGGCCGGGGAGCGGGGCCGTCGACGGACGTACACGCCGTGAGTGTGCCTGCCAGGAGGAGCGGGACCAGGAGAAGGCGGAGGCGCACGTCAGACCTCCGGTCGGGGACGAGCGAGAGCGCCGGCGAACGTCTCCGCCGGGAGGCGGCAAGCTCCCTGATCCGGATTCGCTGAAGACCTCTTCATGTGTGGCTCGAGGCGGGTGTTCTCGTTCTTTCTCATGACCTGACGAACGAGCCGGGCGCACGCCGGGGTACTGCCTCCCGGCGATGACGGCAAGCAACGGCGGCAACGGCGGCGATACGCGGCGGCCGACGGCCGGTACGGCACCCACAGCGGCCCGGGCGGCCTCACGCTCGTGGCCTCGTGGTGCCTGGCGGTGCCTCGCGTGGACTCGCAGCGCCTCGCGTCCTCGCGGGCCTCGCTGTTCCGACCCGCCGACGTGGCCGTCGGCCGCACCGCCCCTCGCCGACAACGAAACGCGACGGCCATCGACCGCCCTCATCACAGGGCGTACGAGAAGGGCTCGGTGCCGGGGCACCCCGTTCCCCGTCAGGCCGAGGGGTCGTCGTCCCCCTGGGGCACCGCCGGGCGGAAGCACGCGGTCACCACCTTGCCGTGCCGCTGGCACCTCATCCCCCACTCGTCGGCGAGGGCCTGCACGATGCCCACGCCCCGGCCGGAGACCTCACCGGCATCCGGGTCGCGAGGGCGGGGCAGGGTCGGATCGTCGTCGTGGACGCTCACGTGGAGACAGTCGCCGTCCCACGTGAGCACCAGGTGCGCGTCGCTGTGGGCGTGCACATGGGCGTTGGTGAGCAGCTCCGACACCGTCAGGACGACAGCGTCCACGGTCTCGGGCTCCTCGGCCGCCCATGGCAGCGTCGCCAGGTGTCCCCGCGTCCAGTGCCGTCCTGCCCGCACGCCCCCGGACACGGGGAACGAGTGCGCCCAACCCATCGCCTTGACCACCACTGTCCACACTCCCCTTACGGCCTGTTGCAGCTTTCCTGTCGGTTTCCACCGGGAGTCTCAGGTACCCGGCATTCCTCCGGGCAGGCGTCCGGGGAACAGGTGGCGTCCCGAGAAGGTCGCCGGCGCCGGCCACCGACCAGGCGCCCTCCCGGTCGGCCGGCATGGGCGTCGCCTACGCGGTGGCGCCGGTGGCGCCGGCGTGCGACTCGTCCGTCTCCGGCTCACGCGCCGGCTCACTGAGCTGTTCGCGCAGATAGTTCCAGACCACGGCGATCAGCGCGGCCACCGGTACCGCGAGCAGACTGCCCACGATGCCGGCCAGGCTGCCGCCCAGCGTCACGGCCAGCAGGACCACCGCCGCATGCAGGCCGAGGCCGCGGCTCTGGATCATGGGCTGGAAGACGTTGCCCTCGAGCTGCTGCACCACGACGATGATCGCGAGCACGATCAGCGCGTCCGTCGGACCGTTCGACACCAGCGCGATGAGTACCGCGACCAGGCCGGCGAACAGGGCGCCGACGATCGGTACGAACGCCGACACGAAGGTCAGTACGGCCAGCGGAAGCACCAGCGGTACGCCCAGGATCCAGAGTCCGAGGCCGATGAATACGGCGTCGAGCAGGCCGACGACGGCCTGGGAGCGCACGAACGCGCCCAGGGTGTCCCAACCGCGCGCGGCCACGACCGGGACGTCGGTGGCGAGCCGGCCCGGGAGCTGACGGGTGAGCCACGGCAGGAACCGCGGGCCGTCCTTGAGGAAGAAGAACATCAGGAAGAGCGCGAGGACGGCGGTGACCACGCCGTTGAACACGGTGCCCACTCCCGAGACGACGGCGGTGACCACGCTGCCGACGCTGTCCTGGACGCGGGCGATCGCGGCGTCGAAGGCGCCGCTGATCTGGTCGTCGCCGATGTTCAGCGGCGGCCCGGCGGCCCACTCACGGAGCTTCTGGATACCCTCCACCACGCCGTCGGCCAGCTCCCCCGACTGAGAGGCCGTCGGCACCGCGATCAGCGCCACGATGCCCGTGGCGACCAGCAGGAACAGCACGGTCACCACCGACGCGGCCAGGGCGGGGGGCCATCCGCGGGCGCGCAGGAAGCGTGCCACGGGCCAGGTCAGCGTCGTGAGGAACAGGCCCACTATGAGCGGCCAGACGACCGACCACATACGGCCCAGAAGCCATACGGCGACCGCCGCCATGACCAGGACGACCATCAACTCGATGGAGACACGCGCTGCCGTCCGGAGCGCACCGGCGGCTTTTGTCGAACTCAACATGGCAGACATGGAGGTCACCCTATGGACACTCCCGTCCCCCGGTGGAATCGCCGCTGGTCGCAGGCGGCCTGGGGCTCGCTGAGCGCGACCGTGACCGCCTCGTCCGGCGAAGGCCCTCGACCACACGACGGACGGCGACTGGCGCGGCCGTTTCGAGGGGCGGTGAACTCATCGGCTCGGACCGCCGGTTCGACGGTGTTGTTCCACCTGCCCGCGCGCATCAGGGACTCGGCCCGCCGGCGCGGCCGCGGTCGGGCGGGGGTAGGGTCGCTGCCCATGGGCACGCGCACCGGGAAAGAGATGATCGCCGTCCCGCCGGGGCAGGTCGTGCTGTCGGACCGGCGAACGCGACGCAGTTGGACGGTTGATGTCGCGGCCTGCCAACTCGCGGCGTTCCCTGTCACGCAAGGTCTGTACGGAGAGATCACCGGCCTGCGGCCCGCCGCCGCCCACGGGGACCGGTTGCCCGTCGAAGGCGTCTCCTGGTGGGACGCGGTCCGGTTCTGCAACGCGTTGTCCGAACGAGAAGGGTTCACGCCGGCCTATCGCCTCGACGACGGCGACTCCGACGGTGACGGCGAGACCGTCGAGTGGGACACGTCCGCGGACGGGTACCGGCTGCCGACCGAGGCCGAGTGGGAGCACGCCTGCCGTGCCGGCACCGGCGGGCCGCGCTACGGGCCGCTCGACGAGATCGCCTGGTACCGCGACAACGCTGGGGAACGCGCGCACGAGGTGGGTGGCAAGCGCCCCAACTCCTGGGGCTTCCACGACATGCTCGGCAACGTCTGGGACTGGTGCTGGGACCTCTACGATCCCGAGGTCTACGGCACCTATCGCGTGCTGCGCGGAGGCGGCTGGTTCGACGAGCACTGGAGCTGCCGGGCGTCCGCGCGACGCCGCAGCCATCCGACCTTCCAGGTCGACGACGTGGGATTCCGTCTCGCGCGCTCCTCCGTGCGTCGCTGACAGCGCGGCGCCTAGAACCCGTTCCGACAGACGAGAGGTCCCCTGCCGGGCCGGCTCGCGCCGCTCCCAGCGGGGGACCGTCAACTCCCGAACGCCCGGCGGACGGCTCTCCCGAACGCCCAGCGGAGGCCGCGTCAGGAAGCGCAGGCCCCGTCAGAAGAACCCGCCGGTCCGGTAATACGCCTCGATCTCCTCCCGGCGCTGCACCTCGGCAAGGTGCTTGTCCGAGTGGAACTCCGGCGCGCCCTTGATCTGCTCCTTGGTGAGACCCACGTGGACCGCCTGCTCCTCGAGGTCGACGCGAGTCACCGTGCTCGCCGGGAGCAGCACCTCCTTGCCGAAGATCCACGCCCCGGTGTCGACCACCAGGAAGGCGTTCCCGACCTCGTCCGAGTGCTTGTCGACCTTACCGATCCGGCCGTCCGTCGCCTCCACCTTCCACCCGGTCAGATCCGTGCCGGGAAGGTGTCCGGAAGTGGCCCCGTAGCTCCACACGTGCTCGGTCATGCGCACATCACTCCTTCGTCGCAAGGTGAGAACACACCGCGTTCCAGCGGCGCGCTGTCGACGTCCGGAATCCCGTGCCCGGGAAACTCCGCCGCACACCCCGTGTGGAGAGAGGGCATGGCCTGCCCGTTCCAGGGCATACGGGGTGCGGTCGCTCAACGGAGAGGGAACCATGACAGCGGAATCGTCGGCGGCCTCTGCGCCCGCCTCCACCGGCACCGTCACCACCGCCGTTCCGGCCCGTCTGGACCGGCTGCCGTGGTCACGGTGGCACTGGATGATCGTGATCGGTCTCGGCACCGTCTGGATCCTGGACGGACTGGAAGTCACGATCGTCGGCAACGTCGCCGGTCGCATCGCCGAGGACGGCAGCGGCCTGGACATCACCTCGGCGCAGGTCACCGGCGTCGCCGCCGCCCTGTACGTGGCGGGCGCCTGTTCCGGCGCCCTGTTCTTCGGCAGGCTGACCGACCGGTACGGCCGCAAACGGCTGTTCATGGTCACGCTGGCCGTCTATCTGGCCGCCACCGCGCTGACCGCGCTGTCGTTCGATTCCTGGTGGTTCTTCCTCTTCCGGTTCTTCACCGGCTTCGGTATCGGTGGCGAGTACGCGGCCATCAACTCCGCGATCGACGAGCTGATCCCGTCCCGGTACCGGGGGCGGGTCGACCTCATCATCAACGGGAGTTACTGGCTGGGCGCGATCGGCGGCGCCCTGCTGTCCATCGTGATGCTGGACACCGACATCTTCGCCCAGGACGTCGGCTGGCGACTCAGCTTCGCTCTCGGCGTCGTGCTCGGCCTGGTGATCCTGCTGGTCCGTCGGCACGTTCCGGAGAGTCCGCGCTGGCAGTTCATCCACGGCCACGGCGAGGACGCCGAGAAGCTCGTGTCGTCCGTCGAACGGGAGATCGAGGAGGAGAAGGGCGAGCCGCTGCCGCCGCCTGCCGGCGAGATCACCATCCACCAGCGCAAGAGCATCGGCTTCGGCCTCATCGCCAAGACGGTTTTCGGCCGCTACCCGCGCCGCGCGGTCCTCGGTCTCTCGCTCTTCATCGGCCAGGCGTTCCTCTACAACGCCATCACCTTCGGCTTCGGCGCCATTCTCACCACGTTCTTCGACGTGCCGACCGGTCATACCGGCTACTACTTCGCCGTCATCGCCGCGGGCAACTTCATCGGGCCCCTGCTGCTCGGCAAGCTCTTCGACACCGTCGGCCGCCGGATCATGATCTCGACGACGTACCTCCTCTCGGGTCTGCTGCTGTTCGGCACCGCATGGCTCTTCGACCGGGGCTCGCTGACCGCGTCGACGCTGACGGCCTGCTGGTGCGTGGTGCTGTTCTTCGCCTCGGCGGGCGCGTCGAGCGCGTATCTGACGGTCTCCGAGATCTTCCCCATGGAGACCCGTGCGATGGCCATCGCCTTCTTCTACGCGCTCGGCACGGCCGCGGGCGGTATCAGCGGCCCGCTGATCTTCGCCGACCTCACCGCGTCCGGCGTCGTCGGCGAGACGGTACTCGCCTTCCAGATCGGCGCCGGACTGATGTGCGCGGCAGGCATCGTGGCCGCGTTCCTGGCGGTCGACGCGGAACGGCGCTCGCTGGAGGACATCGCCGAGCCGCTGTCGGTGGTACGGGAGGGCGCGGCTCCGGCCGTCGCCACGACGACCAGCCATGGCCGGATGTGACAGGCAGCCGTCATTGCGGTCATGCCGCGCCACCGTGACGATGGACGCATGCCCACTCCCCACCGTGTCGTCATCGCGGTCTTCCCCGATGTCGATCTGCTCGATGTCACCGGCCCGGCCGAGGTGTTCGCCCTGGCCAACCGGGAGGCCGGCGACCGGGCCGCGTACACGGTCCGTCTGGCGGGCCCCGACGACGGCCCGGTCGTGACGTCGGCCGGAGTGCGCCTGCTGGCGGACATGGCCTTCGCCGAGGTGGGGGCCGCGGTGGACACAATGCTGGTCCCCGGCGCGGTGGAGCTGCGCCCGGAAGGTCCGGTGGCCCGGGTCGACGACACCGTGGTGGAGTGGGTGAGGGCCACGGCGCCGTACGCACGGCGGATCGCGTCCGTATGCGTGGGCGCGCATCTGCTCGCGGCGGCCGGGTTGCTCGACGGGCGGCGGGCGACCACCCATTGGTCGACCGCGGCGCAGCTCGCGGCCGACCATCCGCGGGTACGGGTCGACGCCGACCCGATCTTCGTCCGCTCCGGCCGGGTGTGGACCGGGGCGGGCATCAGCACCTGTATGGACCTGGCACTCGCGTTGGTGGCCGAGGACCACGGTGAGGAACTGGCCCTGGCCGTGGCCCGGCAGCTGGTGATGTACCTCAGGCGGCAGGGCGGGCAGAGCCAGTTCAGCGTGCCGCTGAGCCGGCCCGCGGCGGCCCGCAGGGACATCGACGAGCTGCGTGTGTTCATCACCGAGCACCTCGACGACGATCTGTCGGCGCCCGCGCTGGCAGAGCGCATGTGCCTGAGCGAGCGTCACTTCGCCCGGGTCTTCCGGCAGGAGACCGGCACCAGCCCGGCCGCCTATGTGGAAGCCGCCCGGGTCGAAGCGGCCCGCCGCCTGCTGGAGACCACCGATCAGCCACTGGAGCGGATCGCGGCGACCACCGGGTTGGGCTCGGTGGAGACGCTGCACCGCGCGTTCCGTAAGCAGATCAACACCACCCCGGCCTCCTACCGCCGCCGTTTTCGTACCGCTTCCTGACCCCCCGGGCGCGACGAGTTCGCCACAACCGCGGTCTTGTCATGCCCTTTTACGATCCGAAAGGTCCCTTTCACCCATGAATGCCTCCGCGTCCCTGCGTGACGTCATCGGTCTCGACACCACGCTCCCCCGTCTCGGCGAGACCACCTTGATCATGATCGATTTCCAGAACACCTACCGCACCGGTGTCATGGCCGTCGACGGCGTCGAGCCCGCACTGGCCGCCGGGGCCCGGCTGCTGGCCGCCGCTCGCGCGGCCGGCACGCCGGTCGTCCACGTCATCAACGACGGGGGCGAGGGCACCCCGTACGACATCCGCGCCGAGATCGGCGCCATCAGTCCCGAAGTGGCGCCCGTCGACGGCGAAGCGGTCGTGGTCAAGCGGTTCCCCGACTCCTTCCACCGCACCGACCTGGAGAAGACGCTGCGCGACCTCGGCTCGGCACCCGACCTGGTGCTGGCCGGTTTCATGACCCACATGTGCGTCGCCTTCACCGCGCAGGGCGCCTTCAACCTCGGTTACCGGCCCACCGTCGTCGCCGAGGCGACCGCCACCCGCTCCCTGACCGCGCCCGACGGCAGCACCGTGCCCGCCGCCCTCCTCCAGAAGGGAAGCCTGACCACCATCACGGACCTGTTCGGCACGGTGGCTCCCACCGTCGAGCACCTCACCACCTGACCCGACCGGTCAGGGCAGTGGTGCGGGCCGTTCCGGCCGTCCGGGCGCCGACGGTCAGCCGGCGGCGCGCTCCGCGCCGGCCCGTTGGTGGAACGTCCGTCGGTAGGCGCTGGGCGACATGCCGACGATCCGGGCGAAATGGGCCCGCAGGCCGGCCGGCCCACTGAAGCCGCAGGTCGCGGCTATCCATCCGATGGGCCGGTCGCTGGTCTCCAGGAACTGCCCGGCCCGGCGCACCCGCCGCTGGAGCACCCAGCGCAGCGGCGACATCCCGAGCGCTTCACCTCCGCGGGCGCGGTGGCCGGCATCACGCCGTCACCGCGCCGATCGTGGTCGAGGCCGCCGGGCGAATCCTGACCGGCCGCGGCCGGGCCACCGGGGTCGTCACCGCCGGGGAGATCTTCGACGCCCAAGGACTTCCAGCGCGGCCTGCCCCCGGACGGCCTGGCGCTGGGCACGGAGTAGTCAGGGCAGGCGTCGGCGGTCCTCGTCGGTCCACGCGCGGGTGTCGCGCGGTTCGACGTAGGGCTCCTCGTGCTCCGGATGGCCGCCGAGGATGGCCCGCTCGCGGGAGAGTTCGGCGTCGAACTCGAGGCCCAGCAGGATGGCGAGGTTGGTGATCCAGAGCCACACGAGGAAGATGATCACTCCGGCGAGGGTGCCGTAGGTCTTGTTGTAGGAGCCGAAGTTCGCCACGTAGAAGGCGAAGCCGGCCGAGGCGAGCAGCCAGATCACCACGGCGAGGGCGCTGCCCGGACTGACCCAGGTGAAGCCGCGGCCCTTGGCGTTGGGCGCGGCCCAGTAGAGCAGCGCGACCATCAGCATGACCAGGACGACGAGCACGGGCCACTTCGCGATGGACCAGACGGTCATCGCCGTGTCGCCGACTCCGAGGGCCGTACCGATCTGCCGGGCGATGCCGCCCGAGAGGACGACGATGAGCGCGCTCGCGCAGGCCATGAGCATCAGGGCCACGGTCACGCCGATCCGCACCGGCAGCACCTTCCACGCAGGCCGGCCCTCGGGCAGGTCGTAGACGGCGTTGGAGGAGCGGATGAACGCGGCCACGTATCCGGAGGCCGACCACAGGGCCACCAGCAGACCGACGATCGCCAGGACGGAGCCGACCCCGGCGCTGCCCTGCAGCTGGGTCACCGCGTTGGTGATGATGTCCCGTGCGGCGCCGGGTGCGAGCTGCTGGATGTTGTCGAGCACCTTCCGCGTGGTGTTCGCGCCGGCGATGCCCAGGAGGGAGACCAGCACCAGCAGAGCCGGGAAGAGGGCCAGGACGCCGTAGTAGGTCAGGGCGGCCGCCCTGTCGGTGAGCTCGTCGTCCTTGAACTCCTTGAGCGTCCGGCGCAGGACGTGGCCGAAGGATTTCCCCGACAGCTCGGTCGGCTTGTCGGGGGCCTCGCGCTCCACGTCCGGTCCGGGTCCGGGTTCCTCGCTCGCGCCGGTGGCCGGCCGGGGTTCGTCGTCACCCTCACGTCGTGGGTCAAAACGGTTCATACCCACCGTATGACCCGTGTAGCGGGGAGAAAACATGCTCGGTGGCCAGGGCGGCCGGCGCCGCCACCCGCCGGACCGGTCGGCGGAGACACCCCCGCCCCTGCGCGCGTCATCTCGCTCCGGCCGCCTCCTGTCCCGCACACTGTCAGGGCGCGCCGGCCTCCGAGCTGAGCTGCGCATACGTGACGGGAGGCAGACCCTGTTCATCAGCCACACCCTCGACAACGGCATCCTGCGTGTGAGGATCCACCAGAACCTCGACGTCACGAACCGTGCCGCCGCCGCGCTGCAGATCGAAGCACTCGTCCACGCCCACCGCCCCGCCGAGGTGACCGTGGAGCTGCCCGCGAGCGAGCCGTCCCCGGCGACGCTCAGCGCCGTCGCCCGCGCCCGCCGCATGTGCCAGAGCATCGGCGTCCCCTTCGGCCTGACCGGCCCCGGCGCTCCCCTCGCCGATCGCGACGCGGGGCAGGCACCCCAGCGGCTCGAGTTCGGCGCCCGGCGTGACCATTGACCCCGTACGGGGTGGGTGGGCAGCCCGACGGACCGCAACGTACGGTGTGGCCAAGGGTGTTGGTGAGGCGCGGGCCGGGGAAGGGGAGCCATGGTTCCGGGGACGGTGCAGCAGCTGACCATTCTGCTGATCCTGGTGCTGCCCGGCGTCTTCTACCAGGCCGTGCGCGAGCATCTGCGGGGAGCCGTGGCCGCCGAGCAGGAGCCCCAGAACCGGCTGGTGCGCGCGATCGCGGCGGGTGCGCTGCTCGACGCCGTGTACGCGGTGATCGCGGGGCCGTGGCTGGTACGCCTGCTCGTGGGCGACGGAGCGGGCCCGCTCGCCGGGGCGACGGCGCGGCCTCGGGAGGCGGGGCTCGCCGCGTTGCTCCTCGTGGTCCTGGTGCCGTCGGGCATCGCGTGGGCTGAGGCCGCGTGGGGCAGGCGTCGCAGCCGGGCGCGGTACGAACCGACGCCCACGGCCTGGGACGCGCTCTTCCGTGACCGGGGGTCCTGTTTCGTACGGGCGCGCATGAAGAACGGTCTGTGGGTGGGCGGTTGGCTGGGGACGCGGTCGGCCGTGTCGGCGTATCCCCAGCAGGGGGACGTCTATCTGCAGGCTCAGTACCGCATGGGGCCCGACGGCAGGTTCCTCGGGCGGGTGCCGGGGACCGGGGGCGTGTATCTGCGGGCCGCCGACGTCGACGTACTGGAGTTGCTGGATCCGCCCGCACCGGTTCACGTACCGGTTCCGGTTCCGCCGGACGGCTCCGCGGACACCGGGGAGGAAGGAGAGCAGGGTGACGCAGTACGAACACGAGCCCAGTGACGAGGAGTTGGAGGCGCTGCTCGAGGAGTTCTCCGAGCGCCGCACCTACCGGCCCACCGACGACGTCCCCGAGCCCGAGGACGTGCCGCAGGCCCCGTCGGGCACCGCACTGGGCGACACCGCGGATCCGGCGGCCGGCTGAGCCCGGGCCGTCAGGGCCCGGTGTGGATGTGCGCGGCCCAGAGGTGCGGTGCGTGGACGAGACGGGCCCGCAGGGCCCGGACCGGACCGTGCAGGGCCGTGGCCGGGTCGATGGGGCGGTCCCCCGCGAGGTCGTCCGCGAGAGCGGTGTAGAACCGCTCGGCCACGCGGGTGGCCACCTTGTCGGCGACGGGCCAGAGGGTGCTGATCACATGCGGGTACCCGGCCAGTTGGAACGAGGACGCCAGATGCACGGACTCGTCGGGGAGCAGAAGCCCGCCCTGGGCCGTGGAGCACGCCGAGAGGACGGCGAGGACCGCCTCGTCGGGACGTTGCGCGGCGGCGTCGAGCGCGGTGAGCCGTCCGTCGTGGAGGATCAGGCCGCTCTCGGACGGCTCGATCGGGTCGCTGACGCCGTGGCAGCTGAAGTGGACCCAGGGGTGGGCGGGGAGTTCGCGGCGCACGGCGTCGACGGTGGCCGCGGCGCCGGCCAGTTCGACCGCCGCGGGGAACAGGTCGCGCAGCAGTCGCGCTTCGTGGGACGCGCCCGGCAGCGGGTTCGCGCCCGGGGTCTCGGCGAGGGCGACGACCAGCGGGGCGGGGTGCCGCGGGGTGGCCGTGGCGGATGCGCGGCGGGCGCGGACCAGCGCGCGCAGGGTGGGTGTGTACGAGGAGACGACGCGGTCCATGACGTTCTCGGCCGAGCCGGGGCGCACGCGGCCCGCGGCGTGCAGCGGCAGGAAGGACAGCCACCCGGTGGGGCACCACCACAGCCGGGTCCAGGGTTCGTCGTCGATCGGGGTCGTGCGCAGGCCGAGGCGGTCCAGGACCGGTTCGGCGACGGCGTCCCACAGCCATTCCAGGGTGTCGGAGAGCGTCCGCATCGCGACGAGGGCCTGGGGGGCGGCCGTGGCTCCGTAGGCGTCCTCGACGGCGACGAGGAAGTCCGCGGCGCGGGTGACGGCTTCGGTCGGTGTGAGGGCGGGCAGCGGTACGACGTCGATGCCGCCGTCGGCGGTGACGACGAGCGCGTCGGAGCGGTACTGGCTGACGTTGACCACGACGACGGGACCCGCGGCGGCCGCGGTGAGCAGGTCCGCGACCGCCGGCGGGCTCAGGAAGCGTTCCAGGCCGGGAAGTCGGCGGATCCGGTCGAGCAGGTCGTCCCAGCTCCGGGCGAGTGCGTGCCGTGACTCGGCCAGCAGCCCGGCGTCGTCCTCGGCGTGCCGGCGGTCGGGAGCGGTGAGGTCGGTCCGGATGCCCGCGGGACGCGGCGGAGTCACGCTCAAGGCGTCGCGGACCCGCTCGAACTCGTCGGCGAGGGCGGGGTCGGCCGCACGCAGCCGGGAGAGGTCGCCGCGGGCCTCCAGGCCCTGGGCGAGCAGCACTCCGCGACCCTGTTCGAGGAGGGTGAGGGCAGCCACCGGGTCGTTCGCCCTCAGGGCGAGCGCGGCGGCGTCGGAGGCGAGGCCCGCGCCCGCGCCGAGCCGGTCCTCCTGGTCGGCGCGGGCGAGACTGCGCGGGGCGAGCCGGGGAAGCAGGCCGACGGCGTAGGTGTGACCGGTGAGCGCCTCGGAGTGCCGGCCCGAGGCGGCCGCCGCGTCGCCCCAGACCCGCGCGGCGAGCAGCCGGACCGCGACCGGCGAGACGGGGTTGTGCGCGGCCTGCCTGGCCAGCCGGGTCGCCTCGGCCAGGTCGGCCTGCTCGCCGATCAGGGCGCGCCGCGTCTGGGCCCGTGCGAGGAGCCACTGGATGCGGGCCTGGTCGGCGTGTCCGTCGGGGACGCGGGCGAGTGCCTCCCGGGCGGCGCTCACCGCCCGGTCGAGGGCGGAGCGGGCGGCGGGGCCGGTCTCGTCGTCGGCGAGTTCGGCGGTGATCACGCATGTGGCGGCGAGGTTCATCAGGGCGAAGGTACGGCGGGGGTGGCCGTCGTCGAGGCCCGCGACGGCGTCCTCCAGGACGTCGCGGGCCTCGGCGAGTGCGGCGGGGTCCGCGTCCCGGGCCAGGGCGTGGCCGGGGGTGGCGAGGCTGTGCAGGAGGACGCCGAGGCTGACGCGGGCGAGGTCCCTGCCGTGCCGCACGCCGTGTTCGAGGGAGATGGCCTCCCGCAGCAGGCGGGCGGCTTCGTCGGCGTCGGCCTGTTCCCCCGTGTTCTCGTACCGGATCCGGAGCGCCTCGGCGAGGTTGGTGAGCATCACGGCGCGCGCGAAGGCGGTCGGTGGGCTCTCGTCGACGGCGCGGCGCAGCACGGTCACGGCCTCGGCGAGCCAGGTGCGGTCTCCGGTGATCCGGACGCGCGTCATCAGGGCGGAGCCGAGGTTCGTGAGCACACCGCCGAGCCCCGTGTGCCGGGCGGGCACGGTGGCGGCCGCCTCGCGCAGCATGCCGATCGCGGTGTCCATGAGAGTGTCGTCGGCGGTGTCGACGGCTCGGCGCCACAGGGTGTATCCGTAATCGGTGAGGACGACGGTCCGGTCGCCGGGGGTGCGGGCGGCCGCGAGGGCCTCGCGGTAGAGCGCGAACGCCTCGGCGCGAAGCGACTCGTCGTGGGTGCGGCGGAAGCGGTCGACGAGACCGCTGGCGAGGCCGATCAGGGCGGCGGGCAGGGCCGCGCCCTGTTCACCGATGGGGTGCTCCGTGCCGTTCCGTGCCGCGTCGACGGCCTGCCGGTGCCAGTGGACGGCTTCGTCGAGCGGAGCGGCGTCTCCGGTGAAGCGGGCGAGCGAGCGCAGCGCGTTGCCGAGGCGGGCGAAGTTGCGGGATCTGCCGGTGCCGGCGGCGCGGCCCGCCTCGCGCAGCACCTCGACGGCCTCCTCCAGCAGGTGGGGGTCGGAGCGGAACTGGGCGAGGTGCTGGAGCGCGTCCCCCAGGTTGCCGAGGCGATGGGGGCGGTAATGGTCGCCCGGCGCTGTCACCCTGACGGCGTCCCGGTGGGCCCGCACCCCCTCGGCGAGCAGTTCCTCGTCGGCGTTCAGCGCGGCCAGGGTGATGAGGGCGGCGCCGAGGTTCGAGCGGCGCGCGGCCTCCTCGGCTCCGCTGCCGGGGGGTGTGCACGCCACGGCCTGGCGCAGGAGGCGCACCGCCTCCGCGTAATCGGCCGGGTCGCCGGTTTCGGCGGCGTGTTCCAGGTGGAGGCAGCCGTAGTCGGACAGGTACTCCGAGCGCCGCGGATCGTCGCGTTCCAGCAGCGCGAGTGCCTGCCGGACGAGGGCGAACCCCTCCTCCCGGTCCCGCCGCCCGTCTTCCCGCCGGGCGTCAGGGTCGGCGTCCGGGCCGGCGGCCTCCGATTCCGCCGCGGGCCGGTCCGTGCGACGGGCGAGCGCCATGCCGAGGGCGAAGCGTATTCCGGCTTCGTGGGAGCCCCCCGAGTCCGGCCTCGCCAGGCAGTCTCTGAAGATCCGTACCGCCTCTTCGGCGGCCGCCGTGGCCGCCTCTCCCGGGCCGTGTCCCAGAGCGTCGAGCGCCCTGGCCAGCTTCACCAGGACACGGACCCGATCGGTGGAGTGGGCGGGGGTGTCGTCGGCGAGGCGCCGCAGCAGGGCGACGGGCTCGGCGAGGGCGACGGGCCCGCCGACGGCGCCGGCGTGCATTCGCAGCAGATCGGCCAGGTCCACGCCGCGGTCCACCCGCTGCGGTTCGTCGGGCCCGGTGGCGTCCCACGCCTGGCGGACGCTGTCGATCGCGGCTTCGAGGTCGTGGAGACCGCCCCGGGCGACGTACCGGGAGCGCAGGACCTCGCCCATGATGTGCTGCGCCCGGACGTGCGCGGGGTGTCCGGGCGGTGCGGCCGCCAGGCCGTCGCGCGCGGCGTCGTGGGCGGCGTCGAGGACGCCGGGGTTTCCGGTGCGCAGAATACGGGCGTTGAGGACGAGGGCGAGGTTGGTGAGGTAGAGGGCGCGTTCGACGGGGTTGGGCGCCGTGTCGGCCGCTCGCCGGCAGGCGTCGATGCCTTCGTCGAAGAGGGCTTTACGGTCGGTGTCGGCGGGTGGTTGTTCCGTGGCCGTCCCGGGTGCGAGGGAGAGGACGACCAGAGCTGTCCCCAGGTCCGAGAGGTAACCGGCGGGCGGTGGCTGGTCGTTCGACTCGGCTGCCAGGGCCTGGCGCAGGACCCGCACGGCCTCCGGCAGCAGCGTGGTGTCCTCGAGCGACACCGCCGCGGTGACCAGCGCGGAGCCGAGCTGGGCGAGGTGAAGGCCGTGGAACGGGTCGCCCGGTTCGCTGATCCGCATCGTGTGCCGCAGCTCGGTCACGCTCTCCCGAGCCGTGGCCGGGTCCGCCGTCGCCTCCGCCCAGTGTCGGAGCACGAACCCCAGGTTGCCGTGCCGGCGCGCCTGTTCGACCCGTTCGCCGGGTGCGGCGGCCACCGCGGCGCGGCTGTGTTCCACGGCCTCGGCGAGCACGGCGTGGCCGGCACCGTCCCGGAACGCGTAGAGGTACGCCAGGCCGAGGTCGGACAGGCAGGTGCCCTGTTCGGCGCTGCCGGGCGGGAAGCCCTGGGCGGCGTGGCGCAGCAGGACGGCGGCGAAGGGCAGCGCCGCGGGGTGGCGGCGCTGCTGGTAGAGGACGAGGATCGCGGCGCCCGCCTGGTAGGCGTCGCCCGGGTCGGTGTCCGCTCGGGCGGGTTCGCCCGCGAGGATGGCCAGCAGCGGAGCGAGGACGGGCGGTACGCTCCCGGGATCGGCGTGGTAGGTGTCGACGAAGCAGAGCATGGCCGAGCCGAGCGCCGCCGCGTCCGTACCCTCGCCGGCGAGATACCGGCACCAGTCGTAGTACGCGATCGCGTGGACGCCGACGAGCAGGACGTTCCCGTCCGGCAGTCGGGCGTCGCGACGCACGTCGTCGGCGGCCGCCGCGGCCTCGTCGGTCAGGAACCAGCGCAGCGCCTCGGGATCGTCGTCCGCGCGCATGGCGCGGTCCAGAATGATGTGCGCCGTGTCGTCGACCGTCACGTGCCTGTGTCCTTTTCCCGTCCCCGCACCGCAGCTCACGCCGCCGGCGACCCGGTCTATGCGCCGGGTATGTCGTCGGCGAGCAGCAGGACGAGTTCCTCGCGTGTGGGTTGTTCGTGTCCGGCGAGCCGTCCGGCCTGGCTCTCGATCATCGCCTCGAACAGGGTGCGCGCGTCGCGTCCGTTGGCGGTGTCGCCGCGTCGGGCGCGCCGTTCGAAGCGTTCCGTGAGCAGCGCCGCGACCTCGGGGGCGAGACGGTATTCGAGGGTGTCCGCCTGGAGTTCGACGATCCGCGTCAGCTCGCCGGGCTCGTACGCGACGAATTCGATGGTGCGGGAGAAGCGTGAGCGCAGCCCGGGAGTGGAGTTGAGGAACGTACGCATCTCCTCGGTGTATCCCGCCGCGATCACCACGACGTCGTCGCGGTGGTCCTCCATGAGTTTGGTGAGGACGTCGATGGCCTCCTGGCCGAAGTCCGCCCCGGATCCGAACGTACGGGCCAGGCTGTACGCCTCGTCGATGAAGAGGACTCCGCCGCGGGCCCGTTCGAAGACGCGCTGGGTCTTCTGGGCGGTGTGTCCGAGGTACTCGCCGACGAGGTCGCCGCGGGCCACTTCGACGAGGTGTCCCTTCTTCAGCGTGCCGAGCGCGGCGAGGATCTGTCCGTACAGCCGGGCCACGGTGGTCTTGCCCGTCCCGGGCGGGCCGGAGAAGACCAGGTGGTGGGCGACGGGCGGTACGGGCAGGCCGGCCGCCTTCCGCCACTTCGCGAGCCGGATCAGATCGACCTGCACGTCGACCTGGCGCTTGGCGGCGTCGAGGCCGATCATGCGGTGCAGCGCGGTGAGGGGGGCGGCCTCGGGCGGGCGCGGGGGCCGGCCGGCGGTGTCGGCGCCCGTGGCATCGGTGCCGGTGGTCTCGGCGCCGCCGGTGCGGACGTCGTCGAAGCGGACGCGATCGCTCGTCCCGGAGATCGCCTCGCCTCGGTAACCGGTGATCTCGCAGTCCTCGAAACGGCCGAGGACCGAGGCGCCGAGACGGATGCCGTCGCCCTCGCCACCCCGCAGCACGGCGTGCGCCACCGACACCCGGCAGTTGTCGCCGGCGATGACGCCGCAGCCGCCGGAGTCGGTGACGGTGAGCCGGTCGACGTTTACGTGCGCGGTCGACACGGCGAGCAAGCCGGCCTCGCCGGGGGCCGTCACGACGCACTCCCGAGCCGAGAGGTGCGTGTCGTCGCGGCAGTTGAAGCCGAACAGCGACGTCCGCTCGATGGTGCAGCGCTCGACCGTCAGCCGCGCCGTGCCCTCCATGGCGACGCCCGCGTGGGTCACGTCGGTGAGGGTCGCGTCGGCGAGCGTGACGTTGACCGACGCGCCCCGGGCGAGCAGCCCGGTGGCGCAGCCCCGCAGGTGGACGTCGCTCAGTTCGACGGCGGACTCGTCACGGATCAGCACCGCGCTCGAGGTGTGGTCGCTGATCCGCAGGCCGGTGAACCGGCCTTGCGCCTTGTGGACGACGACCCCCAGCCGCCCGTCCCGGAGCCGGCAGTCGTCCACGACGGGCGCGCCGCCGTCCGTGACGTTGATGCCCGTGTCGCCGATGGTCTCCCAGGTGCAGTCCGTGAGCCGCCCGAGGCCCTGCTCGCCCACGCTGACGCCGGTGACACGGCAGTTGTCGAACCGGCTCCCGCGTACGGTCGGGTCGGCGCCGCGGGCGATGTACATGCCGTGTTTCGCGCCGGAGACGGTGGTGTCCTCGATGGTGCCGCGCGCCTGGTCGACGAAGGAGAGTGCGGTCGAGTGGATGTCGCGGGCGACGCAGCGCGCCATGCGGACCTCGGCGTGCTGGGTCGCGAAGACGGCGTGGCTTCCGGTTCCGTGCAGTCGGCAGTCCTCGATGGTGGCGGTGGAGCCGGTCACGCTGATCCCGCAGCCGCGGGCGTCGGCCACCTCGCAGTCGGCGAGGTCGGCGTGGGCCCCCTGGGTGAGGGCGACCGCGTCGCCCTTGGCGGCCAGGAACTTCGTGCGGCGCACCGTGGCGCGGGCTCCCGGGAGCGCGGTGCGGCCGACGCGGATCTCGCACTCCTCGATCGTCAGCTCGGCCTGGGGCAGCGCTTGTACGGCGTACTCCCCCAGCCCATCGACGCGGCATCCGGTCAGCTGGAGCCGGCCGCCGACGCGCAGGGCGGCGGTGGAGCGGTTGACGATCGTCAGGCCGGTGAGGGTGACGTGTCCGGTGCAGTCGACGGTCACCTCCTCGGTCGCCTCGATCACCACGGTGCCCTGTCCCTGTGCCGCACGGAGCTCGACGGTGCCGGGCAGCGTGAGCGGCTGGGGGTAGCGGCCGGGTTCGATCAGCACCCGTAACGGGCGGGCGCCGGCGTCGACGCGGAGGGCCGAGGCGATGGTGCGGTGGGCGCCGGGCGTGGTGGGCGAGACGTGGAGGATGAGGGGTTCGCCGGTGGCGGGCGGGGGCGGCACGCGGCCGCCGACCGTGTCCGCGGCCGCGGCGCCGTCGGGGCCCGCGGCCGCGCCGCTGCCCGTTCGCTCGCCGGCACCGGCGCCCGGTCCGACCCGGCGGAGCGTGGCGGCCAACTGGTCGGGGAAGACGCCGAGTCCGCTCCCGTACGCCTGGTGGGGGGAGCGCAGCGGCATGATCTCGACGAGCCGCCGGTCGGCCTGTGCGGGGAAGGCCCGGTGCGGGAGGGGAGCGGGCGGGGACGCGCCCGGGGCGAGCCGCGCGAGGACGGCGGTCGTCGGGCTCACGGAGCCGCCACGCCGGGCGAGAACCGGGCCGGTCGTCACTTCGCTCACCTCGCCCCAGGTCAGGGCGCGTTCGGTCGAGCCGACCCTGAGTCGTACCCCGTCCTGGTCGACACGCAGCAGGCACGGGTCTGCGAGGCGACGGGTCAGCCGGCCCAGACCCGTCACGGCGACGGTCAGCCCCGCTGTGGCGACCGCGATCGTCTGCGGGAACGCGATGGCCTGCCCGGCCGCCGCCGCGCCCGAGGCGCACAGAACGGCGAAGGCCGACAGCGGCCGTGTCCGCAGCACCAGGGACGCGTACCAGGGCAGCAGTCGTCCGGGGACGGTGACCCCGCCCGACCGGTCGAGGGGCAGCGCGGCGTCGCCGTGCCAACGGCCGCCGGCGAAAGGCGCGAAGAGCTCACCGAGGCGGGCGGGGGTCAGGGACAAGGCCCGCGGGTCGAACTCGACGGCCTGCCAGGGCGCCGACCACTTCGGTGTCCCTCGTGACGCCAGGCCCGCCGGGGACCCGGCGCGTGTCCGGACCATGAGCCGCCCCCGGAACACGGCGGGCGCGCCTACGGCGGGCGTCCCGTCGGCGGGCGGCGCGGTGCGGGGATCGGGCACCAGGAACACGCCCTCGACCTCGTCCCGGGCGAGCCGAACGCGCCGCCGCCCCCTGCGGAGTTCGAGTCGGTCGGGGGCGACGACGAGCTCCACCGTCACCACGGCCCGTGCCAGGAGCCGTAACAGCACCACCGCCCACACCACCGCGCCGAGGCCGACGACGGTCGTCCGCACCGGCGTGGCGTCGGCGGCGGCCGCCCCGAAGGCGCACAGCGCGAGCGCGCCGACGACGGGCACGGCGAGGAGGAGCGGTTCTCCGCGTGCCTCCCTCGGCATACGGACACGGACAGCCTCCGGCGGCGCTCCGTCACGGACGTCATGATCAAGCGCCTGTGCCATCACACCCCCGTCGGCATGCCCCCTGCATGTCCGCTCAACGTAGCCCAGCGCCGCCGCCGCCCGCGAGCGGTTCGTCCGACGACGCCCGGCCCCGTGTCGGCCTCACCGTCCCACGGCTTCGCGGCGCCGTGCTCACATACGGGCGTAACTTCCCTTCGGTGTCAGGGTGTCGAACGGCAGGCGTACCACCACGGCCGTGTCCGTGGCGAAGGAGTCGGCCGTCGATCGCAGCGTCGTCAGCTCGGTGTCCGACAGGGCCCGGCGGGCCAGGAAGAAGTCGTCCATCGCACCCTGGAGCCGGTCGGTGGTGGTTCCGTCGGGGCGGGCGCCCAGCTGGAATCCGCGGACCGAGAAGCTGTCACCGTAGGTCAGCGAGCCGGCCGGAGCGGTGGCGGTGGCTCTGGCGCTCGTGCCGCCGTCCGCCGCCGCGCCGTCGACCGACAGCGTCAGCGTGCCGGCCTGGCGGCGCAGGACCACGTGACGCCAGGTGTCGTCGCCGAACACCGTCCCGGCGGGGGCCCTCACCTCCACCGTGGTCGTCGCGGTGTCCGTCTGGAGCAGGGCGATGACCTTGTTCTCCTCGGGCACGGCGCGGATCCACAGCTGGCGCTCCGCGGAACCCACCCCGTACGCCCACGCCAGGACGGGAGTCTCGTTGTCCGCGGCCGTGTAGCGCACCCAGGTGGCGAGCGTGAAGTCGCTCCCGCCGAGGGCCTTGGCGTCGCCGTACGGGAGTTCCACGGCGTCGTCGGTGCCGTCGAAGGCCAGGCCGCGTCCGAAGGCGCCGGTCGGGCTGAGGGCCGCGCCGCCGCGTACGTAGGCGTGGCCGCAGTGCTGCGAGGCGTCGGGGGTGGCCCGAGTGGCCGCGTCGACGGCGGGCCTCATGACGAGGTGCTCCTCGGTGTTGCCGCCTTCCATGGACCACCACAGGGAGGGGTTCTTCGGCGGGCTCCAGCCCTGCGGGGCGGTGTCGAGGATATCGGCCACCTCGGCCTCGGTCAGCGCCCGCTTGTAGTAACGGACGTCGTCCAGCCTGCCGGTGAGGACGTCCGACCCGTCGGGCTTCGAACCGACCCTGATCCCCTCGGGCGCGTCGACCCCGTCCGTGAAGGAACCCGTGGAGCCGTTCGCCGTCACCACATGGGCGCCGGGCGCGCCGGGGACGATGCCGTCCACGCCCACCGCGAAACGGTCGCCGCTCCGGGTCACGGTGAGCAGGTGCCAGGCGTCGTCGCCGAACGCGACCCGGTCCTCGCGGGGGTCCAGAAGATCCACCGCGATCGAGCCCTCGGTGGTCTCCGCCCGTGCCACCAGCCGGTCTCCGGAGGGCCTGGCCCGCACCCACAGGGACGGCGCCCCGGAGGTGGATCCGTACGCCCACATCAGTACGGCGTCCTTGGTGTCCTTGGTGGCGGCATAGCGGAACCACAGGGAGAACGTGAAGTCGCCGGCGCCGTTGTCCACGGCGGGTACGTAGGGCACTTCCACACCCGGCAAGGTGGGGGACACACCGAGCGCGCCCTTGCCCACGCGCCCTTCGACCAGCACGTCGCCCGACTCCGTACTGGCGGTCCCCAGCAGGGTGCCGTCGGCGCAGTGGCCGGACACGTCGTCCTGGATGCGTGTGGTGGTCAACGGTGCGGTGTCGGCGGTGTCGACGACCTGGAAGGGAAGGTGCGCGGCCAGCCTGTCCGCGGCGACCTCGCTCGCGCGCGTGCCGCGCAGCAGCCCTCGCTGTTCCTCGGTGAGAGCGGTGCGGTAGAGCCGGAACTCGTCGATGGTGCCCTTGAAGCCGTCGTAGGGCTTGCCGGGTTCGTCCTCGACCGGCTTGTCCCCGATCCGGATGCCGAGGCCCTTGACGTTGTTCTCGCGGGGCCCGGCGAGTGCGCCGACGACCTTGCCCTCCTGGGGCGCCGCGTTCCCGCCGTCCACCTGGAGGGTGACGGTCTCTCCGGTGCGTACGAGTGTCAGGTGGTGCCACCGGCCGTCGCCGAACGCGGGCTTGGAGGTGTCCGGGCCGGTGAGCGCGGCCCACGCGGTCCCGTTCGCGCCTTGGACCCAGGCGAGGATCCGGTTCTGTGCGGGCTGCGCCCTGACCCAGACCTGCGGTGTGCCGGAGCCCTCCCCGTACGCCCAGAACAGTGCCTGCTGCGGTGTGGTGGAGGTCGCTTCGTATCGGAAGTGGAGGGAGTAGGTGACGTCTCCCGCGCCCGGGTCCAGGGACGGGGTGAAGGGGAGGTCGGCGTGGCCGGTGACTCCGTCGAGCTGAAGGCCCTGACCGAAGTACACCGGCTTGGGGGTGGCGGGCAGGACGGCTCCCGCGCCGAGGGTGGCGCCGGCACCGAGGTAGGCGTCGTTGGCCTCGGGTGTCACGTCGGGTGTCGTCCGCCCGGGGGCGGGTGTCGGCTGTGGAAGGGCGGAGCCCTTCGACGTGACGCTCGCCGGGAGGCCGAGCTCTCCGGCGGTGAAGCGGTTGAAGTAGATGTGCTGGGCGGAGAAGACGGTGCCGCCCTCGTAGACGAGACCGAACTCGCCCTTGGCCATCTCGGCCATGTCGGAGTACCCGGCCCGGTCGGCGAGCACCTTGCTCACCTGGCCTCCGGGAGCGTCGATCCAGTTCACGCCCTTGTCGAGGGAGTAGCGGATCCTCATGCCCTGGCGCAGGGTCTCGTGCGACGGGGTGGACATGAGCAGGAGGTCGCCCGGGGTCTGCCGGTAGGTCCGGCGCGGCGCCAGGACGGACACCTGGACGTCGGGGCCCTTCCAGTTCTTGGTCGGTCCGAAGACCGGGACGGTGGCGCCGTCGTCGGTGCTGACGGTGTGCATCCGGTGACCCGCGATGTCGTACGGGCTGCGCGCGCTGAGGTGGACGTCGCCACCGGGGAGTTCGGCGACCACCGGCTCGCCGGGTTTGAACATCGGGTCCTCGGGCTTGGTGTTCGGCGGCGGGTCCGCCAGATCCTCGGCCCGGAGGAAGGAGTTGACCGTCTTGCTCGCTTGCCAGGTGTCGCCGTGGTCGTCGCTGTAGAGGACGCCGGCTCGCTGGTCCTCCGCGCCCGGCGTGCCGCTGACCGTCTCGTACGCGCCGACGATCAGACGTCCGGCGTGCGGGCCGTCGTGGAGCTGGATGCCGTGGGAGGGCCCCGTGCCGAACCAGCCCTTGCCCGACTCCGTCAGGCGGGGTGCGGGCAGGGGCGCCCCGAACGTGATGCCGTCGTCGGAGCTCCTCTGGAACCACGACCTGCGCACGTCTCCCGGTGTCGCCTTCTCCGAGTTGGAGAAGAGGAAGACGTCGCCGTCCCGGTCGGCGACGGGTGAGGGGTTGCCGCGTACGTGGGGGGCCTCGGCGTCGGTCTCGCTGCCCGAGGACACCACCCGGATCGGGCTCCAGGTCCGCCCGTCGTTCGTGGACCTGCGCATGACGATGTCGATGGGGCCGCGGTCCGCGCACGAGGGAGAGGTCCGTCCCTCGGCGAACGCCAGGAGCGCGCCTGTCTTGGTCGTGACCAGGGTGGGGATGCGGAAGCAGCCGTAGCCGGCGGTCCCGGAGCGGAAGAGGACCTGCTGGGTGCCGAGGGCGGCGCTGCTGGAGAGCTCCGTGCCGCCGGCCGCCGCGGGGGACGCGGTGGCCAGGCCGGCGAGGGAGGCGAAGGAGAGCAGCGCCGCCAGAAGTCTTGTCCGGTTCATGATCGTGACGCTAACCCACCGTCAGAGCCCTTACGACACAGTTCTGTCCGATCGCGGGTCACGAAATTCGTCCCCGGCGCCGTCGGGTCCGCGGCCAGGTCGTCGGCGGCGCGCGTCCGGGCGCGGCGAGGACGTCGTCCAGCCACGAACGCGCGGGGTCCTCGGCCGGCGCCCGTGGCGTGGACGTCTCCCGTGTCGCCGCCGGGGACCCGGCCGCGGCGGCCCACCGGGGCGGGGAGGGGATGACGAGGCGCGGGAACCGGCCTGGCCGCAGGGCCTGGGGCCCGGTCGCGCCGTGGGTGCGAGCGTCGCCCTGCCGCGAAGGGCCCGGAGACGTACCGTCGTACGGAATCGCCTGAAATTGGGCGCATCGGTCACGTTCAGGTCGAGCGCGACCGGGAAAGCGCGCAAACAGACACCTGATCGACCCACTCAGAGTGAGGCAGGTATGACTACGGCACGCGAGATCATGACCGAGGGCGCCGAGTGTGTGGACGAGCGGGAGACGGTCCTCGCCGCCGCCCGGAAGATGACCGAGCTGGGGGTCGGCGCGCTGCCGATCTGCGGCGAGGACAAGCGGCTCAAGGGGATGCTCACCGACCGTGACATCGTGGTGAAGGTGCTCGGTGTGGGCAAGGACCCGGCCACCTGTACGGCGGGCGAGCTCGCCCAGGGCGAGGCGGTCACCATCGGCGCGGACGACGACAGCGCCGAGATCTTCCGCACCATGGCCGAGCACAAGGTCCGCCGGCTTCCCGTGATCGACGGACACGACCTCGTCGGCATCGTCGCGCAGGCCGACGTCGCCCGTGCCCTTCCCGACCCGCAGGTCGGAGACCTGCTCCAGGCGCTGTCCACGGACTGACCGCCGAGACCACCGGGCGGGCGATCCGGGCCCGGCCCGTTCCCGGGGGCGGCCCCCACTCAGGGGCCGCCCCCGCCCTCGGCCGCGACGGCCCCGGTCCGGGGCACGCGCGCCTCTCCCGTGACTTTCACCGCCCGTACGGCCCAACCCTCGCGCGATTTCGCCCTCCGTACGGCCCAACCCTCGCCCACTTGTCCGGCCGGCCCTTGGGCCGACCCCTCCCGCACGGCTGCCCGCACCCAGGAGAGCCCCATGACCGAGAATCGTTCAGCCCAGGAACAGCCGGCCGCCTCCGGCCAGGACCAGCCCGAGGCGGTCGTCCCCGGGCGCCCCGCGGCCGAGCCGCCCTCGCTCCGGGAACCCACCGATCCCCATGGGCCGCTTCCGGCCAAGCCCGACCAGAGCGGGCCGGAGACGGTCGGTCCCACCGGCCAGGCGACGGGCGAGGACCCCGCCCGCTCCGCGCAGAGCGGCTCGTACCTGACCACGGCCCAGGGGGCGAGGCTGTACGAGTCGGACCACTCCCTCAAAGCCGGCCCGCGCGGTCCGGTGCTCCTCCAGGACCATCACCTGCGGGAGAAGATCACCCACTTCGACCATGAACGGATCCCCGAGCGGGTGGTGCACGCGCGGGGCGCGGGCGCTCACGGCGTCTTCCAGAGCTACGGGACGGCGAGCCGGGTGACCAAGGCGGCGTTCCTCGCCGAGGACGTCGAGACGCCTGTGTTCGTACGGTTCTCCACGGTGCTCGGCTCGCGCGGCTCCGCCGACACGGTGCGGGACACCCGCGGGTTCGCGACGAAGTTCTACACCGAGGAGGGGACCTTCGACCTCGTCGGCAACAACATCCCGGTGTTCTTCATCCAGGACGCGGTCAAGTTCCCCGACATCATCCACGCAGGCAAGCCGCATCCCGACCGGGAGATCCCGCAGGCGCAGAGTGCTCACGACACCTTCTGGGACTTCGTGACCCTCCACACGGAGGCGACCCACCACACCCTCTGGAACATGTCCGACCGCGGCATCCCCCGGTCCTTCCGCATGATGGAGGGTTTCGGCGTCCACACCTTCCGGCTGGTCGACGCCGAGGGCGGTACGACGCTGGTCAAGTTCCACTGGAAGCCGAAGCTCGGCGTGCACTCCCTGGTGTGGGAGGAGGCGCAGATCGTCGGCGGGATGGATCCCGACTTCCACCGGCGGGACCTCTTCGACGCCATCGAGGCCGGGGCCTTTCCCCAGTGGGAGCTGGGGATCCAGACGTTCCCCGACACCCCGGAGCAGACCTTCGAGGGCATCGATCTGCTCGACCCGACGAAGATCGTGCCGGAGGAGCTGGCTCCCGTGCAGCCGGTCGGTCTGCTCACGCTCAACGCCAACACGAAGAACTTCTTCGCCGAGACCGAGCAGGTCGCCTTCCACCCCGGTCACCTCGTCCCCGGCATCGACATCACCGACGACCCT
Organism: Streptomyces sp. NPDC006551; assembly: GCF_040611675.1. NCBI lineage: Bacteria > Bacillati > Actinomycetota > Actinomycetes > Kitasatosporales > Streptomycetaceae > Streptomyces > Streptomyces sp. NPDC006551. The sequence goes on from NZ_JBEXOT010000009.1 coordinate 132,745, forward strand.
CTGCTCGCCGGCCGGCTCTTCTCCTACCTGGACACCCAGATCAGCCGTCTCGGCGGCCCCAACTTCGCCCAGATCCCGATCAACCGTCCGCACGCCCCCGTCAACGACATGCTGCGCGACGGCATGCACCAGACGGCGGTGCACACGGGTACGGCGCCCTACCGGCCGAACTCCCTCGACGGAGGCTGCCCGTTCCTGGCAGACGCGGAGACCGGCGCGTACATCGAGACCCCGGTCCCCGTGCCGTCCTCGGTCAAGCGGCGCGAGGCACCGGAGTCGTTCTCGGACCACTTCGGCCAGCCCCGGCTCTTCTGGCTGAGCATGACGCCGACGGAGCGCGAGCACATCATCGCCGCGTACACCTTCGAGCTGAACAAGTGCTATGAACAGGCCATCAAGGAACGGGCGCTGACGGTACTGGCCAATATCGACCCGGTGCTGTGCGAAGGTGTCGCGACCGGACTCGGGCTTCCCGTGCCGCCGGCCACGGTGCCGCTCGCGGCGGCGGAGCCCAGTCCCGCGCTGTCGCAGCTGGGGCGGACGTGGCCGCTGAGCGGGCGCGTCATCGGCATCGTCACCGACGGGAACGGTACTTCGGCCGATGTGCGGTCGGTCCGCGCGGCCGCGCTGGACGCCGGGATGGTCCCGCTGGTCATCGCGCCGACGGGCGGCACGCTCGACGCCGACGGCGAGTCGGTCACGGTGCAGCGCACCTACGCCACCGCGCGCTCCACCGAGTGCGACGTGGTCTTCGTGGTCGGCTCGCCGGCGCCGGGACTGGACGCGACGGGGGCGCGGGACGCGAAGGCGGGCCATCTTCCGGCGGACGCGCCGCCGGTCGACCCGCGGGTGCTGCTGTTGCTCACGGAGGCGTACCGCCATGGGAAGGCCATCGGTGGTACGGCCGGGGCCGACACGGCCCTGGAAGCCGCTCGTCTGCCCGCGGACGCCCCGGGGATCGTCCTCGGTGACAGTCCGGAGGGCGTCTGGGAGGAGCTGGCTCGGCTTCTGGCGGGCCACCGGGTCTGGCAGCGGTTCCCCGCGTCGATCTGAAGTCCGCCCGGGTCCCCGGAGCATCGGCTCCGGGGACCCTGCCGCGTCGCGGCGGGGGCGGACGAGAAATCAGGCGACCGTGATGTTCTCGGCCTGCGGGCCCTTCTGGCCCTGGGTCACGTCGAAGGTGACGGCCTGGCCCTCCTGAAGCTCACGGAAGCCCGTGGAGTTGATGTTCGAGTAGTGCGCGAAGACGTCCGGGCCGCCGCCGTCCTGGGCGATGAAGCCGAAGCCCTTCTCCGAGTTGAACCACTTCACAGTTCCGCTGGCCATGGGTGTTGCCTCTCCATTCGATGTCGGGACCGCACCGCGCGGACCCGGAGGTGATCGCCCTGGTCCTCAGCGCTGCACAGCAAAGCGCCCGCACCGAAGCACGGGCGCCGGGTTTGCGAACCACGACATCTGAGGACGACGCTACACGGCGGAACCGCTTGTTGCCAGAGAGCAACGGTTTCGTCGTGGACGTCGTGGCCTTCGTGTCGGGCGTCCCGACGGCGTCGTTCGCCCACGTCGGCCTAGTCCGGAACCTTCTTCCAGGCCGTCGTGCCGAGCAGTCCCGTCTCGCCGATGTGCAGTCCGCCATCCGGCTGAACGGTCTGCTGCGCCGCCCCCGCGGCCGGCGCGATGTCGACGTGGACACCGCTCCCGCGCCGGGTGGCCGCGTCGACGGTGGAGTACCGCCATACGAAGACGCTGCGCGCCGACTCCCCCGGTCTCAGGGTCACGGGATGCGGTCCCGGGTCGTCCAGGCTGGTGATCGGTTCCGGGCCCTTCAGGACCGTCACGTCCATGGGCCGGCCGTCGACATCCCGTACCCGTACGCCGGGGTAGCCGTTCAGCCGCTGTTCGCCCGTACCGCAGTTGGTGAGGGTGACCGGCATGGCGCGCAGTCCCATGGCGGCGTTCACCGCGCCGGTCGACACTCGCACACCGGAGGCCGGGCACTCCTCGGCGGCGGTGGCGGCGGGGCCCGGCGCGGCAGGGCCGGGGGCCGCGGGCCGTGTCCCGGGGGACGGCGCGCCGGTGGCGGAGGGCCGGGGCTGTGTCGAGGCCCGGGTCCGGGCGGGGTCCACCTCGCGATCGATCTCGGCCGCGAGGCCGCAGCCCGCGGTGACGGCGGCGAGAGCCGCCAGGAGGAGCGTTCGCCGCACGGGTATGCCGGTCATGCCGCGATCATCACACGCGCTCGTCCCGGCTCCGGCACGCCTGGGCGCCGTCCGCACCCGCCGCACCCGCCGGGTCCGGCGCGGGCGCGCGGGCCGCGATGGCGTCGAGCATCAGGTCGAGGGCGAAGCCGAAGTTGGCGTCGTCCTCGACCGAGGCCAGGTAGGGGGCCGCCGCCGCGATGTGGGGGTGGGTGGCGGCGGGCACCGCGGCGTACGCGCCGGTCCAGGCGGACTCGTCGGCGTCGCGTGCGTGGGGGTCGAGCGTGGAGTAGGTGGCGTCCATGCACGACCAGCCCAGCACGAAGTCGACCAGGGCGCGGTAGTGGCGTACCGCCTGGTCGGGTGGGAAGCCGGCGTCGGCGAGCGCGGCGAGGACCATCTCGATCACCCGCATCTCGGCGGGCCGTCGCGTGATGCGGACGGTGGCCAGCACGGCGGCTCGGGGGTGCGCGAGGTAGACCTTGCGGTTGCGGATGAACAGCGTCCGCAGGGTCTGCCGCCAGTCTTCGGAGGGCTCGAAGCCCTCGATGCTCTCTTCGAGCAGATGGTCCGCCACCGCGAGCAGCAGATCGTCCTTGTTGCGGAAGTGCCGGTAGAGGGCGGTCGGGTCGGCGCCGAGCCGGGCGCCGATCCGCCGGAACGTCAGGGCGTCGGCGCCTTCGGCGTCCAGGAGCCGGAGGCAGGCCTCGACGATCAGCCGGGGGCTGAGAGAGGGCCTCGCACGGCCGGAGGGGGCGGCTTTCCCCTTCGCGGCCGCGGTCCGCTTCCCCGTACGTGACGCCACTGCGCACTCCCCTCGCTCCGGTCGGCTCCATTGTGCCGCCCGCCCCGAGTGAACGGTGTTGTCAACGCTGTTGACTTCACTGTCGTCCGGCTGCCACGCTGCCGCCACCCCCACCCCGCCGGCACGTCCCGTCCAGCCCTTCAGGCGCCGAGGAGAAGCCCATGCCCGGTCAGCCGCCCGCCTCCCCCGCACCTGTCGACCCTGCGGATCCCCGCGTCAGCCTGTGGACGTCGTCCGCCGATTTCGCCTTCGCCGCCGGCAACGGCCGCTTCCTCACCCTCGTGCCGGTGGTCATCCCCGCGGCCGGCGTCCCGGCCGCGCTGTGGGCCGCGTACGGGCGGCGCGCCGCGTACTTCCACCGCGGCCGACCGTCCGTCACCGCGTCCCGGCCGGTGCCCGCACCGGCCGACGGCGGGGCGTCACCGGGCACGCAGGGCGACCGCCCCACTCCCCCTCGTACCTCGTATCTAACTCCCCGACCCGGCGCCCCTTCTCCAGGAGGACCCCTCTGATGAGCCACGCGGATCTCGTCTTCACCTCAGGCTCCGTGATCACCATGGACCCCGCGCACACCGGCGCCACGGCCCTGGCGGTGCGCGGGGAACGCATCACGGCGGTCGGCGGGGAGGAGGTGCGCGAGCTGATCGGGCCGGACACGCGAGTGGTCGATCTGGCGGGGCGCGCCTTGCTGCCCGGCTTCCAGGACGCCCATGTGCACGCCGTGTTCGGCGGGCTCGAACTGGGGGCCTGCGACCTGACGGGGACGACGGACGTGTCCGAGTACCGGCGGCGGATCGCGGCCTACGCGGCCGCCCACCCCGAGCGTCCGTGGATCACCGGAGGCGGCTGGTCGATGGAGAGCTTCCCCGGCGGCCAGCCGACCCGGCACCTGCTCGACGACCTCGTGCCCGACCGGCCCGTCCTGCTGGCCAACCGGGACCACCACGGCGCCTGGGCGAACACCCGCGCGCTGGAACTGGCAGGGGTGACCGCCTCGACCCCCGATCCCGCCGACGGGCGCATCGAGCGGGAGCCGGACGGCACCCCCTCGGGGATGCTGCAGGAGGGCGCGGTCGAACTCGTCGGCCGGGCCGCTCCGCGGCCCACGGAGGAGGACCTGCTGGACGGCCTGCTGCGCGCCCAGCGACTCCTGCACTCGTACGGCATCACCGCCTGGCAGGACGCCCTGCTCGGCGCGTACGGAGGCCACCCGGACGTCTCCCCCGCCTACCGCGCCGCGGCCCTGCGCGGACTGCTCACCGCCCGGGTCAACGGCTCCCTGTGGTGGGACCGGGATGCCGGCGCCGAGCAGATCCCCCACCTCGTCGAGCGCCGCGAGACCCTGCGGTCCGGCCGGTTCCGGGCCGACACCGTCAAGATCATGCAGGACGGCATCGCCGAGAACCACACCGCCGCCATGTCCGCGCCCTACAAGGACTCCTGCGGCTGCGCCACGTCCAACTCCGGCCTCAGCTTCGTCGACCCCGTGGCACTGCGCGGGTACGTGACCGAGCTCGACGCACTGGGCTTCCAGGTCCACTTCCACGCGCTGGGCGACCGGGCCGTACGCGAGGCCCTGGACGCGGTCGAGGCCGCCCGGAGCGCCAACGGGCCGCGCGGAAACCGGCATCATCTCGCCCATCTCCAGGTCGTACACCCGGCCGACGTGCCGCGCTTCGCACGGCTGGGGGCGGTCGCCAACCTGCAGCCGCTGTGGGCGGCCCACGAGCCGCAGCTGGACGAGCTGACCACACCCTTCCTCGGCGGCGAACTCGCCGACTGGCAGTACCCCTTCGGCGACCTCCACCGCGCGGGCGCCTCGCTGGCGGCGGGGAGCGACTGGCCCGTCAGCTCCGCCGACCCGCTGGAAGGCATCCACGTCGCGGTCAACCGGATCCTTCCCGACGGCGACATGCCCCCCTTCCTGCCCCGGCAGCGGCTCGGCCTGAGCACCGCCCTCACCGCCTACACGTCGGGCTCCGCGTACGTGAACCGGCTCGACGACACCGGCCTGCTGCGGCCCGGCCACCTCGCGGACCTGATCGTCCTCGACCGGGATCCGTACACGGTGGATCCGTCGGCCCTCGCCTCCCTGCGCGTGGAGGCGACGTACGTCGGTGGGGAGCGCGTCTTCGGCGAGTGAGACGCCGCCGAGGCGAGGGCGCCGGCGGGCGGGGGAAGCGGAGGACGCCGCCCGCCGAGCCCGTCGCCCCGCCTCAGGCCTTGCCGCGTCCGCTCATCGCGTCGCGCAGACGGTCGACCAGGCCGACGCCGGGGGCGAGCAGCTTGTTGGCCGGCGGAGTGTCGGGGGCCGAGGGGTGCGGGCGGGTCGGCGCCATCTTCTTGGCCTGGCGGACCTTGTCGCCGAGTTCGTTCAGCATCTCGGCCGAGCACGCCTCCCTCAGCCGGGGGAAGAGGTTGTTCTCCTCGTCGGCCATGTGTGCCCGGATCTCGTTCATGAGCTTGATGATCAGCTCGTCGAACCGCGGATCGCCGGCGTCACAGCTCTCCAGATCCTTCATCGTGCGCTCGGCGGCGGCGTGATCCTGGAGTTCCTTGTCGGCGATGTCGGAGCCTTGGGGAAGGTGCTTTCGGACGGCCGGGTAAAGGTATGACTCCTCCGCGACGGAATGCCGGACCAATTCCATGGTGGCCTGGTCGGCGTAGTGCTTTCTGCGCGGGTCACCCGAGGGCAGTTCCTCGATATTGGCGAACAGCTCTTCGACCTCTTCGTGGTCGGTGGTCAGCTCAGCGATGACGTCGCCGCCGTGTCCCATGCGTTTCTCCTTTTCGCTTTCTCTCCGTGGGATTCCCCATGAAACGCGGTCGACGAGTGGGGGCGCGCATTGCGCCTCATTCAGCGTGTCGTCGCAGGCGACGCTCACCGGCCCCGTCGTCGCGCTGTTTCTCGCGTGACCTGCGCCATTTCATGAGGGGTGACGGGACGGTTATGGTGCAGGTGTTTTCCGCTCCCCGATCCGTCCGGATGGTCAGCCCGTGCCCGCAGATTCCCTTCTGTCACCGCTCATAGCGGCCACGACGCAGTGGCTCAACCGCGCCTATCCGTCCGGCCCGGGGGCGTTGCAGCGCGGGCTGGCCGAGGCCCAGGCCCGGCAGGCGGTGACCGTGGCTGCCTGGCTTCGCTACCCGACGGACCTGGACATGGAACTGGTCGCCCTGTCCGGTCCGGGGGGCACCTCCCGCCTGGACTGGATCACCGGGGCGGACGGCGCCCGACCGGAGGACACGGACGCCTGGCGCACGTGGGTGGACGAGGTGGTGGCCAGCTGGGCGGCGTGCCTGCTGGGCTCGCCGGCCCTGGCGAGCGCCGCGGCGGAAGCCGTCCGCACGGAGCGCGGGGAGGGGGCGCCCGTCGCCTTCCGGCGCCTGACCGATCCGGGCGAGCGGGACCGCCGGGCGGCCGGTCTGCTGCGCCATCCCGACTTCCTCGCGCCGATAGCCGACCTCCACCGCGCGCAGTTGCTGAACCGCCTCCAGGCAGCCGGGAGCACCCTCCCGGCCTGACGGGCCGGTGTTCGAGATTTGCCTGTTCACCGGGTTTGGTACGCGATCTGTCGGCAACGCTCCCCTCAGACACCAGCGCACCACGGGAGGCGGTTTCATGATCCAGATGTCCATACCGCTGGTTCCCACCGCCGACGGGGGTCTGCTCATCCCGGCCGGCCATGTCACCGCCCTGCTGCGCGGCCTCGCCGCCGACTGGGTGCGGTCGGGCAGCTCGGGGGAGATGCGCGGCGACGAACAGACCATCCGTGATCTGGCGGCCGTGCTGACCGAGCTCGCCGATCAGGTCGACGTGGAATGCATCGGGTTCGCGTCGGAGAAGGACGACGAGGCCTGAGCACCGCCTCGGGCGGCCGCCCCGCGGCCCGGCGCTCCCCCGGCCGGGTGGCCTCTTGGCCGTGTCGGCACGCGGGCGGCCCGCCCCGGTACGAAGATGTGCCCCACGCCTTCCGACTGGCAGGAGCCCATCCCATGCTCGAACGCAAGCGCCGCAAGGGCGGCAAGCCGCACACCGAGGTCACCTTCGTCCTGCCGGCGGACACGCCGCCCGGGCCGGTCAGCGTCGTCGGTGACTTCAACGGCTGGAAGCCCGGCACGCACCTGCTCCAACCGCGTAAGGACGGCACCCGGGCCGTCACGGTCACCCTGCCGGGCGAGAGCACGCACGCCTTCCGGTACCTGGCCGCGGGCGACTACTGGTTCAACGACGAGGGGGCCGACGCGCTGGAAGGGCCCAACAGCCTCGTGCGTACCTGAGCCGCCGCGGACCCCTCCCCGAGCCCAGCCCGCCCTGCCGGCGCGCTGCCGCGAGTACCGTGGGAGGGGTTCCCGGGTCCTGTGAGGCGGATGGGGTGACTGTCGTGTCGACTTCGAGTCACGAAACATTCGGGGCACCGTGCTGGGTCAGTCTCATGGCCCCCGACCTCGGCGCCACCCAGGACTTCTACCGCGCCGTTCTGGGGTGGGAGTTCCGCGCCGCCCATCTCGGGGACGGGTTCTCCATCGGCTTCAGCGAGGGCGTCCCGGTCGCCGGCATCGGCGCGCTGGCGCCGACGCTCTCGATCCCCGTGGCCTGGACGCCCTACTTCGCCGTCGAGGACGCCGACGCCACGGCCGCGCGCATCCTCGAACGCAGCGGGACCGTGGCCGTCGGCCCCATCTCCTTCGGTACCGGCCGCGCGGCGCTCGCCGCCGACCGTGACGGGGCGACCTTCGGGATCTGGCAGGGCAGCGCCATCCCCGACTGGGGCATGGGGGACGAAGCCGCTCCGGCCTGGCTCGAGCTGCGTACCAGAGACGCCTTCGACGCCGCCATCTTCTACGGCGAGGTCCTCGAGTGGGCCTGTGACCAGCCCGGCTGCTGCGAGGTCACGTACGTGGAGGACGACAACCACATCCTGCTGCGCCACGGACGGCAGACGGTGGCCCGTCTGCACAGCGGAGCCCTGGCGGAAGCCCCCGACCCGCGCGTCCGTCCCCGCTGGCACGTCCACTTCCGGGTTCCCGACATCGAAACCGCTGTCAAGACGGCCCACGGACTCGGCGGCCGGACCCTCTCCGACAACCCGGTCGATCCCCTGACCCGCGGCATCACGCTGCGCGACCCCGACGGCGCGCTGTTCGGTCTCGCCACCGCCGCCGGGCCCGTCCCGGCCTGACCGGCCCGACCGGCCGGTCCGCGCACCGCTGCTCCCGACGTGCGAGGCGTGCACGGGGTGGGAAGACTGAGGGCATGGCGAACAAGGCAGCACTGGAGGGCGGTCCGGACGATCTGCGGGAGCGCGTCGTCCCCCTCACCGCCCCGGCAGAGGACCTCAAGATTCCGCACCGTGGCGGGTACGAGCACTTCAGGGCCACGGCACGACGTCAGGACAGCCCTGAGGGGCAGCTTCCGGTCTACGAGTGGTGGGAACGCACCGAGATCGCGGAGTGACGGATGAGCGCGGCGCAAGGGATCGGCCGCGTAAGAGGGTTCACCCGGCGGGACGGAGCGCCGCCGCTAGCGGCGGCATGCCGTGCCGAGGTCGGCCGCGAAATCGAGGACCTTCTCGACGCCCGTGAGCAGGAAGAGCCTGCGCAGATGGTGCGGCAGGGGGCCCGCCAGGACGAGGCGTTCCTGCTGGTAGTGAGCCGCGACCAGCAGATGCAGGAAGGTGGAGTCCCCGAAGCCGACTCGCGACAGGTCGAGGACCGTGCGGGCGTCGCCTGCGGCGCGGGACTCCGCGAGCGCCTGACGCAGGCAGCTCACGGTGTCGATGTCGAACTCCCCCGACGCTCTCAGTACGCAGACGCCGGGGACCACGCCGGGCGAGCGGATGACCCGAGCCCTGCCGCTGGGCTCGGTGTACGTCCGGCGGTCGGTCAGGGTGACGAGACGCCGGTCGGCGTTCTCAGGTGACGTGTGCGGTGTGCTCATGGCGGGCCTCGCCCGAAGTGGGGAGCCACTCGACGGCTACGCCTCGATTCTCCCACTCCGCGGCACCGTCGTCCCCTCGCCGCCTCTCCCCTCAGCGGGTCGTCGGCGTCAGCCGACCGGCTCCGTGGGGGCGTGTTCCGTCGTGGGGCGGCGGTTCCCGATCCCTCGGTAGACGACCGGGACGCGGTGCATCAGGACGGGAGGCAGGCAGTTCTTGGCGTCGACCACGACCCGGGGCTCCGCCATCCGCGCGGCGAGGTCGGCCCAGTCGGCTTCGACGACCTGGGGCCACTCGGTCAGCACGAGGACGGCGTTCGCACCGGCGACGGCCGCGCGCAGGGCGGTGTGCGGGACCGCCCGGGGTGACAGGTGCCGCAGTTCGTCCGGGGTGAGACCGGGGTCCCAGAGCCGGACATGGGCGCCGTGTTCCTGGAGCAGGGGCAGGAGGGTACGGCTGGGCGCTGCCCTGAGGTCGTCGCTCCAGGGCTCGTACCGGACGCCCAGGACCGCGACCTCCACACCGCTCAGATCCCCGCCGACGCTCTCCTCGAGCAGATGCAGGATGGCGCCGGGCTGCTGGAGGTTGGTCTGGACGGTGGCGTTCAGGAGGGGCGTCGGGATGCCGCGCTCCGCCGCCCAGCGAGAGAGCGCGATGGTGTCCTTGGGCAGGCAGGAGTCGCCGTAGCCGGTTCCGGGCTGGAGTAGCGCGTGCCCGATGCGCGGGTCGAGGCCGACGCCCTGGATGACATGGTCGATGTTGAGGTCGGGTCCGGCGCACAGCCGGGCCAGTTCGTTGGCGAAACTGATCTTGGTGGCGAGGAAGGCGTTGCTCGCGTACTTGATCATTTCGGCGCCGGCGGGCGTGGAGGTCACCCAGGGGCAGGTCACCGACCGGTACAGCTCGCGCAGCCGGTCGAGCGCGGCCGCGTGGTGTGCGCCGGCGACGATCCGCGCCGGGGACTGCCAGTCGTCGAGGGCGCTGCCCTGATTGAGGAACTCGGGGTTGCAGACGAACCGTTGCCGCAGCTCCGGGTACTCGGCGAGCAGCATGTCGCTGGTGCCCGGCGGAACGGTCGACTTGAGCACCACGAGCGGGGCCCCCGCCAGCTCGGCGGCCTCGCCGATCGCTGTCAGGACCTGGGAGAGGTTCGCCGTGCCGTCGGCGGCGGGCGGGGTCCCGACGCAGATCAGCACCGCGTCGAGCGGGTCGGCGACGACCGCGTCGGGGAGGTCCTCGACGAAGTCGAGCCGGCCGGTGCGCAGCACCGCCGTCATCTGCTCGACCAGGCCGGGCTCGACGACCGGCGGCTCACCGGAGCGCAGGCACGCGAGCCGCTCCCCGTCCTGTTCCACGCCGAAGACCCGATGCCCCTGCTGTGCCAAGGCGACGGCACCCGTCACTCCTACGTAGCCCTGACCCACCACCGCTGCCCGCATCGTCGCTCCTTCGGGGGTCGCCTACTTCTTCTCCTCCCACGAGAGCACGAACAGTGACGGGGCGACCTGTTTTGATGACCCTATGCGGTACGGGAGCGGTGCGAGCGGTCCCCGCATCAGTCCGCCTCGGGATGGCGACGCATCGGGCCCCAGGCGCCGTTCTGGCCGTTCACGACGGCCTCGGCCTCCTTGATGACGGCGTCGGCCACCCAGCCGATCGGTGCCACGTCACGCACCAGCGGCTCGTTGTCGGGCCCCCGACCCGCCTCGGTGCCGCGCAGCAGCCAGGGGCGGACGCCGGGGCCGCGTTCCCGGGGCAGGTGCGAGTAGTCGTGGAGGCGGCGCGCCACCCAGAGGCGGAGCGGTCTGTCCTCCCACCACGGCTCGGCGTCGAGCGGATTGGCGGAGAGCCCGGGGAGTTCGAGGCCTGTGAGCCCGTCGCGGCTGCTGTTCTCCACGAGGTCGACGGCGGGACCTCGGGACCACCTGATGTACAGCCCGCTGCGGGCGGAGAGGAATCCGGCGAGCTCGTCCAGCGATCCGATGACGGGCAGGTCGGGCGCGGCGGTCAGGTCGTCGGGGTCGTTCATGGACGGCGGCTACCCGTGCCCGCGCGGCGTACGCGCGGCGTCGGGAGGTCCGGCACCCGCTCCCCCGCCCGCGCCTGAGTTCGCGCGCGATACCCCGTTTCGGCCGGTTTCGAACGGGCAGCAGCGCCGCTGACAGACGTACCCGAAATCGACCGAGGGGGCGGCCCCGATGTCAACAGGGACGCTACTCGCCATCATCATCCCCGCCGTGGTGGTGATCGCCCTGATCGCCGTGGCGCTGGTGGCCGCACGGCGGCGCCGCCGTCTGCAGGACCGCTTCGGGCCGGAGTACGAACGGACCGTCGAGGACGCCGGCAGCCGAAGGGCCGCCGAGCGGGACCTCGCCGACCGGGAGAAGCGCCACGACTCGCTCGAACTGCGGCCCTTGTCGGGCAGCGAACGGGACAGGTACGCACGGGAGTGGAACGGCGTGCAGGAGGAGTTCGTCGACCGCCCGGAGGAAGCCGTGCACGACGCCGACCGGCTCGTGACCGCGCTCATGAAAGCCCGCGGGTATCCCACCGAGGACTTCGACCAGCAGGTGCGGGACCTCTCCGTCGAGCACGGCCGCACGCTGGAGCACTACCGGGCCGCCCACGAGATCAACACGCTCAGTACCCGTCGGCAGGCCACCACCGAGCAACTGCGCGGGGCGATGGTGCACTACCGGGCGCTGTTCGACGAGTTGCTCGCCGACGGCCACCGGTCCGACCCCGCCGGTGCCTGATCCGTCCGCGGAAGCGGACGGCGGCCGGCGGAGGACGGACAGCGGATGTACGAGGCGACGCCATCACGATGAGACGTCATGACGAGGAGACGTCATGCAGCACAACGACATGCCTGACCGGGCCGACGACAGCGGTCTGACCACCGAGGACATCGCCGGCTTCGGTGACCCGGAGGCGGGCGCCGGGCAGGAACCCGAAGCGCCTGTGTACCCGGGCGAGGCGGCACGAACCACCGACGAGACGACGGACGAGACACCGGGCGAGCCCCCTGGCGAGGCGCTTGCCGAGACGCCTGCCGAGACGCCTGCCGAGCCACCTGGTGAAACCGCCGGCGAGACCGCTGGGGAGACATCCGACGAAGACCTCCCGGAATTGCTGTCGTCGCAGGACGTGGACGCGTTCCGTTCCCGCTGGCAGCAGATCCAGAACCAGTTCGTGGACGACCCGCGCGAGGCCGTCCACTCGGCCGACGGCCTCGTCGCGGACGTCATGCGGACGCTGGCCGAGACCTTCGCCGACCACAAGAAGGGCCTGGAAGGGCAGTGGAACCAGGGCGAGCAGGTCGACACGGAGAACTTGCGGATGGCCCTGCGCCAGTACCGGTCGTTCTTCAACCGGCTCCTGACGAAATAGACGGAAGGACGGACGAAGGGGCCGGCCCCCGCCCGACGGGCGGGGGCCGGCCCCTTCGTGATCCCCACCGGCACCGTCAGGCGTGCCGGCGCGTGCGCCCACCGGTGAACAGCCGGTACAGGGCGAGCAGGATCATCGACCCCACGATCGCCGCGATCCAGGTGGACAGCTCGAAGAAGCCGTCGATCGACTCGACACCGAAGATCACCTTGCCCAGCCAGCCGCCGAGCAGCCCGCCGGCGATGCCGATCAGCATGGTGATGATGAGCCCGCCCGGGTCCCTGCCCGGCATGAGAGCCTTGGCGATCAAACCGGCCAGCAGTCCGATGACTATCCAGGCGATGATGCCCATGGTGGTCCTCCTTCTGGGCTTGGCGTCCTGCCTCGTTCTCCTTCCTCCATCGGATGCGCGCCACGGCCGGATCCAAACGCGCGAGACGCCCTCAAGGCACTCCTACACCCCGGCCGTGGTGATGCGTGCGCAGCTGGCGACCACCGCGGCGAGGCTGCCCTCGGCGCGCAGCAGCTCCCGCTGGACTCGCGCGCCGTTGCCCCGCGCCATCAGGTCGGCGATGCCCTGCCGGACCCGCTCGGCGTCGCCCAGGTCCTCCAAGGCCCGCTCCACATGGCGGTACAGCGCCTGGACGACGCTCTCGGCCGGCGCCTCCCGCATCGTCTCGGGGTGGATGAGGGGGCCGTCGAGACCCGAGCGGCCGGCCCGCCACGAGGCGAGCCGCAGCAGGCTCGTGCCGATCCTGGGCGGCGGTTCGCCTTCCCTCCAGGCGCGCGCCGACGTCTCGACCAGGCCTCGTATCAAGGCCGCCAGGAGGACGGGCGTGGACGCGTCCAGACAGACGTCCGCCACCCGCACCTCGACCGTGGGATAGGACGCGGACAGCCTCGCGTCGAAGTAGATCATCCCCTGGTCACGCAGCACCCCCGTGTCGATCATGGCCTTGACCTGCTCGTGGTAACGGTCCGCGGAGCCGAAGACGTCCACCGGACCGGCCGAGGGCCATCGGTTCCACACGCGGCTGCGATAGCTGCCGTAACCGCTGTCCTCGCCCTGCCAGTACGGCGAGTTCGCGCTCATCGCCAGGAGAACGGGAAGCCAGGGCCGCATCCGGTCCAGTACGGCGACGCCTTCCTCGTCGGACTCGACCGACACGTGCACATGGCAGCCGCAGGTCAGCTGTTCCTGCGCGGTCAGACCGAACTGCCGGCCCATCCACTGGTACCGCTCCCCCACGTTGAGCGAGGGGCTCACCGGCAGCGGCGATGTCGCCATGGCGGTGACGACCGCGCCGACGGTCGCCGCGTGCCGGGCCGACTCGCGCCGCCACCGGACGATCTCCTCCTGGAGTTCGTCCATCCTGGTCACCGGCTTGGTGGCGAACTCCAGCTGTTCCTTCTGCAGTTCCTTCTCGAAGTCGCGGTCGTCGTCCCGGCTCTCGCGGTCGGCCGCCCGCTCCGCCGCCGCCAGTACGGCGCCGGCGAGAGCGCGCGGCTCACCGCTGTCCGCGTCCACGATCAGAAGTTCCTCTTCGACACCTACGCTGCGCACGTCTCCACCCCTCGGTCGGACTCTTTGGTTGCTGCCTCTGTCCACGCACTCGGATCGGAAACGCCCAGGACCGCGAGGAGCTGGGACTCCTTCCTGAACGTGACGAGTTGACGCCATAGCGTGAGCATCCTCGTATGGTCGCGGCGCGGGGCGGGCAGAACCCGTTCGGACAGTTCGTACCGGCGGGCGGAGGAGTCACCGATGCTGCGGAAGATCATCGACCGGCTGAAACGGCTCCGGCGCGGACGGGGCCAGGTGACCCCCGATGGAGCGCCCCGCACCGCGGAGCCCGTCTTCACCGCGGACTTCGCCTCGACGGAGCAGTGGGTCGCCGGGCGGTCGTGGGCCTATCCGAACGGCGGGCCGACCAACCCGGGGGACAACAAGCTGGACCATCTCGTCGAGGACGCCGCTTACAGCCGCTCGGGGCGGTTCCGTGCGACCCGGCGCACCGACGGCAACTGGAGCACGGGCCTGCTCACGACGGAGGGCAGCGCGGAGGGCTTCATGGTCCGCGCCGGCGACATACTGGAGGCGCGGGTGCGGCTGCCCGAGGAGCTGGGCGCCTGGCCGGCGATCTGGACCTGGCTCGACGGGGACCAGGAGATCGACGTCTTCGAGTACCACCCGGACAACCCCGATCTGCTGGAGTTGTCGAACCGGGTGCGGGGAGGGCACCTCTACTACCGGGATCCCTCCATCCGGCCCGGCGCGTGGGTGGACCTGAGGGTCGAGTTCGGTGCCCGCTCGGTGGTGTGGCACGTGAACGGGCTGCGGGTGTTCGCCGACCGGCGCGGGGTGGGTCGCCGGTGGCGGGCGTATCTCATCGTGAACCTGTCCGTGTGCGCCGGGCGCCACCACCCGCCTCCCGACCCCGGCACATCGGAGATGTCCTTCGAGGTGTCGGACCTTCGCGTCCACCGGCCCTGAAGGCGGGCCCCGGGGATGAAAGTGCGCGCCGCGGGCATCAGGAGAGGATGCGAGAAGGTGAGGAGACTCCCCCGCGCGAGCTGCCGGCCCGCGGGCGTGCGGCCCGCCGCGGGCCGGTCGTCGCCGTCGCCCTCCTGGCGGGGGCGCTCCTGGTCGTCCTCCTCGGGCGAGTCAGCCTCGTGCCCGGTCTCGACGGGGTCCTCGGCCTGGAGACGAAGGACCGTTCGGGCCCGGCGCTGCTGAAATCCGTTCAGGACATGCACCGTTACGAGGGTGCCGCCGGGAACTTCC
The DNA here is from genome assembly GCF_040611675.1 of Streptomyces sp. NPDC006551. Classification (NCBI taxonomy): domain Bacteria; kingdom Bacillati; phylum Actinomycetota; class Actinomycetes; order Kitasatosporales; family Streptomycetaceae; genus Streptomyces; species Streptomyces sp. NPDC006551. The sequence goes on from NZ_JBEXOT010000009.1 coordinate 147,862, forward strand.
AGATCGTGGTCGACCTGGAGAAGGACGCGCGGCTTCTTCCTGACGCGATCCGGGGCACCCGTACGCTCTACGTCGCCAGTGGCACGGTCGGCGCCTATGTCGATCTCGGCGCCATCGGTCAGGACAGCGTCACGGTGGACGAGAAGCGCAGCTCGGCCACGCTGCGCCTGCCGCACGCGCGGCTCGCCGAGCCGTCGCTCGATCCCGAGAAGTCGTACGCGGTCTCCAAGCAGCGCGGGCTCCTGGACCGGCTGGGCGACCTGTTCTCCGACAACCCCGCCGACGAGCGGGCCGTGCACGCGCTCGCCGCCCAGCGCATCGGCGAGGCCGCGCGGGAGAGCGACCTGACCCTGCGGGCCGAGAAGAACACCACGGCCATGCTGGAGGGGATGCTGCGCGCTCTCGGTTTCGAGCGGGTGACGGTCACCTACGTCTGACGGGCGGCAGGACCGCCCGTCACGCGCCGCCCTCCCAGCGCGGGAGCAGCGCCTTTCACGGCACTCGCCCGATCACGTACTTCCCTGCGCGTCGTCAACCGCGGGCACCGGTTCCACCTTTCACCCGCCTTTTACCGGATCGGTGCGTGAATTCGCCGTCGGCGGTTACGAGGGAGAAGCACGGCGCCGCTCAGGCAGCGCGATCTCCCCGAGGGAAGTGGTGACGATGTCCGAACCGAACCGACCCGAGACCGCGGAGCGGCAGCTGACGCCTCCGGTGCGGTCGTGGCACACGACGGCCCGTCAGGTGCAGGAAGGCGTCGACCTTTCCATCGCCGCCGCGTTCGACTACGACCCCGACGATCCCTGGGCGGTACGCGTCAGCTTCCGGCTTCCGCTCGGCCGGGTCGTCGTCTGGACCTTCTCCCGGGACCTGCTGCGCTCGGGCACCCGTGTCCTGAGCGGCGAGGGCGACGTGCGGCTGTGGCCGCTGCGCTGCGGCGGCAGGGAGGGGCGCGTGCGCATGCGGCTGGGCGCGGCCGGGGCTTTCGCGCTGGTCGACGTCGACCGTGCGGGCCTGCGGGACTGGCTGGGCGAGACGTACGCCGCCGTGCCGGAGGGGAGCGAGGGCGGGCGGATCGACTGGGAGGCCGAGACCCCGCACTTCTTCGCGCAACGGTGAGGATCCGCCGTAGGGGTGACGGAGTTTCAAGTACCGCACACGGGTGAGCCGAGAAGGAGAGACACGAACACACGCACACGAACAGGAGGAACCGATGGAGAGCTGGCGCGCATCCGCGGCCTGCCAGAATGTCGACCCCGACCTTTTCTTCCCGGTCGGGACCGGCGCACCCGCCCTGATCCAGGCCGAGGAGGCCAAGGAGATCTGCCGGCGATGCCCCGTGCGCGAGGCGTGCCTGCGCTGGGCCATGGACGACTCCCGCCAGGTGACCGGGGTGTGGGGCGGTCTGCGGGAGGACGAACGACGGTCGCTGAAGCGGCGGTTGCGCCGCCGGGCCTCGGAGACGAAGTGAGCCCGGCGGGCGCGCCGCCGGGCCGAAGAGACACGCCGGGCCGAAGAGACACGCCGGGCCGAAGAGACGGACGGAGCCCCGGACCGAGGCTCGGCGCGGGTCGGCGCGGCATGGCCGGGGCACAGGTCGGGGTGGAGCGGGTCGGGGCGCGGGTCAACCGAGAGGGAGACGCGCCCTGACCCGCTTGCCGTAGGGCGCCACGGCCTCGGTCTCGACGCCGGCGCAGAGCGCCAGGACGATCTCCATGCCGTGCTGCCCGAGCCGGTCCGGGTCCCGCGGGCGGGCCACCGGGGTCACGGGGCGTGTGTCGAGCACGCAGATCTCCAGCATCCCCGCGTGCAGCGAGAGTTCCAGTCGGCAGGGGCCGGGGGCGTACTTCACGACGTTGGTCACGAGTTCGCTGACGACAAGGCGGGCGTCGTCGACGTCCTGCGCCGGGTACGGCCCTCCGGGTGTCTCCGCCCCCTCGAGGAACGCCGCGGTGAAGTCCCGGGCCTCCGCGATGGCCCCCTGGGCCCTGTCGAACTCCACGACGGCGTGCAGGGCATCGCCCTCGCACAGGGTCACACTCACCTCGGTCATGTCGTTCCCCGTTCGCCTTCCTCACCCTGTCCCTGGCCCTTGTCGCTGCCCCGATGCCCTTGTCGTTCTCCCGTCGGACGTGGTCTCCGGCCGCCCAGCACGGAACGGCCTCACCAGAAGGGGGTTGGTGAGGCCGTTCCGTTGGAGAGAAGGGAGCCCGCCCCTTGGCGTGACGCGGTCCGCGTCACGCCTGGTCGAGCATTCCCTTCCGCAGGCGTTCCAGATTGCGGGAGAGCAGCCGGGAGACATGCATCTGGGAGATCCCGAGCTCCTTGCCGATCTCCGACTGCGTCAGCTCCTCGACGAATCGCAGATGCAGGATCCGGCGGTCGCGGTCGTCGAGCTCGACCAGCAGGGGCGCGAGGGTATGGAAGTTCTCGAAGAGCTCGAGCGCCGGATCCTCCACTCCGATGAAGTCGGCGAGCGCCGCGTCACCGTCCTCGCCGTCCGGGCCGACCGCGGCGTCGAGCGACGTGGAGTTGTACCCGTTGGAGGCGATGCGTGCCTCGATCACCTCGTCCTCGGAGAGGTTCATCAGGGCCGCCAGCTCCGCCACGCTCGGCGCGCGGCCGAGGCGGGAGCTCAGCTCCTCCGTGGCCTTGGCCAGCTCGACCCGGGCTTCCTGCAGCCGACGCGGTACGTGGACCGCCCACGACGTGTCGCGGAAGAAACGCTTGATCTCGCCGACGATGTACGGAACGGCGAAGCTGGTGAACTCGACCTCACGGGAGAGATCGAAGCGGTCGATGGCCTTGATCAGGCCGATGATGCCGACCTGGACGATGTCCTCCATCTCGTCGCCGCGGGCCCGGAACCGGCCGGCCGCGTAGCGCACGAGGGACATGTTCATCTCGATCAGCGTGTTGCGCGCGTACTGGTACTCGTGGGTCCCCTCCTCCAGTACCGCCAGCTTGTCGAAGAACACCTTCGACAGCTCACGTGCGTCCTTCGGGGCGACCTTGCAGGGAGCTTCGAGTACGGGAAGGTCCCCCACACCCGTCTCGACACCGGCCCTCGTCTCCGTCGTCACCTCAGTCGGCACTCTGATGACCTCCCTCGTCCATCGGCTGCTCGTCTCCCCCCGTGAGAGCCTCGCCTACCCCCGCTTCCGCGAGGCATGCCAGGGAATTCTCATCGGGAAGAAAAAATTTTCGGCCACGCCAGTCCACCACGCCGGAGCTGATCACGCGAGGGAGAGGCGGGCCCGGACACGCTTGCCCGACGGCTGCGGCTCCACGCTCACGCTCTCGCAGACCGCCACGACGATCTCGACACCGTGCTGGCCGATGCGACGGGGGTCGTGCGCCCGAGGTACCGGGGAGGCGTCGAGGTGGTCGAACACCGAGATCTCCAGAGCGCCGTCGAACAGCTCCAGGAGGACACGGCAGGGGCCGGGCGCATGCCGCACCGCGTTGGTCACCAGCTCACTCACCACGAGACGCGCGAGATCGACGCGCTCCCGGCTCACCGGCCCGCCTCCCGCGGCCGGTGCGGCGGCGAGGAAGTCGGCGGTGAAGTCACGGGCCGACGCGATCATGCCGTCGCCGGCGTCGGACCCCTCGTAGGCCACGCTCGCGCACAGCGACGGTCGGCGCACCGCGCTTCTCCTGGCGATCGCCTCGGCCATCGCCCCTCCTCCCTCACGTGGCTGCTCGTTCCTCGCCTCATCCGGCGCATTTTCCCATGCGCGCCCGTTCCATTCCGTTCACATCCGAGAAATGTGGACGCGGACGGGCCTGGCGCGGTTGCGGGCCGTGCCAGTCCAGGCACAGGACGAGGACGTCGTCCGGCGCCCCTCGGCCGGACTCCCGCAGCGCCCGGACGACGGAGCGGGGGATGTCCGCGCAGGCCATGTGTCTCGTGGACTCGATCGCCCGGACGACCGGCCGGTCCAGCGCTCCCTCGTCTCCACCCCCGGCGGGCTCGACGGGGTCGCACGCGACGAAGACGAGCCGGTCGCCGGGCAGGACGCCCAGGCGCTGGGCCGCGTAGACGGTGTCCTCGAACATGCCCAGGGGGAGCTGGCGCTCCAGTTCGAGCCGCTCGGTGACGGCGCCGCGGATGCGCCAGACCGTCGGCGAGCCGGCGTCGACGACCTGCACCTCGCCGGTGGCGCGCGTGAAGCTCATCAGCAGGGCGGAGAGACATCTCTCTCCTCCGTGCTGTCCGTAGAGCGCCTGGTCGGTCAGGCTCGCCTGGCCGACGACGTCGAGTCCGGCACGGCGGGCGTTGCGGATCGCGTTCAGGGCGAGGTTGCTCACCAGGACGGCCTCGGTGCCGGGACCGGTGCCGTTGGCGACGACCAGCGTGAGCTCCTCCCCCGTCACGGACCAGTCGAGGACGTGTCCGCCGGAGGAGTAGGCCGGCTCCCAGTACGCGTGCAGGTCGAACTCCTCGCCCACACAGCCCCGCCCGGGCATCAGGTCCCACTGCATCTCACCGGGGACGTCGAGGGCGCGCGCCCTGCGCGTCCGCCGGTAGACGTCGGTGTGCCGGTCGGCGACGCGCAGGGCGTGTCCGAGCATCTCGGCGATGGCCGCGAGGTCCTCGGTCGTCTCCGGCGTGGCCCGCTCCGAGGGCAGGGCGACCACAAGAACCCCACATCGATCGCCGCGAACCGTCACAGGAAGGAACGCGGTCGCCGTGGGTCCGTCTCCACCGAAAAGATATGGTTGCTGTGTGGAGAAGGCGTGCCCCGCGGGCCCCGAGTCCACGGTCATGGGCTGCGACCCGCCCGGAGCCTGCACGGGCTCGACGGGGCGGAGTTCCGTGAGGCCGTAGTCGACGAGCAGGAGGTCGGCGGAGAACGCGGCGAACTGCTGTGCCAGATCGATACGGAGGGAGTCCAGGAGGCGGTGTGCCGGCGCCGCGCGCAGAGCGCGTTCCACTGTCACGCGTCGATCCACCGAATCCGTACCGCCTTCTGGAGAGATGTAGATGACCGGCGCGTCGCGAGACCGACGCCCTCGGCCCCGGACGCCTGAGGAGTGTCAGTAGCCATGGACACGAACCCCGCCCCGTCTCAGCGGGAGCCGCAGGAGACGACGGAGGCAGCGCGGGAGCTCATCGAGCTCCTGGAGGTGTTGTGGGAACGCGGCCGGGACATGGTGTCGTCGACGCCCGTGTCGGCGTCTCAGCTCCGTGTGCTCTACAGCCTCGACCGCGAGGAGGGCATCAACCTCCGCGCCCTGGGCGAGCTGCTCGGCTCCGCGCCGCCTTCGGTGAGCCGGATGTGCGACCGGCTGGAGGCGCTGGGATTCGTGCAGCGGCTGCCCAGCCCCGTCAGCCGCCGCCAGCTCGAACTGCACCTGACCGTCCGGGGCAAGGCGTACCTGCGGGACCTCCGGGTCCAGCGGGAGGAGTCCCTGCTGGCCGTCATCACCGCCATGACGCCGACGACCCGCAAGGCGCTGCTGCGCGGACTGACCGGGTTCCAGGAGGCGTTGGACAAGGAGAATCCCTCTCCGCGCCGCAGCACGCCGCTCGGGAACGCCCGGTCCGCCTGACCACCGTCCGCCGTGATCGTCGTCCGGTCACGCGCCCCATGTCCCACTTGTCACCCTCTGGTCGCCTACGACGTGTTCACTCCCGGGCACGAGCCAGGTGTTGCACCAAGGATACATTTGCCGGACGACAACTGTTGACACATGGTCATGTGATGCGGGGCGCGCCCCGGGGAAATCCGGCCCCGGCTACGGTCGGCGGGCGTCCGGCCCGTCAGGCGTCGGCGGGCTCCGGCGGTGCGCTCTCCCGACCACCGCCGCCCCGAGCGTCGTCCTGGCGGCCCCGCCAGTCGAGACAGACCACCAGCGCGTCGTCCTCCAAGGGGGTGTCCCCGTGGTACGCCGCGAGCTCGCGCAGGACGGCGCCCGGGACCTGGGTGGGAGGCAGCAGCCTCGTCGAGGTGAGCGCCCGGGCGAGGGCCCGTTCGCCATAGCTCTCCCCGTCCGGGGACGCCGCGTCGTACACCCCGTCGCTCCCGAACAGCAGCCGGTCACCGGGGCGCACCGTGAAGCGCTCGGCGGTGTAGACCGTGTCCTCGAACATCCCGAGGGGCAGCTGGGACTCGAACGAGACCCTCTCGACCGTGCGGTCCCGCAGGCGCCACAGCCGGGGCGAACCGGCGTCCACGGCCTCCACCTCTCCGCTGGTGAGGTCGAAGCGCAGCAGGAGGACGGAGACGTAGGAGCGGCCGCGGTACTGCGCGTACACGGCCTGATCCGCGAGCGCCGCCTGGTCCGCGAGGCCGAGGCCGGCGCGGCGGGCGTTGCGCAGGGCGTTGATGGCGAGATTGGTCAGCAGGGCGGCCTCGATGCCCTCCCCCATCCCGTTGGTGACCGTCAGCGTCAGGTGGTCGGCCGACGCGGACCAGTCGTAATTGTCCCCGAAGATGGCGTAGGCGGGCTCCAGATGCGCCCCCAGCGCGAACTCGGGCCGGGCGCAGGACCGGCCCGGCAGCAGCTGCCACTGCATCTCGGCCGCCAGCGTCAGCCGGGCGGCCCGGCGCGCCAGGACGTACAGGTCGGTGTCGCGCTCCGCGACCAGGATCTCGTGGCCGAGGGCCTCGCAGATGTGCTGGAGCTCCGGCAGCTGCGGAACGATGTCGTGGTCCTTCGCCACCGTCACCGTCAGGACGCCCATCCGGTCTCCTCTGATGGTGACCGGCAGGTGCGCCTGGACGGAGTCGGCCGTGCGCGTCACGTACGGCTCCTGGGCGCCGAAGGCACGACCCTGCGGGCTGCTGTGGATCGGCAGCGGCTGCACCGCGTGGGGGTTGCTCCCCACCAGCTGGAGCGAGCGCAGGCCGTAGTCGGCCAGCCGGAGTTCCACGTCCAGGGCGCCGTAGTACCTCCGCAGAGCCTCCTCCACGACACTCATCAGCATGTGCGGAGCGGCCCGGCGCAGCGCCTGCTCGACAATGGCGATCTCGTCCACGTGCTTCCGCTTCTTTTCTGTTCTGTCCCGTCCGGGGCTATCTGGTGTGGCCGGCGGCGACGAGCGCCTGGGCCACATCGGCGTGCAGCGGCGTCGTCATCGTGAGGCCCGTGATCTCCAGGATGCGCCGAACGGCCGGGGTCGGCGCCACGAGATGGAGGTCGCCCCCGGCCTCGCGCGCGTCGCGCGCCGCCCGGATGAGGACGTTCAGGCCGGACGAGTCCATGAAGGCCAGACGGGACAGGTCCAGGACGAGGTGGCGGCGGCCGTGCACGAACTGGTTGGCCAGGTGGTGGTGGAGCAGCGTGGCCGTGTCGATGTCGAGCTCGCCGCCCACGGACAGTACCGCCGTGTCGGTGTCGCGGATCTCCACCTCGACGTCCAGGTTCGCTTCTCGCTCGGTCATGGTCCTGCTTTCGTGATGAGGGGTCGGTCCTTCTTGGGGAGGGGGTCAGGAGACCCGTACCCCGATCAGGCATGTGTCGTCGTCGGTGTCGGACTTGCTGTGGGTCAGCAGGGTGTCGAGCCGGCGTTCCAGGGTGTCGGCCGGCGCCTGGGCCGAGGCGATGAGCTGGGCCAGGGAGTCGTGCACGGCCGTGTCCCGGCGCTCGACCAGACCGTCGGTGTACATCAGCACCGTGTCGTCCGCCTCCAGCTGGATCTCCGCCTCCTCGTACTCGGCCTCGGCGAGGGCGCCCAGGAGCAGCCCTTTCAGCAGGGGCAGCGTCGTGGCTCCGGTGCCGCGCACCAGGACCGGCGGCAGGTGCCCGGCCCTGGCCCAGCGCAGTGTGCGGCTCTCGGGGTCGAAGATGCCGCAGACGGCGGTGGCCGTGACCTGTTCGGTGAGGTGGTGCGCCACGATGTTCAGCCAGGAGAGCAACTGCGCGGGGCCCGCTCCGGTCACGGCGAGGCCGCGCATGGCGTTGCGCAGGACGACCATCCCGGTGGCGGCCTCGATGCCGTGGCCGGCGATGTCCCCGACGCACAGCAGGACCTTCTTGGACGGCAGCACCACGGCGTCGTACCAGTCGCCGCCCACCAGGGACTCCGTCTCGGCGGGCCGGTAGCGCACCGCGATCCGCAGCCCCGGGGCGTCGAGCGGCCCCCTGGTGGGCGGCATGATGGCGTGCTGCAGCTGGAGCGCCAGCCGGTTCCGCTCCGCGGACTCCTGCTCGGTGACGGCGAGCCGGTCGCGGGTCGCCGCCAGCGCGACCTCCGTCCAGTGCTGCGCCGAGATGTCCTGGTAGGCGCCCCGTACGGCGAGGAGGCGCGTGTCCGGACCGAGGACGGGTTCGGCGATCACCCGGATGTGCCGGGTCACCCCGTCGGGCCGCAGCAGCCGGAAGGCGGCCGAGGCCGCGCGCCGGTGGCGCAGGACCGCCTGGAGGAAGTGGCCGATGGTGTCGGCGTCGTCCGGGTGGGCGTGGGCGGCCAGGTCCCGCAGGGGCACCGGAGCCTCGCCGGCCTCTCTGCCGTACAGGTCGAAGAGCTGCCCGTTCCAGGTGATCTCGCCCGTCAGGACGTTCTCCTCGAACCCGCCGATGCGGCCGAGGCGCTGGGCGTGCTGCAGCAGACTCGCGAGCCTGGCCGCCTCGTCCTCGATGCGCCAGATGAGCAGCACACCGCCGCCGTGGCGGCTGATGCTGAGGTCGGCGGCGGAGGCGAGCGGCACCTGGTCCACCAGCGCGGTGAGCGGCGCGCGCCGGGCACGGAAGGGTTCACCGGTGGCGTAGACGCGCTCGATCCGCTCGAAGAGTTCGCTGTCGCCGGCCGCCGTGGGATACGCCTCCAGGAGCAGGGACCCGTCGACGGCGCTCCTGGGCCGGCCCGCCGGGTCCTGGAAGTGCTCGTTGGCGTGGCGGATGCGGAAGTCGCGGAGATAACCGTCCGCGTCCAGGTACGGGGTGAGCACGAGGGCGGGGTCGTAGAGGCCGTCGGAGAGGTCCACCAGTTCGGAGACCCCGGGCGGCTCGTGCGGGGGCGCCGGCGCCGGGCCGCCGACGAGGTTGTCGAGCGTGTGGGCGCACAGCTCGGCCAGCGCTTCGATCTGACGCTCCACGGCCTGCGGCTGCCGTTCCAGCGGCTGGGGCCAGCAGATCTCCAGGACGCCGAGAATCCGCCCGCCGGTTCCGGCGGGCACCACCACGCGGCCGCCGTCCGGGTTCCGGGCGTAGCCGATGGAGGGGACGCCGGTGGCCCCGAGCGAGGGGAACCAGACGGTGCCGCGCTCGGTGAGGGCCTGGCGCGCGGCGGTGGCCACCCCCGGCGGTACGTAGCGCCAGCGCACGGGTTCGTCGGTGCTGAAGCCCGCATGGCCGCAGAGGGTCAGGGAGGCGTCGGATCCCGCGGTCCAGACGGCGACGGCCGTGGCTCCCAGCGGCGCGAGTGCGTGTTCGAGGAGGGACTCGGCCACCGCCTGGGTGTCGCCGGCGTTCAGGGCGGCGCTCTCGGCCGTGCGCAGCCGGACGGCGACCGACGGTCCGGGCCGGTCGTCGCCGTCCGGCTCACCGACCGCCCGTCGGACGAAGTCCTCGGCGACCTCGGCGACGCGGTCGTGAGCGGCCTGGTTGACGATGTCGGCGGCCAGCTCCAGGGGGGAGAGCCCGGCCTGCGCCGCGAGTTCGGCGAGTTGCAGGGCGGCCTGCGCCGGGCCGCATCGCAGCCGCTCGACGATGACGCCCTTGGCCAGTTCGATCAGGGCTCGTCCGTCGGCCGCGGCGTGCGCGGCCCGTACCTCCCCGCGAAGCCGTTCCACCGTCGCGGCCAGCCGGCCGACGGTCGAATGCTGGTCCGACAGGAGGTCCTCCTCATAGGGGGCGGCGGACGCGTCGGCGGCATCGCCGTGCGGGCCGTCGCCCGCCGCGCTCCGGGGCGCCGGCACCACGCCCCCTGCTGAGGCGGGCCGGACGGCGCCGGGCGCCGGTGCGGGCGGCGTCGGCGATGAGCCGTCGCCGAGGTGACGTGCGACAGGGTCTCCGCCGTGGTCGGGGGGAGCACTCATGGCGCGGACTCCTCGGATGCGACGGCCTCGGGGGCCGCGGGAACGGACGGGCGGGACAGGACGGCTGTGCGGTTCTGGTCGGGCGACGGACGCGGCTCACTGCCCGTCGCGCAACCACCGGCGGATGCAGGCGATCAGGTCGTCGGAGTCGACGGGCTTGGTGACATAGTCGCTGGCGCCGGCGGCCAGGCTCTTCTCCCGGTCCCCCGGCATGGCTTTGGCGGTGACCGCGATGATCGGCAGGCCGGCGTGGGCCGGCATCTGACGGATCGCGGCGGTGGCGGCGTAACCGTCCATCTCGGGCATCATCACGTCCATCAGGATCAGGTCGATGCCCGGGTGGGCGGCGAGCGACTCGATGCCCTTGCGGCCGTTCTCCGCGTGCAGGACCTTCATGCCGTGCAGCTCCAGGATGCCGCTGAGGGCGTAGAGGTTGCGGGCGTCGTCGTCGACCACGAGCACCGTACGGCCGTGCAGGGCGGCGTCGACGGTGTGCGGGGCCTGCTGCCGCTGGTCGCCGCGGAGCAGGGGGACGACGTCGCCCGGCCGGTCGGCGAGCAGGTGCAGGGCGATCCGCTCACGGAGTTCGTCGAGGCTGGACAGCAGCTCCAGGGGCCGCTGCCGGGCGCGTGACTGCAGGGTGCGCTCGTGCTCGGCGGTGAGCCTGCGGTTGTTGTGGGCGAGTACGGGAACGGTCCGCAGCGCGGCGTCCCCGTCCATGGCGTCGAGGAAGTTCAGGGCCTCGTCGTCCGCCATGTCGAGTTCGAGGACGACGCAGTGGAACGGCTGGGTGGCGAGGGCGGTCGCGGCCTCCTGCGGTCCCACGGCCGTCATCACCTCGATGTCCGCCCGGTCGGTGAGGTCCCGGCTGTCGACCAGCTCGGCCACGGCGTTCTCGGCGACCAGCGAGAGCAGCCCGCGGGGGCGCTCCTCGATCACCAGCAGCCGCCTGGGCTGACGTGCCTGCGGGGCGGCGGGCAGCGCGGCCCTGCCGGGGCGGGCACCGTCCGGGATCTCCGCGGGCTCCGCCGTCTCGGTGTCCTCCCCGCCCTGGTGAGCGGCCTGGGCCTGGAAGTCGGCCCGGGCGACGGGCAGATACAGGGTGAAGGTACTGCCCTCCCCGGGCTCGCTCTCGGCCGTCAGTGCGCCACCGAGCAGGTAGGCGATCTCCCTGCTGATGGACAGCCCGAGGCCGGTGCCGCCGTACTTGCGGTTGGTCGTCCCGTCGGCCTGCTGGAAGGCGCCGAAGATGGCTTCGAGGTGCTCGGCGGCGATGCCGATGCCGGTGTCCTTGACGCGGAAGGCGACCACGGCGCCCCCGCGGTACACGGTGGCGGGCAGTTCGTCGTCCGTGGCCGGCTCGATGCGCAGTTCCACGCTGCCGCGTTCGGTGAACTTGACGGCATTGGAGAGGAGGTTGCGCAGCACCTGCCGGAGCCGGGAGTCGTCGGTGACCAGGTCCACCGGCACACCGGGTGCGGTGGAGAGGGTGAAGGCGAGGTTCTTCTGCGCGGTGAGGGGGCGGAACGTCGCTTCGACGTAGTCGAGGAGCTGCCGCAGCGCGATCCGTTCGGGGTTGAGGTCCATCTTCCCGGCCTCGACCTTGGACAGGTCGAGGATGTCGTTGATCAGCTGCAGCAGGTCGGAGCCTGCCGAGTGGATGATTCCGGCGTACTCGACCTGCTTGGCGGTGAGGTTGCGGGTCGGGTTCTGGGCGAGCAACTGGGCGAGGATCAGCAGGCTGTTGAGCGGGGTACGCAGTTCGTGGCTCATGTTGGCGAGGAACTCGGACTTGTACTTCGACGCCAGTGAAAGCTGCTGGGCGCGGTCCTCGAGCTCCTGCCGGGCCTGCTCGATCTCCAGGTTCTTGGCCTCGATGTCCCGGTTCTGGGACGCCAGCAGGGCCGCCTTCTCCTCCAGTTCGGCGTTGGAGCGCTGCAGCTCCTCCTGCTGCACCTGCAACTCCTCGGAGCGGGCCCGCAGCTCGTCGGCCAGCCGCTGCGACTCGCCGAGCAGTTCGTCGGTACGGGCGTTGGCGACGATCGTGCTGACGTTCACGCCCACCGTCTCCATGAGCTGCTCCAGGAAGTCCCGGTGCACGGAGGTGAACGGGGTGAAGCTGAGCAGTTCGATCGCGCCCAGGACCTGGTCCTCGACCACGATCGGCAGCACGATCAGGCTGCCGCGGGTGGTGCTGCCGAGTCCGGAGGAGATGGAGACGTAGTCGCCCGGTACGTCGTCTGCGGTGATGACCCGGCGGCTGCGGGCGGCCTGCCCGACGAGGGACTCCCCCAGCCGGAATCGGCGGTCTGCCGGGCTGCCGACGGGGCGGCCGTAGGAGCCGACGATCCCGAGTTGGATGCCGTCGGGCCCCTCCTCCGCCAGGTAGAACGCGCCGTACTGCGCCGAGACGAGAGGGGTGAGCTCGTCCATGACGAGTTCGGCGACGACGGCCAGGTCGCGGTGGCCCTGCATCAGCGCCGAGATCCGGGCGAGGCTGGTCTTGAGCCAGTCCTGCTCCTGGTTGGCCCGCGTGGTCTCCCGTAGCGAGCCGACCATCGAGTTGATGTTGTCCTTGAGCTCGGCGACCTCGCCGGAGGCGTCGACGGTGATCGAGCGGGTGAGGTCGCCCTCCGCGACCGCGCTCGCGACCTCGGCGATGGCGCGGACCTGCCGGGTGAGGTTGCCCGCGAGCTCGTTGACGTTCTCCGTGAGCCGCTTCCAGGTGCCGGAGACTCCTTCGACCTCGGCCTGACCGCCGAGCCGGCCCTCGCTGCCGACCTCCCGGGCCACGCGGGTGACCTCTGCGGCGAACGACGACAGCTGGTCGACCATCGTGTTGATCGTCGTCTTCAGCTCCAGGATCTCGCCCCGGGCGTCGACGTCGATCTTCTTGGACAGGTCGCCGTTGGCGACGGCGGTCGTGACCTGGGCGATGTTGCGGACCTGCCCGGTCAGGTTGTTCGCCATCGAGTTGACGTTGTCCGTGAGGTCCTTCCAGGTGCCGGCGACGTTGGGCACCCGGGCCTGGCCGCCCAGCCGGCCCTCGGTACCCACCTCGCGGGCGACCCGGGTCACCTCGTCGGCGAAGGCCGACAGGGTGTCCACCATCGTGTTGATGGTGTCGGCGAGCGCGGCGACCTCGCCCTTGGCCTCCACCGTGATCTTGCGGGACAGATCTCCCCGGGCCACGGCGGTGGCGACCTGCGCGATCGAGCGCACCTGACCGGTGAGGTTGGACGCCATCACGTTGACGTTGTCCGTGAGGTCCTTCCAGGTCCCCGAGGCGCCCCGCACGGTGGCCTGGCCGCCGAGGTTCCCCTCGGTGCCCACCTCGCGGGCGACCCGGGTGACCTCGTCGGCGAACGACGACAGCTGGTCGACCATCGTGTTGATGGTCTCCTTCAGCTCCCGGATCTCGCCGCGCGCGTCGACCCTGACCTTCTGCGAAAGGTCTCCCTCGGCGACGGCGGTGGCGACCTGCGCGATGGAGCGGACCTGGGCGGTGAGGTTCCCGGCCATGGAGTTGACGGAGTCCGTCAGGTCGCGCCAGGTGCCGGAGACGCCCTTGACGTCGGCCTGGCCGCCGAGGATCCCCTCCGTACCGACGTCGCGGGCCATGCGGGTGACCTCGTCGGCGAACGACGACAGCTGGTCGACCATCGTGTTGATGGTGTTCTTCAGCTCCAGGATCTCGCCCCGCGCGTCCACGTCGATCTTCTGCGAGAGGTCGCCCTTGGCCACGGCGGTGGCGACCTGTGCGATGTCGCGGACCTGGGTGGTGAGGTTGCCTGCCATGGCGTTCACGGAGTCGGTGAGGTCCGCCCAGGTGCCCGAGACGCCGGGGACGACCGCCTGGCCGCCCAGGGTGCCCTCCGTGCCGACCTCCCGGGAGACCCGGGTCACCTCCGAGGTGAAGAGGGACAGCTGGTCGACCATGCCGTTGAACACGGCGGAGATCTCGCCCATCAGACCGTCGGCGTCGTCCGGCAGCCGGGTGCCGAAGTCTCCGTCCCGCACGGCGGTGAGGCCCACCAGGAGCTGACGCAGTTCCGGTTCCTCCACGGCGGCCGGTCCCGGCCGCCGTGCCCCTGAGGAGCTCTTGATCGTCGTCTCGGACATGACCCACCCTCGTTGGCTTCACCTACAGGCACCGAGGGGCTTGCACAGCGCCGTGTCCCGTGGTCGGGACACCGCCCCTCCCGCACGCCTCCGGCACAGACCGTTGTCGTACGGCAATAAAGACGAGCCTACCCCCCGTGATCGACAGGAGGGAGACGGGAGGGATCCCCCTGACCGAACCGCTCCGGTCCTACCCCGCTCCCCGGCCCGCATACAAACAGAGAGCCGGGGTACGCGGCGGTTCGAACCGGGCGGTCGGCGCCCTGACGGCGAGGGGAGTTGCACTGTGTTGATGGCCCATCCTGCGGTGCTGAGCAACCTGATCGAGCAGTACGAGACGCTGAGGGTGCTGCACGCGGAGAACGGGAGCGCGGAGGTACGGCAGCGCATGGACGACATCGCGTACACGCTGTGCGTCTCCACCGGCACGCGCGATGTGGACACGGCGCTGATCGCCGCCCGCCATCGGCTGCCGGGCGCGCGTCCCGAGGACGACTCGGTGCTCATGGCCTGACGAGGCCGCACAGCCGAAGAGCCTGAAGGGCTTGAAGAGCCCGAAGAGCCGGAAAGGCTCGAAAGGGTCGCATCCGGTGGGCCGAATCCGGCACATCCCGACGAGGGGTGTGCCGGATTCGGCGCGTTTTCAGGCCCGGCCCCGCGCGGAAGCGCCCTCAGAAGTGGTGCCGACCCCCTGCCACGACCGGCGATTCTGCCGATGCCTTCGTCCCTCGTTGCCCGGACATTGACCGGGCCAGTCATTCCACGGCCGCTCCCGGCCGCCTCGGGAGCCGCCGCACACGACACGAGAGGACGACTCCGTCGTGAAACGACACCTCGCCGCCGCCGCGGCCGTCTGCTGTCTCACGGTACTCACCGCCCCCGGCGCCCGGGCCGCGGACAACCCCTACGAGCGTGGCCCCGCGCCGACCGTCGCGAGCATCGAGGCGCTGCGCGGTCCGTACGCCGTCGCCGAGACCAGCGTCTCCTCCCTCGCCGTCACCGGGTTCGGCGGCGGCACCGTCTACTACCCCACGTCGACCGCGGACGGGACCTTCGGGGCGGTGGTGATCTCGCCCGGCTTCACCGCCACCCAGTCGTCCATCGCCTGGCTCGGCCCGCGACTCGCCTCCCAGGGCTTCGTGGTCTTCACCATCGACACGAACACCACGATGGACCAGCCCGACAGCCGCGGCCGTCAGCTGCTGGCGGCGCTCGACTACCTGACGCAGCGCAGCGTGGTCCGCGGCCGGATCGACAGCACCCGGCTCGGCGTGATGGGGCATTCGATGGGCGGCGGTGGGGCGCTCGAAGCGGCCAAGAGCCGGCCTTCGCTGCAGGCCGCGATCCCCCTGACCGGCTGGAACACGGACAAGACCTGGCCGGAGATCTCCACCCCGACGCTCGTCGTGGGCGCGGACGGCGACACGATCGCCCCCGTGGCCTCGCACTCGGAGCCGTTCTACGAGAACCTGCCGAGCTCCCTCGACAAGGCGTACCTGGAGCTCAACGGCGCCACACACTTCACCCCGAACACGTCGAACACGACGATCGCGAAGTACAGCGTCTCGTGGCTCAAGCGGTTCATCGACAACGACACCCGGTACGAGCAGTTCCTCTGCCCGCTTCCCCGTCCCAGCCTGACCATCGAGGAGTACCGGGGCACCTGCCCGCACTCCTGACCTCTCACCCCGACTCCGCGGTTCGGGCCCCGCGGTTTCGGCGACGAACGGTTTGTGCGCGCTCACAGAGCCGCGCCCCCAGGTGTGGGCCAGGGTCCACACCTGGGGGCTGTCTTCGGTCCCTACGGGGCAGTAACGTGGCGGCCGTGAGCGGAGGGACGAACGCGGCCGCTGCTCCGCGGCTGCACGACCGGACGACCGAACTCGCCGTGGTGGCCTCGCTCTCGGCCCGCGTCGGCGCCGGGGCGAGCGGCGTACTGCTGATCACCGGTGGCCCGGGAACGGGGCGCACGGCGCTCCTTCGCCACGCGGCGCGGGATTTCGCCGGAGCGGCGCGCCTTGTCACCGCACCGCCCGGCAACAGAGTCCCGTGGAGCGGTGTGCGGTCCCTGTTGTCCGCGCTCGGCTCCGGCCCGTCGGCGACGCGGCGCGCCCTGCGCGTGGCGCGCGGTCCGGACGGACTCGCCGCGGCCCTGGCGGGCCTCGACCCCGAGCGGCCGCTGCTGCTGTGTGTGGACGACCACCACCTGTGGGACGCCCACTCACGCGCCGCGCTCGTCTCGGCGCTGCGCGCCGACGGCGCACTCCCGGGTGTGGGGTGGGTGGTGTCGCTCGCCCGTCATCACCGTCCCCCGGACGTACCGGGGGCGCCGTTGCTGCGGCTGGGGCCGCTGAGCCGGGAGGGAGCGAGCGGTCTCCTGGACGACGTCCGGCCGGGCCCGCTCGCTCCCGACGTGCGGGAGCGGCTGCTCCGGGATGCGGCGGGCCACCCCGGCGTCCTGGCCGCCACGGCCCGGCGCCTCTCGCCCGCGCAGCTCGCGGGCGACGCGCCCCTCCCCCACCCCCTGACCGACGCGTGCGTTCTCACCGACGTGTACGGCGGGCTCCTCGACGCGCTGCCCGCCGAGTGGCGACGGCTGCTCGCGCTCGTGGCCGTCGCCGGCGAAGCGGCCACGGCGGGCCCGGACGCGGACACGGCGCGGCCCACGGTGGACGCCGGCGCCGTCCTGGCCGCCGCGCGGGCGACGCGTACGTCTCCGGAGGCGCTGGACGGGCTGGTCGCTGACGGGCTCCTCGGCGGGGCGCGTCATGCGCTGCGCTTCGAGGACCCGTTCCTCCGCCGTGCCGTGCTCGCCGCGACACCGGCCTCCTGGCGCCGTTCGGCACGCGCCCTGTTCGCGCCTCCGCTGAACGACGGGGCGCCGCCCGACGACACACCGCGGAACGGCACGGTGCTCGGCCAGGCGGCGCGGGTGAGGGGCCGTGGCCCTGGTGGGTCCGGTCGGAGCGCGGTGCTTGCCGGTACGGCGGGCGCCGACAGGCGGGGCGCCCTCAGGGGGGTGCGC
Source organism: Streptomyces sp. NPDC006551 (assembly GCF_040611675.1). Taxonomy (NCBI): domain Bacteria; kingdom Bacillati; phylum Actinomycetota; class Actinomycetes; order Kitasatosporales; family Streptomycetaceae; genus Streptomyces; species Streptomyces sp. NPDC006551. The sequence continues at coordinate 164,998 of NZ_JBEXOT010000009.1, forward strand.
GGCGACGGGGCCCCAGGCCCCGGAACCGGCCGCTCCACGGCCGCCGCCTCGCCGGCCTCGGGCGGTGGCGCGCGAGGCTCGCGAGGCGCGGTCACGCCGCAGACGTCGCCCTTGCTCAGGGCGCTCGGTCACCGGGCGGACCGGCTTCACGCCGCCGACGAGGTGCGGTCGCTCGCGGACGTGGTGCGCGGCCGGGCCGAACTCGTGCGCGGGCTCTCGGATCTGGCCGACGGTCCGGTCGGGGACGCCCATCAGGCACTGCTCCTGGCCTCCGCGCTGCTGCGCGACGAAGCCCCGCAGGAGGCGGCGGACGCCCGGTTCCTCGCCATGGAGGCCGCCTGGGCGGCGGGCGACCCCGCGGCCTGTCTGGTGGCGCTCGAACTCGACGAGACGAACGCCGACGGGCCCGGCGTCGACCGGCACGACGTCGACGGGCACGACGCGGCGCCGGGCGCCGGGGAAGGCAACGCGGCGCCGGGCAACGCCGCCCGGCACGACGTCGACCAGCACGACGTCGACGGGCACGATGTCGACGGGCACGACGTCGACGGGCACGACGCGGCACCGGGCGCCGGGGCCCGGGAAGGCAACGCCGACCGGCACCACGCGGCGCCGGACGGCCTCCGGCCCAGCCGCGGCCCCGGTGCCGAGCGGGACTTTCTCGATGGTATGCGCGCTGCGCTCACGACTCGGTTGCACGAGGCCCGGGCGCCGCTCGCCCGCGTCGTGGCGTGCGACGGCGGGGCCGACGAACCCCGGCTCCTGCTGCGGGCGGGATCGGCCGCGCTGGTGCTCGGGGACACGGCGTCGGCGGCCCGCATTCACGCCCGGGCCCTCGCGCGCGTCCGCGCGGAGGGCCGTACCGCCATGCTCCCCCGCGTGCTCGAACACCTCGCCTATGCCGAGCTCCGGGCCGGACGCCACGCCCGGGCCGGCACGCACGCCCGGGAGGGGCTGCGGGCCGCCGAACTGAGCGGCCAGCACAATGTCGCGGCCCATCAGCACGCCGTCCTGGCCCTGGTCGCCTCGGTGGCCGGCGACGCGGAGTCCGTCGGGGACCATGCCCGGCAGGCGCTCGCGGTCGCGCGCCGCCACGGTCTCGCGCAGGCCGCCACGCTCGCCGAGTGGGCGCTGGCCCGGGCGGAGCTGGGCCGTGGCCTCGCCGCCCAGGCCGCGGCGCGGCTGGCGCGGCTGGTCCGCCCCGGACCCGGCGCCGGTCACTTCGCGCTGCGCATGCTCGCAGTTCCGTGCTTCGTGGAAGCGGCGGACGCGACGGGCCGGGCGGCCGAAGCGCACCTGGCAGCCGAGGAGTTCGCCGTCTGGGCGGCCCAAGGAGTCGATCCGCAGGCCCCCGCCCAGCTGGCGCGCTGCCGGGCGCTTCTGGCGGCGGCACCGGAGGACGCGGCGCACTGGTACGGCGAGGCGATGCGGCGGCACGACGCGTCCGGCAACGACTTCGAGCGCGCCAGAACCCTGCTCGCGTACGGCAAGTGGCTCAGGCGGCGCAGACGCCCGCTGGAGGCGCGCGTACGCCTGAGCGACGCACTCGTCACGTTCGAGCGGGCGGCGGCCGAGATCTGGGCCGCCCAGGCCCGGGCGGAGCTCCGGGCCACGGGCGGAGCGGGAGGCGGCGCGAGCGGGCCCGCGACTCCGGACGACCTGACCCCTCAGCAGCAGCGCATCGCCGCGCTGGCCGCCGAGGGCGCGACCAACCGGGAGATCGCCGGCCGGCTGTCCATCAGCCCCCGCACGGTCGACCACCATCTGCGGAACGTCTTCGCCCGGCTGGGCGTCCGTTCCCGGGTCGAGCTGTCGGGCGCGCTGGCGCGGGCCGCGAGGAGCGCCGACGGGCCCGCAGCCGTCCCGCGCCGCCCTTCCTGAGGCCCTGGTGAGGCGGTCGCCGTATGTGTGTCACTTGCCCCACGGCGGGAAGGCGAGCGGGGAGCGAATGCAGGGAAATCGGGAGGAAGGGTAACCAACATGCAGCCTCGGGACGAGGCCTGGCCCCATTTGTCCACTCGTATACGTCCTCTTGGGGCGCCGCCCCACGACGGCCCGGCGGTGCGCACCTCCGCCGAGGCTCGGGAAGCCACCAGACGACGACTCGCGAGCATCCGGCCGGTGAACCGGTCGCAGGTCGACGATCTGATGCTCGTCGTCTCGGAGTTGGTCACGAACGCCGAGCGGCACGCCGGCGGCGTCACCGGTTTCCGCCTCGACCTGGCGCGTGACAGTGCCACGGTGTCCGTCACCGACGGAAGCCGTGAGCCGCCGACGTACCGGAGGAGCGAAGACCTGACACCGGGCGGCTACGGCTGGCCCATCGTCCTGCGCCTGTGCCGTGAGGTGATCGTGTCGGTCCACGCGGCCGGGAAGACGATCCGTGCGGTCGTGCCCCTGGAGCAGTGACACACAGGCGGCGGGGGAGGCATTTTTTGTCCGCCTGGTTTAACACCGCGATTCGAGGTCAGGCGCCTTGTCGTCAGACCTGATCCATGGCACCAGGGAGTGATCAGACATGTCGGGTGAGCAGAAGTCGAAGGCCAAGACCGAGCAGGCCAAGGGGAAGATCAAGGAGGCGGCGGGACGCCTGACGGGTGACGAGCGCCTCGAGGCCGAAGGCCGGGCCGAGCAGGTGAAGGGCGACGCGCGGGACGCGAAGGAGAAGGCGAAGGACGCCTTCAAGCACTGACCTCGTCCGGGCGGCGAGTGGGGCGGCTCCACGGTGGCGGAGCCGCCCCCTCCGCGCGATCTTCCGCTTCCGCCGTGCGGCCCGGAGAGAGGCCGACCGCTTCAGGAGCCTTCGTTGAACCACGGGACCACGGGACACGAACAGCCCGGCTTCCACTCGCCCGCCGTCGCCTTCGAGTCCTATATGGCCGTGTTGGAGGACAGCGCGGAGGAGCTGTACGAAACCGCTCCGTGCGGCTATGTGTCGATCCTGCTGGACGGCACGATCGCGCGGATCAACACCACCCTGCTGCAGTGGCTCGGGCTGAGCCGGAGCTCCGTGGTGGGCCGCATGGGCTTCGGCGACCTCCTCACCCCGGCCGGGCGGCTCTCCTACGAGGCGCAGCTCGCGCCCGCGCTCCGGCTGAACGGCGAGGTGGGCGGCGTACCGCTGGAGTTGACCCGGTCCGGTGAGCCGCTCCCGGTCCTGGCCAGTGCCATAGTGCGTTCGAGCTCCGACGGACGGCCGCTGCTCGCGAGGATCACCCTGACCGACGCACGGGACCGGCGCGCCTACGAGGCGGAGCTGCTGCGCAGCAGGTCCGAGGCCGAGGATGCCCGCCGCGCGGCGGAGGCCGACCGGGCACGGCTGCAGGACGCCCTGGCGGTGCTCCAGCGCAGCCTGTTGCCGGCGCGCCTGCCCTCCGTCCCCGGCCTCGAGGCCGCCTCGTACTACCACACCGCCTCTCCCGACCGGCTCGGCGGCGACTTCTACGACCTGTTCCCGCTCGACGGGAAACGCTGGGCGTTCTTCCTCGGGGACGTGTGCGGCAAGGGACCCGAAGCCGCCGCGCTGACCTCGCTGACCCGGTACACGCTGCGGACCGCCGCGCTCCACGACTCCGACCCCGTCGCCGCTCTGCGCACGCTCAACACGGCGCTGACGGAGCAGAGTCCGGCGGGCGAGACCTGCTACTGCACCGCCGTGTTCGGCGTCCTGGAGCCTCAGGGCGAGAGCGGGTCCTTCGCGCTCGAACTGGCCTCCGGGGGCCACCCGCCCGCGCTCGTCCTGCGGAGCGACGGACGGGCGGACTTCCTGCCGACGCCGGGAGGACTGCTCGTCGGCATCCTTCCCGACGCGCGGTTCGTCGCCGCGCGTACGATCCTGGAGCCCGGCGACAGCGTTCTGCTGTACACCGACGGCCTCACCGAGGCCCGTACGGGAGCCGGTTACGATCTGTTCGGTGACGAAGCCCTGCGCGAGTTCGTCGCCGAGCGCGCCCCGGCGACGCCGGCTCGGATCGTCACCGCCCTGACCGGGCTCCTGGAGAGCTTCGGCGACGGGTTGGGCGACGACACCGCTCTGCTCGCCCTGGGGGTTCCTCTCGACAGCCCTGTCTCCGAAGACGACTCTCCAGACCGACCCTCCGTCGATCGAGACTGATCATGACCATGCTGGACATCATCACCCGTAGCACCCCCGCCGGTCCCGTCCTCACGCTCCGGGGCACCCTGGACTACGAGAGTGCGCCGCGCCTGCGCGACCAGGTGCGGGCCGCCGATCTCACGCCCGGGTCCCTGCTGGTCCTGGACCTGGCCGCTCTGGACTTCTGCGACTCCAGCGGGATCAACACGTTCCTGACGGCCCGCAACACCGCCACGGCGGCGGGTGCCTCGATCGCCCTCGCGGCGGTTCCACCCCCGGTGGCCCGGGTCATCGGCATCGTGGGCCTCGACCAGATCTTCGCGATCCACCCCGACAGCGACAGCGCGGCGGACACGCACCTCGCCACATCCTGACGGGCGTGCCGTCGCCGTCGTACGGAGGAACATCGCGCCTGGTTTTCCGCGCCGGACACGTGTCGTTCCGGCCGGGCCGGGTACGTTGGCGCTGGCCGGGCGCGTGTTCGAGCACCGGATCCGACGACGAGGAGATGCGATGAGCCAGGTCGCCAGGGGACGGCTGCGCGGGAGGTTCGGACGGCTGGACCGCACGGTCTTCGGGCACGTGGCGAACCGCTCCTGGCCGGGCGCCGAGCCGGTCCTCCCCCGGCTCAGCCGGAGCGCGAACCACGGGCTGCTGTGGTTCGGGATCGCCGCCGGGATGTGGGCCTTCGGCGGACCGCGGGGACGGCGCGCAGCGGTACGGGGAGCGGCCTCCCTCGCTCTGGCGTCGGCCACCGTCAACACCCTCGCCAAGGGGGCCGTCCGGCGCGAACGTCCGCTCATCGACGCGGTGCCGCTGGTGCGGCGGCTGCCCCATCAGCCGTTCACGAGCTCCTTCCCCTCCGGTCATTCGGCCTCCGCGGCGGCCTTCACCGCCGGTGTGGCGCTGGAGTCGCGCGGCTGGGCGGCGGCCGTGCTCCCGGTGGCCGCCTCGGTCGCCTTCTCCCGTGTCTACACCGGAGTCCACTACCCGAGCGATGTGCTCGTGGGCGCCGGCCTGGGCGTGGGGGCGGCCTACGCGGTCCGGGGCCTCGCCCCGACCCGCGATCTGGTCGCCACGCCCGCGCGGCCACGCGTGCGGGTGCGCGGCCTCCCGGAGGGCGACGGCCTCGTCGTCGTGGTCAACGCCGCTTCCGGCGCCCAGCCGCAGCTTCTGGATCCCGTACGCCAGCTCAGGACGCTCCTGCCGCGGGCGGAGGTCATCCTGTACGAGGAGAAGACCGGAACGCTGGCGGACGTGCTGGACACGGCCGCGGCGGAGGTGGCCGACCGCGGGGGTGTGCTGGGCGTCTGCGGCGGTGACGGAACGGTGAACGCGGCGGTGGAACCGGCCCTCCGTCACGGGGTGCCGCTGCTCGTCGTCCCCGGGGGCACCTTCAACCACTTCGCGGTGGACCTCGGCGTGGACACGGTGGCCGAGGCCTGCGCGGCGCTGACCGAGGGGCATGCGGTGCGCGCCGACGTCGGCCGGATCACGAGCGAGACGGACGGGTCGCGCGCGTACTTCCTCAACACCTTCAGCCTCGGTGTCTACCCGGAACTCGTACGGCTCCGGGAGCGCTGGTCGCCCCGGCTCGGCGGCCCCCTGGCGTCGCTGCTCGGGGTGGTACACGTGCTGCGGACGTCACGGCCCCTGCGCGCGGAGGTCAACGGCAGGCGCGAGTCCCTGTGGCTCCTGTTCGCCGGCAACGGCGCCTACCGCAGCGTGGGTCTGGCCCCGCTGCGGCGCCACGACCTCGCGGACGGTGTCCTCGATGTGCGGGTGGCGCACGGCGGCCGGTTCGCCCGCACCCGCCTGCTCGCCACGGCGGTGGCCGGGGGGCTGGCCAGGACGCGGCTCTACGCGGCGGCCCGGACCACGTCCCTGCACGTCTCCGGGCTGCCCGAGGGGACGCACATGGCCTACGACGGAGAGGTGGTTCCGGCTCCGGGCGCCTTCCGACTGGACAAGCTGCCCGGCGCCCTGACCGTCTACCGCCCGCTCACCGACTGAACCGCCGCCGAGACGGGTTTCGCAGGACCGCCGGGCTTCGCGTCGGGGCTACGGAAGGGCGGCGCCGCGGGCCGTCACCCACAGGGTGTACCACTCCTCGTGGCTCAGGCCGGGTTCGTCGAGCGCGGCGTCCCGGCAGGCGCGGATGCGCTCCGGGTTCGACGTACCGATCACGGGCGCGATGCGCGCCGGGTGGCGCTGCAACCACCGGAGCACGATCGTCTCCGGCGTGGTGCCCTTGGTCTCGGCGAGCGAGGAGACGAGCGCGGCGGTGGCCCTCTCCTCCGGGGTCTGCTGCCTCCCGGTGTAGCGCCCCTGGGCCAGCGCTCCCCAGGCCTGAAGCGTGATGCCGTGGGCCAGGCAGTGCTCGACGGTGCCTGCGGGGAACCCGTTGGCGGCGGACTCCGGCGTGTTGACGAGGACGGCGTCCTCCAGCCAGGCACGCCGGTGCAGGCTCATCTCCAGCTGGTTGGCCACGAGCGGCAGGTCCGTGTGGGCCTGGATCCGCGCGATCTGCGCGGAGTTCATGTTGGAGACGCCGAACCGGCGTACGAGTCCCTGCCGGTGGAGCGAGGTCAGGGCCTCGCCGATGTCCGCGGGGTCGGCGAGCGGGTCGGGGCGGTGCAGCAGCAGCACGTCGAGTACGTCGGTGCGCAGTCGGTGCAGGCTCTCCTCCACCCTGCGGACGATGGAGGCCCCGCGCAGGTCGTACAGGCCGGGCCGGTCCCCGTCGGCGAGCCGGATGCCGCACTTGGTCTGCAGGGTGATCCGTTCCCGCAGCCCGGCCGAGCGGGCCAGGATCTCGCCGAAGACCGCTTCCGACTTTCCGTGCCGGTAGATGTCGGCGTGGTCGAAGGTGGTGATGCCGCTCTCGACGGCCGCCTCGACGGCCGTCGAGGCCGCGTCGATGTCGGCGGCGGTGAGGGGGCTCGTGTCCCAGGCGCCCCCCAGGCCCATGCAGCCGAAGACGAGGCGGTCGGACTTCTCAGGCGTGGTCACCGGGTCACCTTCGCACACCGCCGGCCGGGGCCCGCGGGCGCCTCCCGTCGGAGACGCGCTCGCGGCCCCCGGCCGCTCCCGGAAGACGGATCACTCCGCGGGCGTGTACTCCTCCTCGAAAGTGACGGCCTCGACGATGTGCACGTCTCCGACGTGGACCTGGAACGTGTGGCTGTACTCCGTCTCACGCTCCTCCTCCGCGGCGGCGGGGACGGCCGACGCGCAGGCGAGCGCGCCGAGGGTGAGAGCGGCGGTGACGACGAAGCGGCGCATGGGCGACTCCTCGGTGGTACGGACTGGTCGGGGGACGCATTCCACGCGCCGGACCGGACACGCGGTGCTTCATCCGAACCGGTGCCGTGCTCCGTCCGCTGCCACGGAACCGGGTGCGGTGTCAGTCCCCGCTGGTGTAACGGGTGCGGACCCAGAGGGGCAGGACGAACCAGCAGAGCAGGTACCAGACGAGTACGCCGCAGACCAGCCAGGGCACGTACGCGTCGTGGGTGGCCACCCGCAGGATGAGGAACAGCGCCGATGTCAGTGTCGCGAGGAGCAGGACGATCCCGGCGAAGGTGAGGCGTGAGGCCCACACCACGGCCTGCGCCTTGATCCGTCGTCCCGACACGATCCGGTGGAAGGAGACCGGGCCGATCAACGCCCCTGTCGCCAGGGCCCCGAGGACGACCGTGACGATGTAGATGGTCTTGTCCGTCTGTTCGAGGCCCTGGAAGTGCGGGGTGAAGACCACCGTGAGGAGGAAGCCGAGGAGGATCTGCACGCCGGTCTGGGCGACCCGTATCTCCTGGATGAGTTCCTGCCAGCGCCGGTCCGCCCGCTCGTCCTCCGTCTCGGCCCGGCCGTCCGCCCGCTCGTCCTCCGTCTCGGCCCGGCCGTCCGCCTGCTTGTCCTCCGTCTCGGCCCGGCCGTCCGACCGCGCGTCCCTCGTGCCGAGGCGGCCGCCGTCCCGCTCGCCCATCGGCGTCGCGTCGCTTTCTCGTTCGTACATGGAAGCCTCCTTCTGGGAAGACGGGTCGGTCAGGTGCGGCGGGGCGACCACCAGCGGCGCTTGCGCCGGGGGTGCACGGCCCTGCCCAGGCGGCGCCCCACCAGGGCGTACCCGAGGAGTGCGCCGGCCGTGTTCAGCAGCACGTCGTCGATGTCGAAGGCGCGCCCGGTGATCAGGGCGCCCTGGATCAGTTCGACGAGGAGCATCGTCGCCACGGTCAGCAGGGCGATCCGCACGAACCCCCGGGTGCGGGGAGACACGACTGGTAGCAACAGGCCGAAGGGCACGCCCAGGAGGATGTTTCCGCCGAGCTGTTTGACGGTGTCCCGGAAGGCGGGCTGCGCGAGGTAGGCGCGGATCGAGTCGCCTGGCCGGAGGTTGGTGTGGGTGAGCGCGTCCGAGGCCGGAGACGGCTGCAGGGTCAGCCGGGCCAGGACGACACCGAAGGCCACCATCGCCGCCACGGCCAGCACCGCGAGGAAGATCCGGAGCCAGGGTCCCGGGCCGCGTCTCGGGTCCTCGCCCTCCGACCGCCCGGCCGTGGCGCGGCGCCATCCGATGCGTGGCGTCATGGGTCCCCTCCCCCAAGTCCGGTGTCCTCCAGGAAGGTTGCGCATACCCCCGATGGACACCGGGACTCGTGGACGAGACGGAGAGGTTCCGGCCGGGCGCCGAACGCGCCTCGCACCGGGGGCGAGCGTCAGGCGTACGGGTCGAAGGGGATGGACGGCGGCTTGGCCTTCTGGAGGTGGGCGGCGAAGTTGCCGTCCTTCAGACCGAATACGGCGCTGCCGAAGTCGGCGCGGCTGAGCCTGTCCCGGAGATCGGCGGGGTAGCCGTTCCAGCCGACGAGGGCGGGGAACCGCCAGCCGCGGTAGTGGTTCTCCGGCGGCTCGTCGTTGGAGTTGGCGGGGCGGAAGCAGTGCGTGCCGATGCCGTCCTTGTGATAGACGATCTTGGGGTGAGTTCCGTCCCAGCGGATCCGGTCCCGGCCGTGGATGTCGAACGCGCCGTGCGCGGAGGTGGAGACGTACCGGGCCTCGTTGTTCTGCACCCACACCACGACGTGCTCCCAGTCGTGGCGGTGGCCGCCGAGGCCGCTGCCCGCGACGGCCTGGTCCTTCTCGAAGTAGAGGCCGTACATGATCGCGCACCAGCCGTTGTTGCAGAGGGAGCGCGCGTATCCGTTGGTGTTGTCCAGGTCCGACGCGTCGCGGCACTGGCCGTTGAGGGCGCCGGACGGGTTGAGACCGCCGTTGACGGTTCCGTCGGGTCCGATGGCGGGGGTGGGATAGCAGCCGTCCGTGTCGTAGTCGTAGGCGGGCTGGAAGGTCTGTTCCAGTCCATCCGCGTTGCCGGGGAGGGCTCGTGGGGGCGCGGCGAGGGCGCTGCCGGGGACAGCGAGGACCAGCGCCATGGCGGCACCGAGGGTGAGCGACAGCCTGCGGAACCGCGAACTCGTCTTCAAGGCGTGGCCTCCTGAGAAGAACGACGTGAGTGACACCAGCGTTTGACATGCCCAGATCAGACTTGTCCAACCGCGGTGCCGCGTCGAGTTCCCGAGGTGTCCACGCGACGGGGGAACGACCGACATCGCGACGTCGCGCCCACGTCCCACACAAGCGACCGGCCGGTGGCCGCCCCGTCTGGGCTGCCACCGGCCGGTCGATCACAAGCCGTTACATCGGTTCGCCGATGCCCATCTCCGACTCGCGCCTGCTCTGCTCCTCGAGCCGCCGGGCCCGGTCCTTCAGCCGCTGACGCTCGTCCGGGTCCGTGGACCGCTCCGCGGCCTGCTCCATCTCCTGAGCCTTCTGGCGCAGCTGCTGCGCACGGCCACCGGACTCTCCTGCAACGCTCATGATCACTCCTGAGATCTGGGGGGTGAGCGGATGACCTCAGAGAACCAGCGCCCCCTCACACGCGCATCCCGGAGCGTCACTCACCGTCATCACGGCAGGCAGAACCGCCACCGGGGATCACCCTCGCGACGTCAAGGAGCTGAGCGGCCGCGTCCTCAGCCGGGGAGCGCTCACAGACCCGGACGAACGCCTTGACCGGCCGGCTCCGCGACTGCCCGCCGGCAGCGCCGTCGGCACCCCGTCGAGCAGGGCATCCCCACGCTCCCGGCAGGCGCGGCGCGCACCCCGGGCTGCGCGGACGGCGACGGCGTGGTCGGATCTGGTCATGGAGCGAGCAGAAGGCAGTGATCGGACCCCTTCGGCGATGGCCGACCAGCGACGTGCCGCCCGGCTGGCCGTCGCTCTGCGCGCCACCGACCCCGCGGACCTGGCGCGCCTTCTGGACATGCTCGACCTGCGCCCCGAGGTCGACCGCCTCTACTCCGGCGAGGACGCCGAGCGCCCCCTGCCCGCCACGGAACACCCTTGAGTCGGTGGTTGTCAGCTTTGGTACAGCGGGGTATATAAGCAGAGTGTCCGACATGTGCATCTATGCATTCCGCCTTTCGGGAGGTGTCCATGCGTATGCAGTGGGACGCGCTGCTGGCCGCGGTCCAGGAACGGGGTGAGTACGCCTCCCGGGAGGAGGCCGAACGCGCCGCCCGCGTCGTCCTCGCCCTGCTCGGCGCGCATCTCGTGGGTGAGGTGCGGTCCGAGCTGGCCGACCGGCTCCCCGAGACGCTGGCGCTGGTCCTGCTCAACCCGCTCCAGGCACGCGAGCCGCTCCCGCCCGAGCGGTTCGTCCGGGCGACGGCCGCCTGGATCGAGGGGGCCACCGAGAAGACGGCGACCTGGGACGTCAGCTCCGTGCTCAGTGTCGTGGCCGACATCGCGGGAGACGACCTCATGGACCGGATCCTGCTCCAGCTCCCCGTGGGCTACGACCTGCTCTTCGGCCGCCCGCAGGCGATCTGATCCGGAAAAGGGGATCCGTACGACTCCGTCCGCGCTGGAAAGGAGCGAGCGATGACACGCGCGGTGGGTATCGACCTGGGCACGACCAACTCCGTCGTCGCGGTTCTGGAAGGCGGTGAGCCCACGGTCGTCGCGAACACCGAAGGAAACAGGACGACCCCTTCCGTCGTGGCCTTCGGCAAGGACGGACAGGTTCTGGTCGGGGACATCGCCAAACGGCAGGCGGTGACGAACGTCGAACTCACCGCCCGGTCGGTGAAGCGGCACATGGGTGACGCGTCGTGGCGGTTCCCGGAAGCGGGCGAGGCGGCCGGAAAGCGGTACACCGCCCAGGAGATCTCGGCGCGTGTGCTGCAGAAGCTGAAGCGCGACGCCGAGGCGTACCTCGGGGAGGACGTGACCGACGCCGTGATCACCGTTCCGGCGTACTTCAACGACTCCCAGCGCACGGCGACGAAGGAGGCGGGCGAGATCGCCGGCCTCAACGTCCTGCGCATCATCAACGAGCCGACGTCCGCGGCGCTCGCGTACGGACTCGACAAGGAGGAGGACCAGACGATCCTCGTCTTCGACCTCGGTGGCGGCACCTTCGACGTGTCGCTGCTCGAGATCGGCGAGGGGCTCGTCGAGGTGAAGGCCACCAACGGTGACACCCATCTCGGTGGTGACGACTGGGACCAGCGGGTCGTCGACCACCTGGTGAAGCAGTTCCGGAACGGGTACGGCGTCGACCTGGCCAAGGACAAGATGGCTGTCCAGCGTCTCCGCGAGGCCGCGGAGAAGGCGAAGATCGAACTCTCCGCGTCGACCGAGACGTCGATCAACCTGCCATACATCACGGCCTCCGCCGAGGGTCCGCTGCATCTGGAGGAGAAGCTCACCCGGGCTCAGTTCCAGCAGCTCACCGCCGATCTGCTGGAGCGCTGCAAGACCCCGTTCCACAACGCGGTCAAGGACGCCGGCGTCAAGGTGTCCGACATCGACCACGTCATCCTGGTGGGCGGGTCGACCCGTATGCCCGCGGTGACGGAACTGGTCAAGGAGCTGACCGGAAAGGACCCGCACCGGGGTGTGAACCCGGACGAGGTCGTCGCCATCGGCGCCGCCCTGCAGGCCGGTGTGCTGAAGGGTGAGGTCAAGGACGTCCTGCTCCTCGACGTGACCCCGCTGTCCCTCGGTATCGAGACCAAGGGCGGCATCAT